>JAFYWG010000035.1 GCA_017558115.1 Alistipes sp.
CACGGGCTTGCGCCCACCACCCCCTCAAAGTGGCGTGTCTACCAATTTCACCACCTGGGCAATTCCTTTGTTTTGCGAGTGCAAAGGTAGCAACAATTTTTTATTCTGCAAACTTTTTGGCAACTTTTTTTAATAAAATTTAAGGCCCGATAACTAAGTCGTTGTTATCGAGCCTTTTACATATAGAAGTTTTTTTTACCTCTTAGATGCCAAACGCCTGCTTGATGTTGTCTACCTCGTCGAGTTTCTCCCATGAGAAGAACTCTACCTCCTTGGCGAACTCCTTGCCATCGCCCACGAATCGTACAAGCTCGGTGTAGGGGCGGCGACCAAAGTGGCCATACGATGCTGTAGCCTCGAAGATGGGGTACTTCAAGCCGAAGCGCTCGACGATAGCCGCAGGACGGAGGTCGAACATAGCGCTAATCTTCTCGGCGATCTCACCATCTGTAAGGTTAACGTTAGATGTGCCGTATGTGTCTACATAGATTGAGAGGGGCTGTGCAATACCGATTGCGTAGCTTACCTGCACAAGCATCTCGCGTGCTACGCCCGCTGCAACCATGTTCTTTGCGATGTGGCGTGCTGCGTATGCTGCTGAGCGGTCTACCTTCGATGAGTCCTTGCCTGAGAATGCACCACCACCATGTGCGCCACGACCACCATAGGTGTCTACGATGATCTTACGACCTGTGAGGCCCGTGTCGCCGTGCGGACCACCAATCACGAACTTGCCTGTGGGGTTAACGTGGAGGATGTAGTCGTCGTTGATGAGCTCCGCAAGCTTATCGTTAGCGCGCTCGAGGCGTGCCTTTACGCGTGGGATAAGGATGTTGCGTACGTCATCAGCGATGATGCGCTGCATCTCACGCTCTGCCTCAGCCTCTGTGCGAGTATTTGTGGGAAGGATGAACTCGTCGTGCTGTGTAGACACCACGATTGTGTGTACGCGCTTTGGACGGCGGTCGTCGCCATACTCAATTGTCACCTGGCTCTTAGAGTCGGGACGCAAGTAGCGCATAACCTCGCCCTCGCGGCGGATAACGGCGAGCTCCTTGAGGATTACGTGCGAGAGGATGAGTGTAGCGGGCATGAACTCGCGTGTCTCCTCTACGGCGTAGCCAAACATGATACCCTGGTCGCCTGCGCCCTGCTCCTCGCCATCCTTGCGGTCTACACCCTGGTTGATGTCTGCCGACTGCTCGTGAATAGCCGAGAGGATGCCGCATGATGCAGCGTCGAACTGATACTCGCTACGGTTGTAGCCGATGCGGTCGATGACGCGGCGAGCCACGCCCTGAATATCTACATAGCCCTCTGAGCGTACCTCACCCGATACTACTACGAGACCTGTTGTGCAGAGTGTCTCGCAAGCGACCTTTGAGTTGAGGTCGTGACGGAGGAACTCGTCGAGGATAGCGTCCGAAATCTGGTCGGCAACTTTATCGGGGTGACCCTCCGATACCGACTCTGAAGTAAACAAAAATGCCATAATTATACCTTGTTTTTAGTTATTAATAAACGTAAAAGTGTTGAGCCATCGTATGCTGATGACCTAAAAACAGCGGTAAAAATATTGAGGTGATTGCCAAAAAAAAAGGACCACTAATGGCTTTTGAGAATACCGTTTTAGCACTTTTTTATTGTGGTTGCAATCAGTTCAAATCCTTCCACATCTGTTTTCCGCTGCAAAGGTAGCAAAAAAATGGAATACGCAAAAAACTGCTACCAATTATTTTCTTATATAGGTATAGGGCGGGACTATAGGCAAGAGATAAAACAGATAATTTAGGGTGATTAAGGAGTTTAGGGTGTCGGCTTGGCCTCGACATGAAAAAGCTCCGGATGGATAGTACTTTTTCGTACATTCCATTCGGAGCTTTGATTGAGAGGCCGAGAATGGCCTCTTATCATGCGAAATTAACGCTCAGGGCGCATCATAACCAATGTGCGGTTGCCATCCTCAAGGAGCTTCTTAGCCATTGCCTGAACATCCTCAAGTGTGATGCTCTCCAAGATGCCGAGGTACTCCTCCTTGAAGTTGTAACCCTCCTCATACCAGCGGTAGATAGCCGATACCCAGCCGCTGTTGTTCTCGAGGACGTTGCTGTAGTTCTTCATCAAGAACTCCTTAGACTTAGCGATATCGTCAGCCAAAGGACCATTCTCAGCGATCTTCTGGATCTCTGCGTAGCAGATATCTACCAACTCGTCAGCGAGCTCCTCGTTAGTGTCGAACACGATGAGCATGATGTAGCGCTCCATAGGATCCTCCTCGATAGCATCCTGTACGTGTACGCCATAAGTACCACCCTTCTCCTCGCGGATTGATACCATGTAGCGTGAGTCGAGAGCGCGTGAGAGAAGGTTGAGAATGAGGCGGTTCTTTGCGTTATTCTCGATAGCACCATTGTAAGTGAGGTATACAGAAACCTTAGGCTGCTGCATTGCTACGCGGAAGTCGTTAGTAACCTCGCCCTCAGCAAAGCGTACGCCATCGTCAACTACTGCATACTTAACGCTATTAGAAGTTGGGAGTGAACCGATATACTTCTCAACGAGAGGCTTCAAAGTCTTGAGGTCTACGTTACCTACGATAACGAAGCGGAACTCGTCAGCGTAAGAGAAGAGCTGCTTGTGTACGTTTGCCAAAGTCTCGATGTTGAGTGACTCGATCTGCTCTGCAGATGTCACCTGACGACGAGGATGGTTGTTGTAGAGAGTCTTAGCGAATTCCTTACCCATGTGGTAGTCGGGATCAGCCTCCATGTTACGGAAGTAAGGTACGTACATGTTCTTCAAGTTCTGGAGGTCAGTCTCGTCGAAGCGAGGAGCTGTGAAGTTGAGGTACATGAGCTGGAGGATAGTCTCGATATCCTTAGGTGAACCACCGCCATTTACGCTGTGCTCGTATGAGTCGATAGATACAGAGGCGTATGCGCTCTTACCAGAGAGCTGCTTAGCAAGCTCAGTAGCAGAGAACTTGCTGATACCTGACTGTGCCATAACCATTGGGAGGTAGTCGCCAGTGAAGTAGTCAGCGTCGTTCAACATTGACTGACCACCCTTAGAAGTAGCGTAGATCATAACCTCGTCAGCCTTCAATGTAGAGGGGCGAACAACAACCTTGATGCCGTTCTTCAAAGTCCACTCAGTGTAGCCGAGTGACTCGTTAGTCTCAACAGCCTTAACCTTTGAACCCTTGAGCTTGAGTGACTTGCTGATAAGTGGCTCGATAACGGTGTTATCCTCGAAAGGTGCGATCTCAGATGCCTCTACCTCAGCCTTGATAGCCAAAAGATCCTCTGCTGTAGGCACCTCAAGACCCTCCTTCTGTGGTGAGCGAGCGAGGATTACGAGGTTCTCGTTAGGCTTCACCATCTGCAAGTAAGTCTCGTTGATTATGTCTACTGAGAGGCTGTTGATGAACATCTGGTCGAGCTGCCACTCAGTCTCAGCATCCATCATAGGTGTGCCATCAGCGTAGTGGTCGAGGTAGCGCTGTGCGTACTCTGCGTTCTTCACGTCGTTGCGGTTAGTGTACTGACGCTCAGACCAGCGGAGGATCTCCTGCTTAGCACGCTCGAACTCACCTGCTGTGAAGCCGTGGCGACGCATACGCTCCATCTCTGTGTACATAGCGCGGAAAGCATCGTCGATGCGACCCTCGTGAGCTGTTGCAGAGAACATTGTTGAAGCCATAGTGGGGCAGATACCAATGCCACCCTCAGACATGCCACCATTGAGGAATGGAGCATCAGCCTTCTGCGCGATATCCTCGAAACGCTCGTTCATCATGATTGTAGCGAATGTCTCGATCAAGTTGACAGAGTAGCCAACGATAGTGTTGTTCATCTCCTTGGGAAGAGCATTACGACGAGCGAACATCATAACGCTTGACTGAGTCAACTCAGGATCAGTGAAGATAGATACAATAGGCTCCTCAGTTGCGGGAACAACGTGCATAACCTTCTGTGCAGCATCTGCGGGTGATGCGGGGATGTCTGCCATGAGGGTCTTAAGCTTAGCCTCAATCTGGTCTACATCGATGTCACCAACGATTACGAGTGCCTGCAACTCAGGACGATACCACTTCTTGTAGAAGTTAACCAATGCCTGCTGGTCGAAAGACTTGAGGCCATCGAGGTAACCGATAAGGTTGCGGTGCTCGTAGAGTGAGCCCTTGAAGAGGTTGCGGATCATGTCATTCTGTGCACGGAGGCTTGCACCATCGCGTGTACGGAGCTCCTCCATGATAACACCACGCTCAGAGTCGATCTCCTCAGCCTGCAATGCGATGAACTGCGACCAGTCGTGGAGGATAAGAAGAGCCAAGTCTACGTTCTCCTCGTTAACTGGAAGGTCCATTACCATGTACTGTGTGCAGTCCCATGATGTGAAGGCGTTGAGGTTGTTACCGAACTGAACACCGATAGTCTCGAGCTTCTCGATAAGCTGCTTGTCGGGGAGGTTCTTAGTACCATTGAAGGCCATGTGCTCGAGGAAGTGAGCCAAACCCTGCTGGTCGTCATCCTCCTGGATAGCACCTACATCGTGGTAGATGTAGAAGCTTGCCTGACCCTTAGGCTTCTCGTTGTGGCGGATGTAGTAGGTCATGCCGTTGTCGAGCTTACCTACGCGTACCTCAGGATCGAGAGGCAACTGCTCTGTTGGATCCTGTGCACAGATAGTCGTAACACCAATAAAGAGGGCTACGAGTGCAAAAAACAATTTTTTCATAAAATTTTTATTAAGTGTAAGTTATAAGTTTTTTTCTCTTTACGTCGTGGCTATTATCACAATTTGGATAATAATGCACGCAAATATACTATTTTTTGCCTAAATAGATACTTTAATATCTATATTTTTTCTAATAGAGGTATAAGTTTTACTCTATGTGGTATCTATTTCGACCTTTTGCACAACAAAATAACGCTCTGTAGGGGTTGTTTATTTCATTATTTTAGAGGATTTAATGCGACCGATAGAATTTATTTGTATCTTTGTAAAAGCAAAAAATGAAACAAATATATGGCAGAGATTACAACATATAAATATCGCGTTGAGCCACAGGATGTGGACTTTACACTTCGCGCCTCGACAAGTGCAATCATCAACTATATGTTAAATGTTGCCGGCAGCGACGCACACAACAAAGGTTTTGGTGTGGAGGTCCTGCAGGATAGTTCATTGACATGGGTGCTCATGCGCTTCGCAGTGGAGATAGAGAGCCGCCCCGAGCAGTACACCGACATAGAGATTGACACCTGGATTAGCGACTTCAACCGCCTCGCCTCAACGCGTAACTTCCGCATGCGCATTGGTGATATGGTTATAGCATCAGGCGTGTCGCAGTGGTGTGTGCTCAACATGGAGACTCGCCAGGCAGCAGATATGTCTACTATGAAGGAGGCGCACGACAGATTTATCGTTGCAGAGCCCTCGCCCATTGCAGCCCCCGCACGCCTACGCCCCGTGGAGGCCACAGCATCAATATCACGCCCTGTGGTATATAGCGACATCGACTTCAACCGCCACATGAACACCCTGCGCTATATAGACCTCATCTTCGATACACTACCCTTGGAGCAGTTCGAAAAGGGTGATGCGATGCGTCTTGACATCAACTTCTTGGCGGAGGCACGCTATGGCGAGGTTGTGTCTGTTGGTTACCTTGATGTGGATAATACCCGTCAGTTCGAGATAACATCCGATGCGGAGAAGGTATTGTGCCGCGCAAAGGTTGAATTCAAATAGGCAATAACATGACACACAAGAGGTTGAGGATTGCTATTGTAGGTCCTGCGCACCCATATCGCGGAGGTCTGGCATCCATCATGGAGACCATGGCTCGCGAGTATCAGTCGCGCGGCTACGAGGTGCATATCCTTACCTTCACGCTGCAATATCCCTCGCTGCTCTTTCCAGGTAAGAGCCAGACGGTAGATACACCACCACCCGCCGACCTCGATATTCGTCGCAGGGTGTCGACCGTAAATCCCCTTTCGTGGTGGAGCGTGGGTCGCGAGCTGTGCAAGATGAAGCCTGATATTGTACTAATGAAGTATTGGACACCCTTTATGGCGCCATGCTTCGGCACTATTGCACGCCTTGCACGCAAAAACAAGCACACGAAGGTAATCTGCCAAATTGATAATGTCGAGCCACACGAGCACCATATTACCGACAAACCTTTCAATCGCTACTACTTGCGCTCGGTAGATGGATTTGTATATATGTCGGAGCAGGTGCATGAGGAGTTAAAGGCCTATACCTCAGTGCCTATGCACTTTTCGCCACACCCTATGTTCGAGCACTTTGGTAAACGCGTCGAGCGCGATGAGGCGTGTGCAAAGTTGGGTCTCGAACCCTCGGTGCGATACGCTATGTTCTTCGGTTTGATACGCGACTATAAAGGTCTTGACACTTTGCTCGATGCTTGGAGCGAGTTTAGACGTAAGGGTATAAAATTGCTTGTTGCGGGTGAGTTCTACGCCTCACGAGAGAAATATATCGCTAACATAGAGCGACTTGGATTGCAAGATGAGGTTGTGTTGCACGACTTCTTCGTGCCTGATGGCGATGTGCGCTACTACTTCTCGGCGGCGGACTGCGTGGTACTACCATATAAGACAGCGACGCAGAGTGGCGTGACACAGATATGCTACAACTTCTGCACTCCCGTCATCGTTACGCGCGTGGGTGGCTTGGCTGAGATTGTACCTGATGGGGTAGTGGGATATGTCTGCGACCCTTCGGCCGAGGGTGTGCGCAACGCCTTGGAGTGCATATTCGAGGGTGACCGCATAGCGGAGTTTTCCCACAATATGATTGAGGAGCGCAAGCGCTTCTCGTGGAGCACGATGTGCGATGAGATAGAGGCGGTCTATCGCTCGTTAGTCGAGTAGGAAGCGCATCGTATCTACACCATCAGCATAGTCCATAAGTGCGGGATGCTGCGCGCGACCAAGGGGCTGTGCGCCCTCAATTCCTAAGTTCGATACTACACACTGAATATGCTCGGCATTGCCTTTTAGCCATGCCTTAACCTCTTCTATATCTGTATATTCGCGGAGTGTAACGACTGCTAATGACTGTGCGAAATCCTCGCCTCGGCGCATTATAAACGCCCCAGCATCCCAGAACTCTGCACCCTCTATCGTAAGCGTTGCACGCATAGCCTGTATGTTGCGCCTTAGCTTTGCATTTTCCGCTACGCCATGCTCAAAGCATGGCACATAGCCTCGGGGCACAAAGAGCATCGACACCGAGCGGCATCCGAGACCCGAGTAGGCGGTGATGTCATTGTGTAGTGCGTGTAGCTCCTCGGTGTCCTCCTTGCCGTTAAGCACAGCAACAGAGTGTCGGCTACCGCGAAGCAGCGTGCGAGTGCCCGCAAAGTGCTCGCGGAAGTAGGCGTTGGCATCGTCGCCACCCGTTGCGATTGCCATATCGTAGATGGCATCTGCCGAGTAGTCGTATATCGCAATATCGGGGTCTATATCTCGCAGTGTGTCAATGATATATCGCATCAGTACACTATCCTTGCTCGATGGTTTTATATGGCACTCATGGCCCGTAGTAAGCACGCATAATAGGTCGAAGAAGCCAACTAAGGGGATGTTGCCCGCCATGATGACGGCAACGCGCTTAGGCTCTGTGCTCTGCATATAGTTGCGTAGCCAATTCTCCAGCTTCTTGCGGTCGAGCATCTCGGAGCATATAGCACCTACGGCACGCAATATGTCTGTGCGCGTAAACCAGCCATTAGCGGCTATGGCATCATCTATAATGCGATTGCTTGAGTCATCCTTGCCAAAGCGTGTAAGTCGCTCTCCCAGAGTAGTGAATGTGTCTACGATATGCTTCATTATTCCAATATTTTAAGTGCTATTGCAGCGCAAGCCTCGGCATCGGCAAGGGCGTGGTGGTGTGACGAAAGCTCATATCCACACGCGAGGGCCACTGTAGGTAGGCGGTGGTTGGGCAACTCCTTGCCAAAAACCTTGCGCGAGGTGCTACATGTGCAGTGGAAGGTGTAGTTGGGGTAGGGCATATTGTACACCTCGTGTACAGCCATTAGGCAGCGCTGCTCGAAGGGTGCGTTGTGTGCCACAAATGGTAGTCCCGCGAACATAGGCTGTAGCTCGCGCCATACTAACGGAAAGCCCACTTGAAAGTCGGTATCGCGGCGCGTGAGACCATGTGTGCGCGTATTGTGGTAGCAGTAGTAGTTGGGCACAGGGCGCACAAGGCGGTGTTGACGGTGCTGCACCACACCGTCGCGTACAACGACTATGCCCACCGAGCAGATGCTCGAGGGCTCGTTATTAGCGGTCTCGAAGTCTATGGCCACGAAGTCTCTCATGCTACATCGCCTCGAAGTATGCTATAGCATTCTCGATTTGTGCCACCGAGGTACCATCCTTAATTATTACACGCTTCTCGTTGTCAAGCAAATAGAGCGCAGGAATTGCTTGAAGGTTGTAGCTACACTCTTCGGTTAGGCGCATGCCAGCGTCGTAGGCATTTATCCATCTGCGGGGTATCTCATTGGCATGACTGCGCCACGCCTCAAGGTCGGCATCTGGATATACAGCCAATATCTCCAAGAGGTCGTTCTCCATCATCTCGTTGATAAGGGGAGAGGCCTCTATCTGCTCGATAATCTCACGACACATAGGGCAACCGGGATTCGAGAACATCAAGATAACATAGTCTGTATCAATATCGTGCAGACGACCTGTGCGACCATTTGCTAAGGTGTATACGATATCGTTTGCCACCTTGCCAATGCGGTTTTTGCGCGCTAACTCCAAGTCGTAGGCTGGGGCGATGCGATCATACTCATCGTATAGTGGTGACTCCACCAGCACCTCGAGGATGGGGATATATAGCTCGTCGTTGCGCACGGGAGAGTTGGGGTCGTGAAGCACAGCCTCGGTGACATGTGCGAAGAAGTCGAGCATGGGGCGGCTATGCTCGGCGCGGTGCATGAGGCCTCTAAGTAGAGAGTCGCGCTTTGTGTGCTCCATGCCCACGTTGATGTATGTGGCATAGTCTGCAAAGGCCTGCATGACGCTCACGGTGTCGTACTCTATGACGCGCTCTGCGCACTCGAAGTCGAAGTCGTCCCAGTAGCGGTTGATAGCCTCCTCGAACTCCTCCTCTGTGGTGATGCTGTAGATGTCGAAGTCGACGTTGAGCTGACGTGTGCCTGGCTCGTAGTGCACCACCTCTGCATCGCTGGCATCGCTTTTCTTATTTTTAGCACCGCCACACGCCACCAACAGCGCGGTAAGGGCTATAAGTATGTAATATGTATGCTTCATTTTATTAAAAATAAGGGGGTTATCCAACACCTATTGGACACCCCCACATCTATTAAAGCGCACTACTCATTGCTGAGATAATTCGTTGTCGGCAGTAGATGCGCTACCATTGCAACCAATTTGTTGTCAGAATAGTGCAGATACAACGCTCGGCGAAATTCGAGGCGATGGGCTGTACTATGGCGTACTGCCCATTGACGAGATATTTCGTTAGCGGCAGTAGATGCGCTATTATCACAACAAATTACATTCTTTCAGGAACGTTGATGCCCAAGAGCGACATCGCTGAGCGAATCACGCGTGCCACCTCTGCCGCAAGCTTAAGGCGCAATGAGCGAACTGCCTCGTTATCCTCCTTGAGGATTGAGTGGTCGTGGTAGTAGCCATTGAACTGCTTAGCCAAGTCGTAGGCGTATGCTGCGATAACCGAAGGAGCGAACTGCTCACCCGCTGTGCGCACCACTGCGGGGTACTCAGCCAAGGCCTTAACGAGCTCTACCTCCTCGGGGAGCAACTCTGCGTTAAGATATGTGCTTGCATCGATGCCCGCCTCCTCTGCCTTACGCAAGATAGAGCGGATACGTGCGTGAGTGTACTGGATGAAGGGGCCTGTGTTGCCGTTGAAGTCGATAGACTCACGTGGGTCGAACAACATGGTCTTCTTGGGGTCTACCTTGAGGATGAAGTACTTCAAGGCGCCGAGACCTACCATTTCGCAGATTGCTGCAGCCTCCTGCTCCGAGCAGCCGTCGAGCTTTCCGAGCTCGTCCGACATCTCGCGTGCTGTGCCAATCATGTCGGCGATGAGGTCGTCAGCATCAACTACGGTACCCTCGCGAGACTTCATCTTACCCTCGGGCAACTCAACCATGCCGTAAGAGAGGTGGAAGATGTTGTCGCTCCACTCGTAGCCAAGCTTCTTCAACACGAGCTTCAGCACCTGGAAGTGGTAGTTCTGCTCGTTACCCACAACGTAGATCATATCGTCGAGGCTGTTCTCCTCGAAGCGGCTGAGCGCTGTGCCGAGGTCCTGAGTCATATATACCGATGTGCCGTCGCCACGGAGCAAGAGCTTCTGGTCGAGGCCATCTGCCTCGAGGTCAATCCAAACAGAGTTATCCTCCTTGCGGAAGAATATGCCCTTCTTCAAGCCATCCTCTACGAGGCTCTTACCCAAGAGGTATGTCTGCGACTCGTAGTATACCTTGTCGAAATCAACGCCCATAGCCTTGTATGTTACGTCGAAGCCCTCATATACCCAGCCATTCATTGTCTCCCACAAAGCGTAAACCTCGGGATCTTTAGCCTCCCACTTACGCAACATCTCCTGTGCCTGGAGCATGATAGGAGCCTGCTTCTTAGCCTCATCCTCAGAGATACCCTTCTCCGCTACGAGAGCCTTAACCTGCTCTTTATAGTGCTTATCGAACTCTACGTAGTACTTGCCAACGAGGTGGTCACCCTTCATGCCTGATGATGCAGGGGTCTCGCCACCGCCGTAGAGCTGCCATGCGAGCATAGACTTACAGATGTGGATACCGCGGTCGTTCACAAGGTTAACCTTGATTACGTTGTGGCCATTAGCCTTGAGGATGGTGGCAACAGAGTAACCAAGCAAGTTGTTACGCACGTGACCGAGGTGGAGAGGCTTGTTGGTGTTGGGCGATGAGTACTCGATCATGATTGTGCGACCCGATGCGGGTGCCATGCCGTAGTTCTCAGTCTCAACAATCTCCTGGAAGCGCGCTGCCCAGAATGATGAGTCGATAGCGAGGTTAAGGAAGCCCTTAATCACGTTAAACGACTTGATTTCGGGAGTAGAAGCAACAATCTTCTCACCCAACTCTGTAGCTGTAGCCTCGGGAGACTTGCGCGACGCCTTGAGCAAGGGGAACACAACAACGGTGTAGTCACCCTCAAACTCCTTGCGTGTCTTCTGTATCTGAATGTTGTCGCCGACGCCATACAACTCCTCGGTTGCACGCTTCACGACGCTCAAAATAAACTCTTCTGCATTAATCATAGTTACCTATATTTATAATCGTGGGCACAAAGGTACGTTTTCTTTACGAAATAATCTAAATTTATAAGAAAAAAGTATGCTTAAATTGCACTATTCGCACCTATAAATAACAATAGAGCCATCCCAGCGGATGGGATGGCTCTGTTTTTAGGATATGCAGAATGGCGAGTTACTACCAATTATAGTCATCCTGCTCACTACCGTGTTTGTAGCTTTTATAACCCTCCTCTATGGGAGTATCCTCGTAGTGTGCCTCAAAAAAGTTATCACCCATTACACCATCCTCACCATAATACTCAAGATTGAATACTGTCTGCTTTAGACGATAGTAATACACGCTACTATAAGACTTCCAATCTACCACAGTCTCATCTGCTTTTGTCCACTTAAAGTCTAATGATGTATTGGAATATGCCTTTGATAAATCGTCTTCGCGGTACCATCCATGATAGCCAAAAGAAGAGCCAACCTCATAATATGCATAGGTTTTCTCAAACTCTTTATTTTCGGGTGTTAGTGTGTACGATTTATCAAGCAGACTGACTGTAATTTTACCATTGTCGAAGTAATCGCCAATATTAATCTTAAATCCGAAAACCATTCGCTTAAAATATACAGATAGTGTTGTACTATCCTCTGTTGGCTGGTAGTCGTTAATCTCACCGTAGTAGAAATCTATATTTTCTGGATAATTGGTTGTCTTGCCATCTGGCGTCTTGATGTAATAATTGTCATTGAAATATCTATCCTCAGCATAAGAGAACTCGTTTGTTAGCTTTGTAACCGATATTGCTGATGCTCCATTATACTTATTTTGACCCCTAAATGGCTGATCATAACCCAGATAGTAGTTGTTATCTACCAAGATAGAGTCACAGAATATTTTATCCTTACCGTCATCAATAAGTCTAAACTGAAACTTATACATGTAGTTCTCCTTAACCTCCAACTCCATATCCTCTACATTGTCGAAGAGACCGTATGCATAATACTCATAACTACCCGTTGTAGCAGGCTTATGCCATACCTGAACACCATATAGGTCACGGTTGTCGGGAGTGAAGCGAGTTAGGGGCTCATAGGTAGCATTAAGCTCGCCTGCTGCGCTAAACTTCATGGTAAAGGTCTTAGGTTCTGTTGGTTGCTGCACATCGCCAAGGATTGTCTCACAAGAAGTGACACCCACCGAAAGAGCACAGAGAGCAAATAGTAAATGTTTTGCTTTCATAATAGATAATGGTTTGTGTCCGCCCCACCTCCTATAACGGGTTAATATAAAAAAGAAAGTGTGGAGATGGTCGTTTATCTAAAGATAGGCATTTGGCGTGGCCTTGACAACAATAAACAATACTCCACACCTGTACAGTATGTGGAGTAGGCACAGAACGTGCCGACATAGCATACCAATACAAGTGATGTAAGCATTCGTTATCCTGTTGTCTAAAATCGCCAAATTTCATCTTTAAGGATTAGCGAAACACTTTCACTAATAAAATAATATGTCTGCCTAAGTATATATTACGCACATAGGCATAGCAAAGATAATATAAAAATACCTAATTATCCTAAACATACAACAAAAATTTCGTACCTTTGTGTCGTAAATATTGCATATTATGAAGATAGCAGATATAGAATTGGGCAACCAGCCCCTCTTTCTTGCCCCTATGGAGGATGTCACCGACCCCTCGTTTCGCTATATGTGTAAGCGTTTTGGTGCTGATGTCGTCTATACGGAGTTCATATCGTCGGATGGCTTGATACGCGACGCCTGGAAGTCGCGCGCCAAGCTCAACATCGCAGAGTTCGAGCGTCCCGTGGGCATTCAGATATATGGCCACCTCATAGAGCCTATGGTCGAGGCGGCACGCATAGCTGAGACCGCAAACCCCGATATTATCGACATCAACTTCGGCTGCCCCGTAAAGAAGATTGCTAACCGCGGTGCTGGATCGGGCATGATGAAGGACCCCGACCTTATGGTGGAGATGACGCGCCAAATCGTGAAGGCTGTAAATAAGCCCGTGACCGTAAAGACGCGCCTCGGCTGGAGCGACGAGATGAAGAACATCGAGGAGATAGCCCTTCGTTTGCAAGATGTTGGTATCGCGGCACTTACAATCCATGGCCGCACACGCTCGCAGATGTATCGCGGCGAGGCAGATTGGACACTTATCGGCAAGATAAAGAACGACCCCCGCATCACCATCCCCATCATCGGCAATGGCGACGTGGACTCTGCTGAGAAGTGTAAACTTATGTTCGACCGCTACGGCGTGGATGGCGTGATGATAGGTCGTGCGACATATGGCCGCCCATGGATATTCCGCGAGTGTAAACACTTCCTTGAGACAGGCGAGCTACTACCACAGCCCTCAGTCATCGAGCGCGTTGCTATTGCTAAGGAGCACCTTGCGAAGTCGCTCGAGGTCAAGGGTGACCGTGTGGGTATCCTCGAGATGCGTCGCCACCTTACTAACTACTTCAAGGGTTTGCCCGACTTCAAGCAGACACGCCTCAAGCTCGTAACGTCGTTCGATGTGGAGGAGATTACTTCAACACTCGACTACATCGCTGAGCGCTGGGGCGACTTCGACATGCGCGAGACCGTTCCCGCCCCACTATCGCACGATATTTAGGTGCATAACACTATATATAAAGACTGCCAGACAGATGTTTGGCAGTCTTTTTTCTATCTATATTGGATAACAAACTCGCTAAAAGGTCGAAAGCGAAGTTGTGGTGCGCAATATTTTTTTGGCGTAAACGTTATATTGGCACGAGAGTTGATATATACTCATACAGCTACGTTGGCAACGAGACAACGTGGTTAGGTTTCTTCATTTATTTAAGTTTCGGGCAAATAGCAGTTTGCTCAAAACAGTTTGGGTTAGTAGTTTACGGATGGTGCCACTGCGAAGTCCCACCATCCTTTTTGAAAGAATTGTTTAGCAAAATACTTTGGCAAGGTATTTGCAAAATAATACGATAAGTGGTTGAAAACCACTTGGTTTCTTCATTTATTTAAGTTTGGGTTAGTAGTTTTTACAGAATTTGTTTCTGGAGTATAGGCGGCAGTCGGGAGACTCCCGCCTATTACTTTGTTTATTTCTGTAAAAACTATGACTGCTCCCACGGTGTGGCAGAGTTGTCTGCGAGTTGTGCAATGTTTTGTGTGTTGCGTTGCAACATTTAGGCTTGGGTTATTGTGACTATTTGTGTGCAAGCCCACATAGCCCAACACCCCAAGCCTACGTCTTCGTCGCCACCAAACATCGCACCCCTCTTGCTCTGCTCAAATCTTAAGGAGAGTTAGTAGTTTATAAATGGTGCTTCGCAGTTGTGTTTATAAGAATTTGTTTCTGGAAGGCGAGCGGCAGTCGTGAGACTCCCGCTCGTTTTTGTTTATTTCTGTAAAAACTATGACTGCTCCCACGGTGTGGCAGAGTTGTCTGCGAGTTCACTAACTTCATTAAATTCTCTAAACTCACTAATTTCCTAAAAATCCTTGCTTAACTGAAAAACTTTGTTTAATTTTGTGTTGTCGAGGGTCTGCTCTCGGCAGACATATTTATTAGTGAAAGTGTTTCGCTAATCCTTAACAATGAA
>JAFYWG010000036.1 GCA_017558115.1 Alistipes sp.
GCTGGTGGTGTAGTCTGTAGATACGGTCTCGGGGTGGTTGTTGATGATGATAGCCTCGTAGCCTGCCTGGCGGATAGCCCAGATAGCGTGAACAGTAGAGTAGTCGAACTCAACACCCTGACCAATACGGATAGGACCAGAACCGAGCACTACGATCTTCTTGCGGTCAGTAACCACAGACTCGTTCTCCTGTTCGTAAGTAGAATATAGGTATGGAACCTTTGAATCGAACTCTGCTGCGCAAGTGTCAATCATCTTGTACACAGGGAAGATGTTGTTTGCCTTACGCATGAGGAATACCTCGCTCTCGGTCATGCCCCAGAGGATACCGATAAACTTGTCGCTAAAGCCCATGCGCTTAGCTTCGTACAACACCTCTGTGCTCTTGACGTTCTCCTTCACGGTGCGCTCCATCTCTACGATGTTCTTGAGCTTCTCGAGGAAGAAGAGGTCAATCTTAGTGTTGTCGTATACGTGCAAGAGGTCTACACCGCGACGGATGAGCTCTGCGATAGCGTAGATGCGGTCGTCAGTGCCCTTACGGATGTATGCGAGGATGCCCTCAACTGACATGGTGTCGAACTTCTTGTGGTATATGTGACAAACACCAGTCTCGAGTGAGCGAACAGCCTTAAGGAGACCCTCCTCGAAGGTGCGACCTACAGACATAACCTCACCCGTAGCCTTCATCTGCGTGCCGAGCTCGTTTGAAGCATCGCTGAACTTATCGAAGGGGAAGCGTGCAACCTTTGTAACGATGTAGTCGAGTGTAGGCTCGAAGCTTGCAGGGGTGTTAGCAATCTGAATCTCGTCGAGGGTCATGCCCACAGCCACCTTTGCTGTAACGCGAGCGATGGGGTAGCCACTAGCCTTAGATGCGAGGGCTGAAGAGCGGCTTACGCGGGGGTTAACCTCAATGATGAAGTATTTGAATGAGAGGGGGTCGAGTGCGAACTGAACGTTGCAACCACCCTCAATCTTAAGTGCGCGGATAAGCTTCAAGGCGCTTGAGCGGAGCATATTGTACTCCTTAGCTGCGAGTGTCTGGCTGGGCGCAACAACGATAGAGTCACCAGTGTGGATACCTACGGGGTCTACGTTCTCCATAGAACAGATGGCGATAGCCGTGTCGTTCTTGTCGCGCATAACCTCGAACTCGATCTCCTTGTAACCCTTGATGCTCTTCTCTACGAGTACCTGGTGGATAGGAGACAATGCGAGGGCGTTACGCATAACGTCGCGCAACTCATCCTCGTTGTCGGCAAAACCACCACCTGTACCACCGAGTGTAAACGCGGGACGCAAAACTACGGGGTAGCCAATCTCCTTAGCAGCCTTAACACCCTCCTCGATAGAGTTTGTGATGCGTGATGGGATGACAGGCTCGCCAATGCGTACGCAGAGGTCCTTGAACAACTCACGGTCCTCAGCCTCCTCGATAGAGGTGAACGACGTGCCGAGAATCTCTACTCCACACTCCTCTAAGATGCCCTTCTTTGCGAGCTGCACAGCGAGGTTCAAACCTGTCTGGCCACCCAAGCCGGGAACGATAGCGTCGGGACGCTCATAGCGGATAATCTTTGCCACATACTCCAATGTCAAGGGCTCCATGTAGACCTTGTCAGCGATGTGGGTATCTGTCATGATGGTTGCGGGGTTAGAGTTAACCAAGATAACCTGGTAGCCCTCCTCCTTGAGTGCGAGACACGCCTGTGTACCGGCGTAGTCAAACTCTGCAGCCTGGCCAATGACGATAGGGCCAGAGCCGATAACCATTACTTTCTTAATATCTGTTCTTTTAGGCATTTTTCTGGTCCTCCATCAATTTAATAAATTTATCAAATAGGTATGTGCTGCTTGACTCGGGAGAGCAGTCGGGCTGATACTGTACAGAGAAGGTGTGATCCTCCAATGCCTCGATGCCAGCGATTGCATTATCCAAAATGTTGCGGTGTGTAACCTTGAGTGGTGTTGCCTCGAGCGACTTCTCATCAACTGCGTAGCCATGGTTCTGCACTACGATCTCGAGCTTGCCGTTCTCCAAGTTCTTCACGGGGTGGTTAGCACCACGGTGACCAACCTTCATCTTTGTGATATCTGCGCCATAGCTCATAGCGATGAGCTGGTGACCGAGGTCTACACCAAAGATGGGGAGTTTGCCACGCAACGCCTGGAGGGTGTTGCATACAACAACTGCATCAGCAGGGTTACCAGGACCATTAGATACGAAAACACCATCGGGGTTGAATGCCATGATCTCCTCGGCTGTAGAGTTGTAAGGTACGATAGTCACGTTGCAACCCTTGGCGTTAAGCTGGCGGATGAAGCTGTACTTAATACCGCAGTCGAGTGCTACAACATCCCACTTGTGGTTGGGTGTACGTGAGAACCAACGCTTCTTGCAGCTGATGCGCTCCAAGAGGTTGCCCTTAAGCTCTGTTGTGCGAATAAGCTCCATAGCCTCCTCGTGCGACATGTTGATGTCGACGATAGCTGCGCGCTGAGTGCCCTCGTTACGGATGATGCGAGTAATCATACGAGTGTCGACGCCGCTGATTGCGGGAATGTCCAACTCCTCAAATGTCTCGTTCATGGTCTTGGTGTAGCGGAAGTTGCTGGGTGCGTCGCAGCACTCGCGAACTACCATACCACCCATTGAGGGGAACTTACTCTCGTAGTCCTCATCCATAAATCCGTAGTTACCCATGAGAGGGTATGTCATAACTACAATCTGGTCGGTGTACGTAGGGTCGGAAACAATCTCCTGATAGCCCACCATTGAGGTGTTGAATACAATCTCGCATACCGCTACACGGTTCGAGCCGAATCCATAGCCTGGAAACTCTTTGCCGTTCTCAAGTACAAGTTTTTTGGTAAAAGGTTTCATCTGCTGAACTGTTTATATGAGGCTGAATAAAAAGTCTATTTTGTCGTTACGCTCGCCCTCAAAATGCTCATTTACATTTTAGTAAACTCCGCTTTTTCGGGCTTCGCAAGCCTAAAACTACATCTTTTTCTTCAACCTCTTCTCATTTGTTATTTTGTTTTATTTTGTTTTGTTGTCATATACAATCTCACCACGATGTAGTGTCATCACCACGTCGCCAACCATCTCTGTGCCGTCGAACATCGTAATCTTACCCATAGAGTAGAAGTTGTTGCTATCTACGCGCCACTGCTTCTCGGTGTCGATGAGCACCACGTCGGCACGGTCGCCAGCGTTGATGCCACCCTCGATGCGGAATACCTTGCGGGGATTGATGCTCATAAGCTCAATCAAGCGCTCGAGAGTGATGACGCCCTTACGCACCAAGTGTGTGTTGAGCGCTGCGAATGCTGTCTCGAGACCCACAATACCCATTGCGCTATCCTTCAAGCCGCGTGACTTCTCCTCAACGCTGTGTGGTGCGTGGTCGGTAGCAATCATGTCGATAGAACCATCCTTGATGCCCTCGATGAGTGCTGCGCGGTCCTCTCGTGAGCGGATGGGTGGGTTCATCTTCCAGCGTGCATCCTCCTCGAGATCCATGTCGGTGTAGATGAGGTAGTGGGGACCTGTCTCGCATGTCACCTTCACGCCACGTGCCTTAGCCTCGCGAACAAGCTGCACAGTCTCCTTAGTTGAGATGTGACATACGTGGTAGCGGCAACCCAAGCGCTCGGCAATCTCGATGTCGCGCTTCACCTGCTCCCACTCGCTCTCCGAGCAGATGCCCTTATGGCCGTGAGACTTGGCATACTCGCCATCGTGGATGTAGCCACCCTTGAGCAACTCCTCAACTTCGCAGTGCGCTGCGATAAGCTGGTCGTGCTTTACAGCCTCGGCCATGGCGCGCTCCATCATGCCGTCAACCTGCACACCGCTGCCATCGTCGGAGAATGCGCAGACCTTACCTACCAACGACGCCACGTCAACCAACTCCTCGCCCTTGCGGCCGATGGTGATTGCAGCGTAGGGTAGTACCTCGATTTTAGCGTCGCGGTCGATGATATCCTGCTGCTCCTTGAGGTTCTCAACACAGTCGGGAACAGGGTTTAGATTGGGCATTGAGCATACCGTAGAGTAGCCTCCGCGTGCTGCTGCCATGGTGCCCGTTGCGATGCGCTCCTTGTAGCCGTAGCCAGGCTCGCGAAGATGTACGTGCACGTCGACAAATGCTGGTGCTACAACCAAGCCCTCAGCATCGATGACGCGGTCAAGAGCCGAAGTCTCAATGAGTTCTCGACACTCTGCGATGCGCTCGCCAATGATAGATATATCTCTTTTGCCGACTCCAGGAATGAAGCCATTTTTGATGATTGTTCTTGTGTTAGCCATACTATAAAAAATAAGCGGCCCAAAGAGCCGCTAAAATCAATTAAAAACAGTGAATGCCAAACCATTAAAACCTCGACGACAACACGCCACCTGTGGGAGAGAGTGTGCATTAGAGATATGGTTATACATCGCGCGTTTCATAGTGTTATATATAATTGGCGCAAAGATATGAATTTTTCTTGGTTTGTGCAATAGTGGGAGAGAATTTTTTTCTTTGTTGTGATAAGCCGCAATCTGCTGCCGCTAACAAACTCTCTCGGCAATGGGTAGTACGCCATATTACGCCCTCGTCGTTTTCGTCCCTTGCGCAAGCAGACAAGCAGACAAGCAGACAAGCAGACAAACAAACAAGCAGACAAGCAGACGAGGGAGCGAACTGCATTTGGGAAGCGTGTTCGTATTTGTCGTTTTGTCCGTTTGTCTGTTCGTCGTAGTTTTTTTCGTCTCTATAGTCCCTATCGTCCTTATCACACTTTATCACACTAATCACATCACCCCCACCCCCTGTGATTTTGTGATTTTGTGATTTTGTGATAAGCAAGAGCGCGTAATGGGGAAGGTTAGGGAATTTAGGGAATTTAGGGAGGGTATGCGTTCCCTAAACTCTTTAAACTCCCTAAACTCCTTAATTCGATATCAACTATGAGGTTATATGGCAATCGCTAAATAACCATATAACTATTAATAGTGGAGTATGTGTAGCCGTTGCTACGCAGTGTTTACCATACACAATTATCACACTATATAATCATGTGTATATATAGTGATATATAGCACATTATATATACTACATAATGTAATACTTTATATTGATATTGGTGTGGCAAGAGCCCTCCATGTGGCGGTTGTCGCACATGGTAAAAAGAATGTATCTATACACCTAACCATATAGGTCAGGATATGCAGTGTTTTGATAAAATATTTTTACTTTGTTGTTTAGGGACCAAAGAGACCAAAGGGACGATAGGGACCAAAGGGATGGCTCGGACAACGACGCTGATAGCGACTTCTCTTCGGTCTTTTCGGTCTTTTCGGTCTCTTCGGTCGCCACAAAATCACAAAATCACAAAATCACAAAATCACAGGGGGTGGGGGTGATGTGATTAGTGTGATAAAGTGTGATAAAGTGTGACGAGAAAACTACGACGAACGGACGAATGGACAAAACGACAAATACGAACACGCTTCCCAAATTCAGTTCGCTCCCTCGTCCGCTTGTCCGCTTGTCCGCTTGTCTGCTTGTCTGCTTGTCTGCTTGCGCAAGAAGGTCTATTTTGTCTCTTTTGTCTCCTTTCTGCGCCTTGTTGAAAAAAAGTTGATAAAAGTGCGTAGCACTATTTCTTATTTAAGAAATTTTCGTTACCTTTGTTGCATGAATAATCAAAGAGGATATACCCCCGCGCAACTATCAGCCCGATGCCATGAGCATGAGGTGCAGGTGAACGACGCGCTTGTGGTATGCCTAAAAAATATAGTGCAAATTCCCTAATATAGGGCATAGACCGCTGACACATAGAGTGTTGGCGGTTGTTTTGTTTTTTGAAAGTTAAATTAATACAAAAATATTGAGAATTATGAAAGTAGCAGTTATTATGGGTTCTACCAGCGACTGGGACGTAATGAAGGCCGCAGTCGAGACATTGGAGGAGTTGGGTATCGAGTACGAGAAGCGAGTGATTTCAGCGCACCGCACACCCCACCTCATGGTTGAGTACGCAGAGTCAGCACGCGAGCGTGGCATTGGCGCTATCATCGCTGGTGCAGGTGGCGCAGCACACGTTGCAGGTGTTACCGCAGCGTTGACTACAGTTCCCGTTATCGGCGTGCCCATCAAGACATCGGCACTCGGTGGCATGGACTCTTTGCTCTCTATCGTTCAGATGCCTGGTGGTATCCCTGTTTCTACCACAGCAATCAACGGTGCAAAGAATGCAGCGCTCATCGCAGCCTCAATCTTCGCACTTACCGACAAGGCGTTGGAGGAGCGTTTGATTGCCTTCCGTAAGGCTCAGACCGAGAAGGTGCTTGCTGCTGAATTGTAATTTTCTTTTAACCCCACTAACAACAAACAAACGATTATGAAGAATCGCCGCATATTTGTTGAGAAATATTCGCGTTTTCAGGTTGAGGCTGAGACATTGCGTAACGAGCTTAACACAAACCTCGGTTTGAACATCGAGCACTTGCGTTTTGTGAATGTTTACGACCTCTTTGGTTTCTCGGATGAGCTCCTCGAGAAGAGTCGCTATAGCGTCTTTGGCGAGGTTGTTACTGACTCGGTTACTGATGAGTGTGATGCTGAGGGTATGCCCTCGTTGGCTGTGGAGTTCCTTCCCGGTCAGTTCGATCAGCGTGCAGCTTCTGCTGTAGACTGCGTGCACCTCATCGAGCCCAATGCAGAGGTTAAGATTAAGTCATCGCGCCTCTATCTCTTCGATAAGAGCGTAGACGAGGCTGCTATGGCGCGTATCGAGAAGTATCTTATCAACGCCGTAGAGTCACGCAAGAAGAACCTCGATGTTCTTTCAGATGCTGAAAGTGCAGAGGTTAAGCCCGTAGCTATATTGGAGGGCTTCCGCGATATGAAGGAGGAGGATTTGGCTCCCTACTGCAAGGCAAATGGCTTGGCTATGAATGCCGACGACTTGCGCGAGGTTGTAAACTACTTCCGCACTGAGGGTCGCGACCCCATCGAGACAGAGCTTCGCATCTTGGATACATACTGGAGTGACCACTGCCGTCACACAACCTTCACTACCGAGATTGAGGAGATTACTCTCGATGATTCGTTTATGAAGGCTGAGTTCGAGGAGTCTTTGGCGTTGATGCGTAAGATTCGTCAGGAGCTTGGTCGCCAGAATAAGAGCCTCTGCTTGATGGAACTTGCAACAATCGGTGCTCGCTACCTCAAGAAGCAGGGTAAGCTCGACGATATGGAGCAGAGCGAGGAGAATAATGCATGCTCTATCTTCGTTAACGTCGATGTTGACGGCGTTATGGAGAAGTGGTTGCTGCAGTTCAAGAACGAAACACACAACCACCCCACAGAGATTGAGCCCTTCGGTGGCGCATCAACATGTCTTGGCGGCGCTATCCGTGATCCATTGTCAGGCCGTAGCTACGTGTACCAGGCTATGCGTGTGACAGGTGCTGGCGACGTCTACAAGCCCGTAGACCAGACTATGGAGGGTAAGCTTCCTCAGCGTATCATCTCTACAAAGGCTGCAGCAGGCTACTCAAGCTATGGAAACCAGATAGGTCTTGCTACAACACACGTTCGTGAGGTCTACCACCCCGACTACGTAGCAAAGCGTTTGGAGGTAGGTGCTGTTGTTGGTGCTGTCAAGGCTGACAACGTGCGCCGCGAGAGCCCCGCGCCTGGCGATGTGGTATTGTTGCTCGGTGGCCGTACAGGTCGCGATGGTGTAGGTGGTGCAACAGGTTCGTCAAAGGAGCATACTCTTACATCGTTGGAGGAGTGTAGCTCAGAGGTGCAGAAGGGTAATGCTCCCGAGGAGCGTAAGTTGGCTCGTCTGTTCCGTCGTGGCGACGTTACGCGTTTGATTAAGAAATCTAACGACTTCGGTGCAGGTGGTGTGAGCGTTGCTATCGGTGAGCTTACTGATGGCCTTGATATATACTTGGATAGAGTACCAACCAAATACAATGGATTAAACTTCTCGGAGCTCGCTATCTCAGAGTCGCAGGAGCGTATGAGCGTAGTTATCGAGCGTAAGGATATGGAGACCTTCATGGCTCTCTGTCACCAGGAGAATGTTGAGGTGACATACGTGGCTGATGTTACAGATACTCGCCGCATGCGTATGTATTGGGGTGATAAGCTTGTTGTTGACCTTTCACGCGACTTCATCGACTCGGCAGGTGCTAAGCACTACACTAAGGTCCGCATTGGCGGTGTCACTAACGAAAATCCCTTCGAGCGTAAGATTGAGGGTGCTACAACCACTAAGCGTATGAAGGTAAACCTTTCGGACGACAACGTAGTATCGCAGAAGGGCCTCGTAGAAATGTTCGACTCTACAATCGGCGCCTCTACCGTGCTTATGCCCTATGGTGGTAAGACACAGTGCACCGAGACGCAGGTCTCTGTGCAGAAGTTGCCCGTAGGTGGCGGCTTTACAAATACGGCAAGTATCATGGCATATGGCTACAACCCCTTCATCGCGAAGTGGAGTCCCTACCATGGTGCTGCATATGCTGTTGTTGATGCTTGCGCAAAGGTGGTGGCAGCAGGTGCTCGCTACGACAAGATGCGCTTCTCATATCAGGAGTACTTCGAGCGCATGACCGACGACAAATCTTGGGGTAAGCCTATGGCGGCATTGCTTGGTGCTTTGAAGATGCAGGTTGAGTTGGGCTTGCCATCAATCGGTGGTAAGGACTCTATGAGCGGTACTTTCCGCGATATCAACGTGCCTCCTATGCTTATGGCATTCGGTATCACTACTGTCGATGCTCGCACTGTTATCAGCCCAGAGTTCAAGGAGGCTGGTAATAAGATATATGTCATCCGTCACACTCCCGAGGCTAACTACATGCCTTCTACAGAGTGCTTGAAGTCTAACTTCGACTTCGTGTCGGAGAAGATTGCCGAGGGTGACATCGTTGCTGCTTGGGCTGTTGGCGCAGGTGGTGTTGCTGAGGGTGTTGCAAAGATGGCATTCGGTAACAAGGTTGGTGCAGCGTTGGAGTGCGACGAGCAGATGTTGTACAACTACTCTTACGGCTCAATCGTTGTTGAGAGCCGCCGCACGCTTAACCACCCCGCAGCAGAGCTTATCGGTGAGACATCGGCCGAGGAGGCTATCTTCGTAAATGGCACACGTCTTCCTCTCGAGGAGCTCTTGGAGGCAAACACTGAGCGCTACACTAAGGTCTATACAGATAAGGGTAAGGCGGGTGCTCCCACACGCGTAAGCGATGGTAAGGGTTTTATTAAGAAGTACGAGGGTGCCGCAGTGGATAAGGTGCGAGTATATCTCCCCGTATTCCCAGGTACAAACTGCGACTACGACACAGCTCGTGCATTCAAGCGCGCAGGTGCCGAGGTGGTAATCTCAGTATTCAAGAATCTCACTGGTGCCGACGTGTTGGAGTCTATCAAGGAGATGACCGAGAATATTGCAAAGTGTCATATCATGGCACTCAGCGGTGGTTTCTCTGCTGGTGACGAGCCTGATGGTAGTGGTAAGTTCATCGCAAACGTCCTCAATAATAAGGATGTAGCAGATGCTATCCACGCTTTGTTGGATCGCGGTGGCTTGATGTTGGGTATCTGTAACGGTTTCCAGGCATTGGTTAAGTCGGGTCTCTTGCCCTATGGCCGCCTCGGTATGGTTACTAAGGAGTCGCCCACATTGTTCCGTAACGATATCAACCGCCACATCTCGCAGATTGTGTCAACACGCGTAGGTACTACAGCTTCGCCATGGTTGAAGTCGTTCGAGGTGGGTGATGTTCACTCTATCGCCGTGAGCCACGGTGAGGGTAAGTTCGTCGTTAGCGACGTTATGGCTGAGGAGTTGTTCCGTAATGGTCAGGTAGCGTTCCAGTATGTAGATGCTGAGAATCGTCCTACTACCGACTCGCCTTACAATCCCAACGGCTCAAGCTTCGGTATCGAGGGTATCATCGATCCAACGGGTCAGATCCTCGGTAAGATGGGTCACACCGAGCGTTATGAGCGCGACCTTATGAAGAACATCCATGGCGAGAAGGTTCAGGATATCTTCTCTAATGCAGTTAACTACTTCCTTAACCGATAGAGTCTATGAGAGAGTTAGAGTTACTCTACGAGGGTAAGAGTAAGCAGATATACAAAACCGATAGTGACGACAGAGTTGTTATACGCTTCAAGGATGACACCTCTGCCTTCTACGGCATCAAGCGCGCCAACATCGAGCAGAAGGGTCGCATCACTTGCGATATCTCTTCTATGGTACTTGAGTATTTGAACGCCAACAACATCAACACGCACTTTATTGAGCGTGTTGGTGATGATGGCCAGTTGTGCCGCGTTGTTGAGCACATTCCCGTGGAGGTTATCGTGCGCAATGTTGTTGCAGGCTCTATGGCAAAGCGCTTGGGTATGGATGAGGGTATCATCCCCGAAAATACCATCTTCGACCTCGTGTTGCGTCGTAGCGACTTGGGCGATCCCCTTATCAACGACCACCATGCTGTGGCTATTGGCTTGTTGAGCTACGATGAGCTTGCTAAGATGTATGAGATGTCGGCGGCAATCAACAACCGCCTTATCGAGTTGTACGAGAAGGCGGGTATTACGGTTGTCGACTTTAAGATTGAGTTTGGTCGTGCTGCAGATGGCACTCTCGTTTTGGCCGATGAGCTCTCACCCGACACTTGTCGCCTTTGGGATAAGGAGACTGGCGAGCGCATGGATAAGGATCGTTTCCGCCGCGACTTGGGTCGTGTGCGCGAGACCTACGAGGAGGTTGCCCAGCGACTACACAATGTACTTAAATAAATATAGGTATGCTTAAGGATTCATTAGATATATATGGCGACGATCTGCACGAGGAGTGCGGTGTGTTTGGTATTTTTGGCGTTGACGATGCCCCAAATCTCGCATACTACGGCTTGCACGCATTGCAGCACCGTGGTCAGGAGGCGTGTGGTATCTCGGCGTTCGATGGCGACACGCTCAACACTGTTAAGGGTGAGGGTCTCGTAACTGAGGTATTCAACCAGCAGAAGCTCTCGAAGCTTAAGGGTCGCATCGCTATTGGCCATGTGCGCTATGCAACTACGGGTGGCGGTGGCGCGAATAATGTTCAGCCCTTCTCGTTCAACCACCACACGGGCGATTTTGCCTTGGCACACAACGGTAACCTCGTTAACTCGCGCGAGTTGGCCGAGTACCTCGAGGTGCGTGGCAGTCTGTTCCACTCTACTTCGGACAGCGAACTTTTAGCACACCTTGTGAAGAAGGATAACCGCGAGGATAAGCGCATCGACAACATCATCGAGGCGTTGAACATGATTGAGGGAGCCTTCGCATTCCTTATCATGACCAAGAACCGCATCTATGCTTGCCGCGATAAGCATGGCTTGCGCCCCTTAGCTATCGGTAAGCTCGGCGATGGTTATGTCATCAGCTCGGAGACTTGCGCTTTGGATATCGTAGGTGCTGAGTATATCCGCGATGTTGAGCCAGGAGAGGTTATCACTATCGACCACCACGGCATTCGCTCAAGCCGCTACTCTCAATATCAGCGTCACTTGATGTGTGCGATGGAGTATATCTACTTCGCGCGCCCAGATAGCGATATCGAGGGTTGCAACGTACACTCATTCCGTAAGCTCTCGGGTCGTTACCTCTACGAGCAGTGCCCCACAAAGGCCGATGTCGTAATTGGTGTTCCCGACTCAAGTATCAGCGCCGCTATTGGTTACTCTGAGGCGAGTGGCATCCCTTACGAGATGGGTCTTATCAAGAATAAGTATATCGCACGTACCTTCATTCAGCCCTCGCAGGAGATGCGCGAGAAGGGCGTGCGCATGAAGCTTTCGGCCGTACGCTCGTTGGTTAAGGATAAGTCCGTGGTGCTTATTGACGACTCTATCGTGCGCGGTACCACATCGTTGCGCATCGTGCGCCTGTTGAAGGAGGCGGGCGCCAAGGAGGTGCATGTACGCATCGCGAGCCCCGCAATCACCAACCCCTGCTTCTACGGCATCGACATGTCAACACGCGAGGAGTTGCTCTGCGCGCGTATGTCGAAGGAGGAGGCTTGCAAGGCTATTGAGGCCGATTCGTTGGAGTTCTTGTCGGAGGAGTCGTTGCTCAAGTCGGGTAACCGCTCGGAGTTGTGTATGGCATGTTTCAACGGCTGCTATCCTACGTCGTTGTACCACAATAAGTTGAATAAATAATAAAAAACAGTATATAATTATGGCAAAAAGTTACGAAGCAGCCGGCGTAAATCTCGAGGCTGGTTACGAAGTTGTTCGACGCATCAAGTCGCACGTATCATCTACAAAGCGCGTAGGCTCAATGGGTAACATTGGTGCTTTCGGCGGCATGTTTGACCTCGCAGCTCTCAACATCAAGGAGCCCGTATTGGTTAGCGGTACTGATGGTGTTGGTACAAAGCTTAAGTTGGCGTTCGAGATGGATAAGCACGATACTATCGGTATCGACGCTGTTGCAATGTGCGTTAACGACGTGTTGGCACAGGGTGCAGAGCCTTTGGTATTCTTGGATTATGTTGCTGTAGGCCACAATGAGCCCGCAAAGGTCGAGGCTATCGTTGCAGGTGTTGCAGAGGGATGCCGTCAGGCAGGTTGCGCACTCGTAGGTGGCGAGACTGCCGAGATGCCCGGTATGTACCAGGATGGTGAGTACGACATCGCGGGCTTTACCGTGGGTGTTGTAGAGCGCTCGAAGCTTATTGACGCTGGTGAGCGTGTTAAGGTGGGTGACGTATTGGTGGGTATCGCATCAAGCGGTGTTCACTCAAATGGTTTCAGCCTTGTGCGTAAGGTGGTTAGCGACAATAACCTCAAGCTCGACGAGACATATCCCGAGATCGAGGGTCGCAAGCTTGGTGAGGTGCTTCTCACTCCCACACGTATCTACGTTAAGCAGGTGTTGAAGGTTATCGCAGAGTGCGATGTTCACGGCATTAGCCACATCACTGGTGGTGGCTTCGACGAGAATATTCCTCGTATCCTGAAGGATGGCCAGGGCGTAGAGGTTAAGGAGGGCTCATGGGAGATTTTGCCCGTATTCCGCCTCTTGGAGAAGTATGGTAAGGTTTCTCACCGCGAGATGTTCAACATCTTCAACATGGGTATCGGTATGGTTATCGCATTGCCAGAGGCTGATGCCGAGAAGGCTATCTCTATTCTTGCTGAGTGTGGCGAGCGTGCTTCGGTTATCGGTCGCGTAGTTGAGGGTGAGGGCGTAACTATCATCTAAGCCATGAAAAAGACACGTTTGGCTGTATTTGCCAGCGGCAGTGGCAGCAACTATGAAGCTATTGCCAAGGCGTGTAGCGAGGGCTTTATCGATGCTGAGGTGGTGCTCTTGGTGTGTGATAAGCCAGGTGCTTATGTGCTTGAGCGTGCTAAACGCTACGGCACAGAGTGCTTCGCTTTCAACCCCAAGGAGTATGATTCACGCGAGGCATACGAGACTATGTTGGCTACGATGCTCGACGAGCGTGGGGTAGACTTTGTCTGCCTTGCGGGCTATATGCGTATCGTGGGCAAGGTGTTGCTTGAGCGCTATGAGCGTCGCATTGTCAATATCCACCCCTCGTTGTTACCCTCGTTCAAGGGTGCACACGCCATTCAGGATGCGGTGGACTACGGCGTGAAGCTCTTTGGTGTCACCACACACTTCGTTGACGAGACTCTCGACGGCGGTCGCATCATCGACCAGGCGGGCATCGTCTATGAGGGTAGCGATATTGAGGAGTTGACAAACCTCATCCATAGCATTGAGCATAAGCTCTATGTAAAGACTATTAACAAATTGATAAATAAGAAGTTTTAAGATATGAGAGCATTAGTTAGTGTTAGCGACAAGTGCGGCGTTGTGGAGTTCTGTCAGAACTTGCGTCGCCTTGGATGGGAGATTATCGCTACAGGAGGTACTCAGAAGCTCCTCGAGGATAGAGGCGTTGAGACCATAGGTATCAGCGATGTTACGGGCTTCCCCGAGATCTGCGATGGCCGCGTTAAGACGCTTCACCCCAAGGTGCATGGTGGTTTGTTGGCACGCCGTGACGACGAGAGCCACTTACAGGCGTTGCGCGATAACTCTATCGAGTTCATAGACATGGTTTGCGTCAACCTCTATCCCTTTCGTCAGACTATCGCTAAGCCCGATGTTAAGATGGAGGATGCTATCGAGAATATAGACATCGGTGGTCCCTCAATGTTGCGCTCTGCAGCTAAGAACTACCGCGATGTAACCGTTGTGTGCGATCCTACAGACTACGCGCGCATCATTGCAGAGATCGAGGAGGGTGGCAACACTACTCTTAAGACACGTCTCGAGCTCTCGGCAAAGGCTTATACCCACACCGCAGAGTACGATATGTGCATCGCAACATATATGCGTAAGCAGGCGGAGTTGAACGAGAAACTCTTTGCGTCGTTTGACCTCGTGCAGTCTTTGCGCTATGGCGAGAATCCTCATCAGTCGGCTAAGTTCTATGCTTCGGCAGATAAGGTGCCCTATTCGTTGGCTACAGCAAAGCAGCTCAACGGTAAGGAGATGTCGTATAACAACATCCAGGATGCTAATGCAGCACTTAACATCGTGCGAGAGTTCAGTGAGCCTTTCGCTGTGGGTCTCAAGCATATGAACCCTTGTGGTGCTGCTATTGGTAAGGATATCAAGGAGGCATGGCAGAAGGCATATGAGGCTGACACGGTGAGCATCTTTGGCGGTATTGTAGCCGTAAACCGCGAGATTACTAAGGAGGTTGCAGAGCTCATGAAGCCTATCTTCTTGGAGATTATCATGGCGCCTTCGTTCTCAGACGAGGCACTTGAAATTCTATACACAAAGAAGAACTTGCGCCTCTTGCAGGTGGATATGTCGGCAAGCGACATGGAGCAGATGCAGTATGTTACGGTAAATGGTGGCCTCTTGGTGCAGAAGCTCGACACTGATACTAAGGAGGTTGTAGCAGATATGTGCGTAACAGAGCGTAAGCCCTCTGCAGCGGAGATTGAGGATATGAACTTCGGCTGGCGCATAGTTAAGCATGTTAAGTCTAACGCTATTGTCGTTGTTAAGGATGGCCATACCGTAGGCGTTGGTGCAGGCCAGATGAACCGCGTGGGTTCGGCAGAGATTGCTCTTAAGCAGGCTCAGGCTGCAGGCTTCACCGAGGGTCTTGTACTTGCATCAGATGGCTTCTTCCCCTTCGACGACACAGTAACTCTTGCACAGCAGTATGGTGTAACAGCACTCGTACAGCCCGGTGGTAGCGTGCGCGATGAGGACTCTGTAGTTAAGGCCAACGAGTTCGGTATGACGATGACCGTAACAGGTATGCGTCATTTTAAGCATTAGAATAGAGTGAATTTAGTGAATTTAGGGAATATAGTGAGTTTAGTCTATCCCTAATCTCCCTAAATTCATTAACTTCCTTAAACTCCTTATAATTTTGTAAGTTATGAAAGTATTAGTTGTTGGTTCGGGTGGCCGAGAGCATGCTATTGTAGAGGCTATTTCACGCTCACCCAAAGCATCAAAGATATATGCAGCACCCGGTAATGCTGGTATCGCGGCGTTGGCGGAGTGCGTGGCAATCAAGGATACGGAGGTTGAGAAGCTCCTTGAGTTCGCTAAGGCTAACGAGGTGGATCTCACCGTGGTGGGTCCTGAGGCTTCGTTGGCAGTGGGTATTGTAGACCGCTTCCGCGAGGAGGGTCTCAAGATCTTCGGCCCTACAAAGGCTGCGGCACAGCTTGAGGCGAGCAAGGACTTCGCAAAGCGTCTTATGGTGAAGTACGACGTGCCCACAGCAGGTTATGAGACATTCACCGACTTCGAGGAGGCTTTGGCATACGTTAAGAAGGGCTCACTTCCCACAGTATTGAAGTATGATGGTTTGGCTGCTGGTAAGGGCGTAGTGATCGCTACAACCATGGAGGAGGCTGAGGCTACATTGCGCGATATGCTCCTCGATACTAAGTTTGGCGAGGGTCGTGTGGTTATCGAGGAGTTCCTCACAGGTGAGGAGTTCTCGTTGATGTGCTTTGTGGCAGGCAATAAGATTTGTGCTATGCCCGTGGCTCAGGATCACAAGCGTGCCTACGACAACGATGAGGGCCCCAACACTGGTGGTATGGGTGCATACACTGAGTTGCCCTTCGTGACTGAGCAGGACCATGCATATGCCATGGAGAAGATTATGCAGCGCGTAGCTGATGCTATGGTGGAGGAGGGTACTCCCTTTACGGGTGTTCTCTACGGTGGCTTGATGAAGACGCCTAACGGCATCAAGGTTATCGAGTTTAACGCTCGCTTTGGTGACCCCGAGACCGAGGTTGTATTGCCACGTTTGAAGAGCGATGCTATCGACCTATTCATGGCCGTAGCATCTAACGAGCAGCCCGAGGCTGAGTGGTCGGAGGGTGCAACATTGGGCATTGTACTTGCATCAAAAGGCTATCCTGGTGACTATGCTAAGGGCTTCGCTATTCGTGGCACGGAGAGTGTTGCAGATTCAAAGATTTACCACATGGGTACAGCAATGAAGGATGGCGAGCTCGTTACAGCGGGTGGCCGTGTGATGATTGTGGTCGCGTCAGCACCTACGCTACGCGAGGCACAGCAGAAAGCGGAGGCAGATGTTCGCCGCATAGAGTGCGACAACCTATTCCACCGTACGGACATAGGTGCTAAGGCCTTTCGCTAGTTGTATAATTTAAAAGATTATTGTATGATTATAAGTGGTAAAGAACTTTCAAAGTCGCTCAAGGAGGAGCTCAAGGTGAGGGTTGCGGCACTCGACAAGGAGTATGGTCGCACACCAAACCTCGTGGTTATCCTTGTGGGTGATGACCCTGGTAGCGTATCGTACGTTACGGGTAAGGCTAAGGCTGCTGATGAGGTAGGTATCCGCAATACGACACTTCGTCGTGAGGCTACCATCACCGAGGATGAACTCTTGGCACTCGTAGAGGAGCTAAACAATGATAATGACGTTGATGGCATTCTCGTGCAGTTGCCCTTGCCTAAGCATATCGATGAGAATAAGGTCATCGCAACCATCTCGCCTGAGAAGGATGTCGATGCCTTCCATCCCATGAACGTGGCTAAATTGTGGCTCAAGCAGCCATGCGTCCTCCCATGTACTCCTAAGGGCATCATCAAACTATTGCACTTCGCAGGCGTGGAGATTGCGGGCAAGGAGGCTGTGGTAGTGGGTCGTAGCAACATCGTGGGTCAGCCCGTGGCAAAGTTGCTTTTGGATCAGAATGCAACGGTTACTGTGGCGCACTCACGCACTAAGAATCTTGCGGAGGTGACACGTCGTGCCGATATCCTCGTTGTGGCTATTGGTCGTGAACGCTTCCTTACAGCAGATATGATTAAGCCTGGTGCTGTGGTTATCGACGTGGGTGTAAACCGCGATAGTCGCAATGGTAAGCTCTGTGGCGATGTGGACTACGAGGAGGCACAGCATGTTGCATCGGCAATCACTCCCGTGCCTGGTGGTGTAGGTCCTATGACCATCACATGCCTTATGGAGAACACCGTGGAGGCCTTCCTAAACAGAATGAACAAGTAATAACATAAAAACATAACTAACCTGCCTTATGATTGAGAGATACAGCAGAGAGATTATGCGCAAGGTGTGGACCGAGCAGAACAAGTTCGACGCATACCTTCGTGTAGAGATTTTGGCTTCGGAGGCTTGGAGCCAGTTGGGCGTAGTACCCAAGGAGGATGTGGAGAAGCTCTGGAAGAGCGCATCGTTCGACATCAACCGCATCTATGAGATTGAGCAGCAGACACGCCACGACATTGTAGCCTTCACACGTGCCGTGAGCGAGACACTTGGCGAGGAGCGTAAGTGGGTGCACTATGGTCTCACCAGCACCGACGTTGTAGACACTGCAAACGGCTACTTGCTCAAGCAGGCTAACTCTATCCTTTTGGAGGATATCGAGAAGATGCTCGAGGTGTTGCGTCAGCGCGCTATAGAGTTCAAGGCTACTCCTTGCATCGGCCGTACACACGGCATTCATGCCGACATCACCTGCTTCGGTCTTAAGTGGGCGTTGTGGTACGAGGAGATGAAGCGTAACCTCACTCGCTTCGTAGCTGCGGCACGCGGCGTAGAGGTGGGTAAGATCTCGGGTGCTGTGGGTAACTTCGCTAACATCCCTCCATTCATTCAGGACTACGTATGTGAGAAGCTTGGTATCGAGAGCGCAAATATCTCTACTCAGGTTATCCAGCGCGACCGCCACGCTTACTACATGGCAACTCTCGCTTGCATCGCTTCAAGCATTGAGCAGATGGCTATGGAGATTCGTAACCTCCAGCGTACAGAGGTTCACGAGGTGGAGGAGTCGTTCGGTAAGGGTCAGAAGGGCTCGAGCGCTATGCCCCACAAGCGTAACCCCATCTCAAGCGAGAATATGTGTGGCTGTGCACGTGTTATGCGTGGCTACATGGCTACATTCTATGAGAACGTGGCACTTTGGCACGAGCGCGATATATCGCACTCTGCAACCGAGCGTATCATCCTTCCCGATGCTACAATGCTCCTCGATTATATGCTCAACCGCTTCCGTGGCATCCTCGAGAACCTCGTAGTATTCAAGGATGTGATGATGGAGAACATCTACCGCACACGCAAGGTTATCTTCGCGCAGCGCGTGATGAACGCCCTCATCGAGAAGGGCTTCTCTCGTGAGCAGGCTTACGACACTGTGCAGCCCGTGGCTATGCGTGCTATGAGCGAGCGTGCCGACTACCAGGAGCTTCTTGCAGAGACTCCCGCAGTCATGGATGTGCTCACACGTGAGGAGCTTGATGCTTGCTTCACCCTCGAGTATTACCTCAAGAATGTGGATTTCATATTCGACCGCGTAGGCATTGAGTAATTTCGCATGACAAGAGGTCATCCTCGGCCTATTGCAAAAGTAAGACCCCTCGGGCTGTACTATTCGTACTATCCCGGGGGGATCTTCTTTTACTTCGTACCTTTAACTCCTTAAATTCCATACTCCCTATTTACTCCCTCAATAGAGCCCCAAAGAAGCCATAGTCCCTATTGTATTTTTCTCCCTTATATACCGCTCTGTATGAACCTACCTAACTATATAACAATCTGTAACTAATTCTCCGATTTTTTCTTTGTTGGTTCAGTTTTTTTTTATACCTTTACATAAAATATGGGCATACTATCCCAATGCCTATTATAGGATCGATTTACAACATAAAATAAGATATACACACTATGGAGAACCTAACACTGATTGCTAACTCGGGTATCCAGATGCTTACGTTTAGACTTAAGCTAAATACCCAGGATAAATTTAAGATGTGGTTCCGCGAGTGGTACGACACGAGCAATGGACAGTGGCGCTTGGAGCTTGCCCACGAGGTAAACACTGAGGATAGCGTGCTCTTCTACGATAAGCACGAACTCTTCGATGGCGGTTATCTGAACGACCCATCCATAGAGTACGACCCCGTAGAACTTCGCAACGAGGGCATCAACCCCTTGCGCATTGACGACGAGATGTGCGAGAATGTAAGAGGCGAGCTCTACAAGATGACGTTTGCCGATAAGCACAACGCCTTCCGCAGCTTAGAGAATAAGTGGTTGCCCATACCATACTTCTTCAAACGCACTGAGAAGCGCTTTAAGTTCAGCCCTATGAACTGGTCGCGCGTGAAGTTTGTGCCCCGCGCAACATCTACCACAGAGATGGAGTACGATGTAATCCTCGCCTTCGACACGCGTGCAGGCTATGAGTCGGATAAGTACAACGAGTTCCCCGTATTCCCCGATCAGTATTGCTCGGAGATGAGTTTCGCGCTTTGCGATAACGAGTTCTTCCTTATGGACTACTGCTCATCGCAGGAGAATTGGAGCTACATCAACGAGTATATCTTTAAGCTCATTCACCCAACGCTCAACAATGTATCGCAGATTAAGGGTGCCAATGTGCATAAGATGTCGTACATTGCATCGTACATCTTCTTTGTCAACTACTTGGCGCAGAATAAGCTTCTGCCAATGGTTAAGTTGTACAAGGATAAGGATGTCGAGATTCGTAATGTGGATATGGTTATCGACATCGGTAACTCACGCACTACGGCGCTCGTCATCGAGGATAACTCAAACTTCAATCAGGTTAAGCCTCTTAGCCTCATAGATTTCACAGACCTCTTGCAGGAGGGCGACCAGGGTAGCATAATCCGCACATACAACGAGCCATTCGATATGCGCTTAGCATTTAGAAAGGTGGACTTTGGAGCCTTTGGCATCAACGACAGTAAGCAGTTTGTGTACCCCAGCTTTATTCGTCTTGGCCAGGAGGCAAGCACTCTTATCCACCGCGCTTGTAGCTCGGCATGGGAGGAGGAGACGCTCTCTACATACTCAAGCCCCAAGCGCTATCTTTGGGATGGCAAGCCAAGCAAGAAGGAGTGGGAGTTTATGGTGTTGCCTGGTGAGGAGAACGACCATATCCTCAATATCCGTGGCATCAGCTCACTGCTTATGAGCGATGGTAGGTTAGATATTACTGGCGCAAGTGGAGGCCGCACTTCGCACTACTCGCGTCGCAGCCTTATGACATTCGCCTTCTTGGAGATGCTTACGCAGGCAAATACTCAGATTAATAGCGAGCCATATCGCACTGATGTGGGTTGGAAGACACAACCTCGCAAGCTAAAGCGTATCATCGTGACATGTCCTACGGCGATGTCTAAGATTGAGCGCGAGGCACTTGTTAAGTGTGCTAAGGATGCTGTTACACTCTACGGCAGATTTATCTATGGCGATAACGCCCCAGTCATCGATATCATACCCGCTGTGCGCTCGATGAGGGATAGCGACGGCTCGTGGTACTACGATGAGGCAACATGCGCGCAGCTCGTATATATCTATGGCGAGATTGGCCATAAGTACAAGGGCGTGTGCAGCGAGTTCTTCAATCTCTACGGCAAAGTGACCGAGGGTAGTGCCCTTCCAACGCTCACCGTAGGTTCGTTGGATATCGGTGCGGGTACCTCTGACCTTATGATAAGTGAGTACTCATATGTTAAGAGCGATCTGACTACCATCACTCCAGATCCAAAGTTCTACGACAGCTTCTACTTCGCGGGTGACGACATGATGAAGGCCCTTGTGAAGAATGTTATGTTGCTCGATGAGAAGCATAGTGCCTTTAGAAAGGCTCTGCGCCACCTCGATGCTGTGGAGTACCGCCAGAAGATTAAGAACTTCTTTGGTCTCGACTACAATGGTCAGACCATCGCCGACCGCATTGCGCGCCGCGACTTTAACATACAGTACTCTGTGCCGCTTATGACCCACTTCTTGGAGCTGGCGTCAAACGATAGCGGCAGTTGCATTGTGCGCTACGAGGATGTGTTCAAGAAGAATCAGCCTAACCCACGTGTTGTTGAGGACTTCAAAAAGCGTGTGGGCATCGACATCACAACGCTCAGCTGGGAGTACAACAAGGAGTTTGTTGCCGACATCATCTCGAAGGAGTTTGAGCCTCTGTTGAAGAAGATTGCAGCGATGTTCTTCGCATACTCGTGCGATGTTATCCTTCTCTCGGGACGTCCATCGTCGCTGCCAGCTATTCGCAATATCTTCCTCAAGTACTACCCCGTATCGCCCAATAGGCTTATCACGCTCAACAACTACTATGTTGGCGACTGGTATCCCTTCTGCCAGAATACGGGATATATCACCAACCCAAAGACAATCGTGGCTATGGGTGGCGTCATTGGCCACTATGCCTCGGAGTTCTCCAACCTCGACAAGTTCTCTATCGACTTGGAGAAGCTTAAGAACAACCTTAAGTCTACGGTAAACTACATCGAGGCATCGCGCGATGGCCAGCCTATCGAGTACCTCATCACTCCCGAGAAGATGCAGGGCGAGCTCACCGTTAGCCGCATGCCCGATATGCTCACCGTACGCCAGTTTGGCTTGGCTACATACCCCTCGCGTGCACTCTACTCCATCGACTTCAACTATATGAAGCTCGTAAATAAGATTCGCAACCGCGCGTTGGATGCTGGCGAAAACCCCTCGGATGCTGCGGTGCAGTCTATGGCAAACGAGGAGATTGAGGGCTTGAAGAAGCGTATGCCCTTCAAGATCACTATCGATCGCGACCCCGATAACAAGGAGGAACTCTCGATAAGTGCTATTGTAGATAGAAATGGCACTGAGCTCTCGGATAGCAGCATCGAGATAAACATCCAGAGCTTGGGTATCGACGATCAGTATTGGTTGGACTCTGGTGCCTTCGATTTTTAATGGTGGAACAATTTGAATTTGGTGTATATGACTAAAGATATTATCACTAACCTCGACGTTATTAAGAGTTCTGTCGCATGGGCCGACAGATATGGTAAGGACTCCTTCCCACGCGAGGTATTTAAGAACTATCGTCGTAAGCTTAAGCGTATTGGCGAGGCCCTCTCGGAGAACTGCTCGGCTGCAGCCTATGGCGAGAGCCAGGTGGGTAAGTCCTACCTTATGAGCAGCCTGCTATCTACGCCCGATGCCCCCTTTGTCATCGAGAATAATGGCGTGCGCTACAGCTTTATCGACCAGATAAACCCCAGTGGTGGTAACAACACTAAGCAGGAGTCTACAGGTGTCATCACACGCTTTACTATTCGACAGTCAAATGCTAATATGGCAGATTACGTGAGGGTTACAAACCTCTCGGTAGTAGATATCATCTTGCTCTTGGCCGACTCCTACTACAACGATGTTAAGATACAGACCGATAGCGTGATGCTAAGCAGCGATATTGACAACGCTCTATCGCAGATGACAGACCTGTGGAGTTCTAAGTCGGTACTTTCGGAGACAATTACAGAGGATGACGTACGCGATATATGCGACTACCTCAACGAAATTATAGGTAACAATGCTGCCAACATCTGCAAGTCGAACTTCTGCAAGGTTGTGGCTCCCGTGATCACGCATGTCGCGAGTGAAAACTGGGTTAACATCTTCGGTCTTATCTGGAATAACAACCCCGAGCTAAATCGCCTCTTTAGTACGCTTATCAACGAGTATCGCAAGCTCAACTTCGCAACAGAGGTATATGTGCCTTTCGATGCTGTGCTTAGAGATAAGGGTACGTTGCTTAAGATTGATTGGCTCGACTCGGTATGTGGTATCCACAAGGAGACTAACGATGATGTGCTCTACACCGACGTCTACGACGGCCAGGGCAATATCCTTGCAAATGACTTTAGCAAGGCATATCTCTCGGCTTTGGTCGGTGAGCTTACGTTTGTGCTACCTGAGGATATCGCTGCGGAGCGTAAGTTTCTGAAAAAGATTGACTTGTTGGATTTCCCAGGTGCTCGTTCGCGTGAGAAGATCAATGAGCAGCAGCTCGGCGAGGTGCTTCCCACTATTCTTCGCCGTGGTAAGGTAGCCTATCTCTTTAACAAGTATTCGCGCTCGTTAAAGATTAGCTCGGTGCTCTTCTGTCACCACAACGACCAGAAGACTGAGCCTACCATCGGTGCATCTATCCACAACTGGATTGAGAACAACATAGGCGAGACTCCTGAGGTACGTGCAGGTATTCTCTCGCGTACGAATGGCATTGCGCCCCTATTCCTCATCTGCACAAAGTTTAATATCGACTTGGAGAAGACCAAGAATGATACACCCGATACTATCTCGAAGTTGGACGACCACTGGGCACGCTTCAATACCACCATCCCAAAGATTATTGAGCCCGAGAAGTGGCTTGATGAGTGGGTTACTGTGGGTGGTATGTTCACCTCGCCATGCTTCCAGAATGTATATTTGTTGCGCGACTTCTACTGGTCGGCAAAGAATCGTGTGTTCGATGGCTACAGCGAGCAACTTGGCACGGTGGAGAGTGCTGTGCACACATTCCCAGAGTACCCCAACTTCTTCTCAGACCTAAGAGATAGCTTCCTCGCTAATAGCTTTGTGCGCAAACACTTCGCTACGCCTCAGCAGGCATGGGATGATGTTGCAACGATTAATAACGATGGCTCAAAGGCTATTATCCGCAATCTCGATGCGATTGCTGAGGTGCTCGATGATGCCCGCAAGGAGCGTTATATGCAGCAACTTAGAGAGATACGTAATGAGATAGTAAGCCGCCTTAGTGTATACTACGAGTCGGAGGATAAGGGTGATAACAACGTCAAGATTCGTAAGATTACGGGCGACATAAAGCTTAAGACGGAGTTTGCCTTTGGTGAGAAGCCCGAGCTCTTTGGTCGCATTATAGACAACCTTATGGTGTCGTCTACAGATATTCGTAGTATCGCCTACGATATCATGGTGCGCCATATCGAGGAGCCTCAGAGCGTTTCGTCAATAAAGATGATTCGTGCCTTCTGCGATATCGATATCAACGATCCACGCTCGGTAAATATCGACAAGTTGTGCAAGCGATACAACAAGGAGGAGGGCGAACTTAAGAGTCTCTTTGAGGAGATGGGTGTTATGCTCGATGACATTATTTCGGATGAAAGCGAACTCCTTGCCACCATCCCAGATGTCATTGCTAAGCATATCATCGAGTACTGGAACAACCATATCAACGAGCAGGTTAAGCTTATGAGCGACGTGTTGCCACATGCCGACGAGATAGCATTTATGATACTCACGTTGCTGAATAAGTTGGGTGTAAGACGTGCCATTGCCGACAAGATCAATACCTACTACGCTATCTTTGATATGAATGGTCTGCCCAATGCCATTGCTGACTACGCCTCACTCACGCTCAACAACTTCGTGAGCACCGTAGGTCGTGATTACATGTCGGAGAGCGACATGGCAAACATCGCTCAGAAGGCTAAGAGTTGCCACCTCGACATCGACCTCTCGCCTGCGGCATCGAGCTCAAGCATCAAGCCACAGCCTCTGTTGGAGGTGCTCACGGCGCTCGACCAGTCGCGTGACGAGATGAATAGCTCGCGAATAGACCTCACTACGTTGAAGAAGTTGCCATTCTGGGATAGCTATCAGCGTTGGGAGAACTTCATCACCATTGGTCTATTGTATGCAAGCGACATCTCGCATGTAGACCCCGTGGCAAATGCTGCAATCAAGGAGATAATCGACACAAGTAGTAACCTTTATACAAGATAGGCGTATGGCTGAACATACTCTCTATGGTAAAAGAAAACTCTGTTATACAGAGGTTACAGATTTCACCGATTTCCAGGGAATCGGTCGAGATCCACTATATAAGCGATTCGATAGTGTCTACGCTGTAATAGAGCGACATATAGCTCCCGAGTACAGAGACTTCCTCGCTCACCCCATCTATTCGGATGAGGACCAGATATTATGGTATGTGCGCGAGTGGCATGGTACGCCAAGCCAGTATAACGAACTGTCCGACGCGGAGAGAGTGCGCTACGACGCTATCAAGCAAAAGACGATTGAGGTCTATAAGAAGGTACGTAACGAACTTTCGGGAGAGGATAAACAGATCCTCACTGGTGCCTTGCGCTTCATCGACGAGGACTTCATGTTCTGCTATGACGATAAGGTTGTTTTGGTGGCGTGGGGCATGGTGCCCGACACCAATAAGCATATTGTCAAGGGCGCCGTTATGCACGACCTTAAGATTCAGAGCAGCCACAAGATTAAGTTCATGGTGGGCGAGCATGGTACGCTTAAGGATAGACTCTCGGGCGTCGTAAGCCGCCCCGATGGCTCTACTCTCTCGTTTATAGACATTCCAGAGGTTAAACCAAATCGTGGCTATGCCTTCAAGTGCTGGGAGCCAAACCCTATAGGTGTGAAGGTGACAAGTGCCCTTACCTTCGTGGCGCAGTATGATGCTGTAGATGTTGAGGAGGAGGTCGTTGTGGAGCGTGCAAACGTGACGTTTGTGGCAGAAGAGGGTGGTGTGCTCGATGGTGAGTGCTCCATCAAGGTAGATAAGGGTTTGTGTATCGACCCCATGCTCATACCTCGTGTTGTGCCCAATCCTGGCTACTCGTTTGCAGGTTGGAATATAGAGCCTTATGGCGCTATCAACGAGGATGTGACATTCCGAGCAGAGTTTAAGCGCGATGATGTCACATGCCGCTTTATTGCTGGCGATGAGGGTGTACTTAATGGTAACTCTATTGTCACACTCCCATATGGTACCGTGCTTACAAGTGAGCATGTGCCCACGGTAGAGCCCAAGCGTGCCTATGAGTTCCTTGGCTGGGATAGGACGCCCGTAGGCATGGAACTGACTGGTGAGGAGTGCTTCAAGGCGCAGTATAAGAAGATACCATGGTATAAGCGCTTCTGGCGTTGGCTAACACGCAATGGTTGCCTATGGTGGCTGTTGTGGATATTGTTGGCAATACTCCTTACATGGTTGTGCATCTATCTGTTTGATGGTTGTGAGCGACGTCGTAGTGTATCGAAAACAGATGTGATTGAACTTCCTAAAAAGAAGACCCCAGATGGAGATATCATCGACGACAATGGCCCAATTAAGGGTATTGTGGATGATGAAGGTAACCTCCCTGATGAGGTTATCGTAGCACCTATCGTGGGTGATGACGGCGAGCAGCCTCCAATAATTACAAATCCAGGTGCTCCCGACATCATCGCTAACCGCTTGAATGTATACTTTGAGAAAGCCGATGTCAACCTTGACCAGTTTGTTAAGGATATGAAGAGCTTCTATGATGAGGAGCAGTGCAAGGCCATCGGTGTGGATAGGCATGTGCCTATGATACAGCTGCTTATCGATGAACGTCTACGTGATAAAATCCGAGAGGAACTTCCTCAACACCTTAGTGGCTACGAGTTCTTTATCGTTGACGAGGCTATCTTCTCGTTGGTAGGTAGCCATAGTAGTGATGTTGTAAGTGCTGGCTGGCACCTCGATGCAATCGACGTTGAGGAGGGTTGGGAGATAACGAAGGGTGATCCCAATCTTATCGTTGCAGTTGTTGACGACGGCATCGACGCTACGCACGAGATACTCAAGGGTAGAATCGTAAAACCCTACAACGTCTTTACTAAGGATAATAGATTGAGCACAGGTTCGGGCCATGGTACTCACGTAGCAGGCTTGGCTGTGGGTTCGGATATAAAGTTCGATGAGGGTGTGTCAGGCGTTGCGCCCAACTGTAAGCTTATGCCTGTTCAGGTATTCGACAACGAGTACTGCACATTCTCGTCTTTAACAAGCGGTATCATGTATGCCATCCACAATGGTGCAAGCGTGGTGAACGTGTCGGTAGGACCCAACTTCAATGGTCTCGATATGTTGCCTGACTCACAGCAGCGTGGCATCGCAGATACGATGTTTAAGAACGAGGAGGCTGTGTGGCGTCGCATTATCAATGTGGCGAACGAGCATAACGTTATCATCGTATTCGCCGTAGGTAACAACCATATCTTGGCTACGATACCTCCCGAGAACCGCACAAACTACACCATAAATGTTGCGGCCGTAGATAGCAACATTCGCGAAACGGACTTCACAAACCACGGTGAGGGATCTAACATATCTGCTCCAGGTCAAGGTATTCTAAGTTCAGTGCCACGCAGTGACTATGCTGTATTTGATGGCACCAGCATGGCGGCGCCTATCGTGGCGGGTACTGTGGCGTTGATGAGAAGCTGTGACCCCGATATCACTGTCAGCGAGGTTTTGTCCATCTTGCAGAGGACGGGTGAATTGGTGTCAAATCGCATACCCCCTATGGTTCAGGTAGACGATGCACTTATAGCTCTTACAACTGGTGTCTTCCCCGATCGTTCAAGGGATGTAGGTAATGGTGGTGTTACGCCGGGTAATGGTGGTAGTACCCCAGGTACTGGTATCGGCACAGCACCAGGCAATGGTAGCGGTGTAGTTCCAGGCAATGGTGGTGGTTGCGCCCCAGGTAATGGAACTGTTGTCACTCCTGGCAATGGCACTACAATACCAGTAGACCCAGGTGCAGGTGACGACTACGAACGCATCCGACGCCTTATCGAGGAGTATAAGCGCAAGATTGCAGAATTAGAGAAACTACTTCCTGAAAATAAATAAAAGAGAGAGATATGGCAATTAATGAAACACTAAAATTTTCGTGGGGACATATCATAGCCTTCGTGGCGCTGATATTTATCAGTTATGTCTCATTTATGGGTATTACATACCTTACCGATGGTAATTTTATCTTTGCAGGTATTGGTGTAGTGGTTATAGACCTGATACTCATCCTATTCTTTATCGTGCCCCAGATTCTCAAAGCTACAGATGCTAAGTTCGACCGTAGGATAATCTTCGAGCGTATACTCATCTGTGCTGCTCCCATATTCTTTGTGGTGGTTATGGTCCCCTACGCACACTTCTGGACAGTCTTTAAGAATAGAGAGGTAATCGAGAAGACCTTCTCGGAGTCGTTGGAGACAACTAAGGGCATGTTCGACTCTTACGAGGAGTATGCCGAGGCTCGTGTTAGGGCATACAGCGACTCGCTCACCGTAAGATATTACGACACTGTGGCTATGCGCAATCCTCAGGAGATGCGTTGCTTGAACCAGGTAGAGGCGTTGAGCCTCCAGCTCAAGTCCGATAACTTCGACAATCTCAAGGCTACAGCAGTAGAGTGGGTAGATGACGCTGCAGGTACTACCGTGTGGAACGTATTTAAGATTGGTAACCTTAAGACCATCGAGAAGTCTCTCGATGATTGGAATAGCTCGTTGACAGAGTTCTCGAAGAAGAAGATGACGGATGAGAGCGCAAATGTCAAGGCTTTCACATCAGAAGATAAGAGCGTGATGGCAGCGAAGGAGAAGTTTAACACACTTCGCTCGATTTACACCTCGGTGAAGGTACCTACAATTATTGCTATTGGCGTAGCGGTGTTGCTCTATGCAATGCTTATGTTCCCCTACTTTATTCAGAACCGTAATACCAAGAGTATATATAGCCTCTTTGGCAATGAGCGCAGTAAGAAATCAGCAAAGAGTGCAAAGCCTAAAAAGGAGGGCAATGAAATCACATTTGTAGAGGATGGCTCATCATCTAACAAGGGAGACTACGACTCATTTACAATATAACTAACGCAAACACACTAACACAACAATATGAGTAACTTAGATACTATATTTGATAACATCGATCAGTATAGCAACAATATCGATGATCTGGTAGCGGCCTTAAAGCAGGCTGGTATCAATGATTTTGACGAGTTTAAGCGAGCAGCACGTGAGTTGGGCCTACCAGTTAAGAAGTCTATTCAGGATCAGGTGGCAGAGAAGTTTGCATCTGGCGATTCTGATGCTTGGGCTGAGGCGACAAGCCTCGACACAGAGGATGCCTACTGGAAATATCTCGATGCCAACCCAGAGGGTGAGCACCGCGAGGAGGCACGCACACGCATTGATGAGTTGAAGCAGCAGAGTAAGGCAGAGGTGAGTGTAGATATTTGGGAGTGCCTCGATAAAAGTAATATTGCCGAGGTGCAGCGCTTTATCGATACATATCCCGATAGCGCTTTCCGTGATGATGCTGCCAGGATTCTAAAGGAACTTCGTAAGGATCAGTATCTTGGCGTCGATATCAAGGCGTTGGAGCGTCAGATGAAGGCAATTAGAACCGATGCTCAGGTAATTAACCCCGAGAAGGCAATATATGAGCGCATCGTAAGCTTTATTAATAGCGGTAAGATAAAGGTAAATGATCTTCTCGATGCACTTGCTGAGGATAATAACTTTATTAGTGGTACCGTAGCCAACCTCTTGTGGGAGAATAATGTTATTACAGACTTCTCGCGTGCAGGCATTGACAGCGACTTTATCGCTCACATGATGTCGAATATCACTCCTCAGAAGTTTATGGCTCCCGAGCCTATGACAAGGATTACAAAGAACCCATGTACTGAGGTCTACTTCTGGGGTATTCCATCATCGGGTAAGAGTTGTGCGTTGGGAGCAATTCTCAGTGCGGCAAATAGCGGTAAGATAGCACGAAGCATGCAGCGCGATCCCGACTGTCAGGGTTATGGCTACATGAACCGCTTGGCTAACCTCTTTAAGACTAATGGTTCGGTGGGTACACTTCCTGCGGGTACGGCAATTTCGTCGACATATGAGATGGGCTTTAACCTTGAGGCTGAGGATGGTAAGGTGCATCCAATCACATGTATCGACTTGGCGGGTGAGCTTGTAAGATGTATGTATAAGCATGATGCTAGAGAGCCTCTTACCGATGAGCAGCAGAATGTGTTGCAGACGCTCACCGATGTCCTTATTGATAATCGTACAGATAATCGCAAGATTCACTTCTTCGTCATAGAGTATGGCGCTGAGGATAGACTCTATGAGAACTTGCCCCAGAGCGTATATCTCGATGCTGCTGTAGCCTATATCCAGCGTACAGGTATCTTCAAGAAGGATACCGATGGTCTATACCTTCTTATCACTAAGGTAGATAAGGCTCATGCTGTTGGTGAAGAACTTAGGGAAAAGCTTCGCGCATATATTTCGGATAACTATCAGGGCTTCTACAATGGTTTGTGTAAGATTTGTAAGGATAACGAGATTAATGGAGGTAAGGTTGAGATTCAGCCCTTTACCTTGGGCTCGGTATGCTTCCAGAACTATTGCAAGTTTAAGGATGAAACAGCAGCCACTGTTGTCAGAACACTTATAAATAGATCGTACGGCTACAAGACAGGTAAGCTTAGTAGCATTGTAAACAAATTCAAGAAGTAAAGAGATATGAACGAAAATATGTTAGGACTAAAAGTAGTCCGTGTTTATGATGGATATACTGACTTGTTGGAAATTAATGGTAACAAGTCATGGATTTCAAATGTGCGCGATATCCGAACAGAACTCGAGAATGTAACCAATCTTGATGGCACATCAGCTGCGTTGATGCTCACAAGCCTCGAGACAGGTCATCTTATTACGGTTGCTTCGTGGATCGGTGGCCGCATTGGTGATTGTATTAGTGCATGGATATATGTTCCTGCAACGATTAACGTTAGTGGTAAGGAGCTCGTAGACATTATAGATGCTGTGAAGAGTGGAATCCTTGCCGATAGACTCAATGATGAGCAGCTCCGCGAGATATTCGCTAAGAGCTATCCTATGGCTCAGGCTAAGAAGATTACCGTGCAGAGTAGTGGCGATAAGTGTGCTTTCAGATACTATGGTCAGCGCACTAAGTACACTTTGGCTGAATTGTTGGCCGAGATGTGCCAGCGCGAGTACAAGGAGTATAAGAATGTTTTCCTTCTCGACAATGCCTCTAACCTAAAGTGCCGAGTGGGAGATAACCTCACCGACCAGAATGTGCGCCCAATGATTGTTATTCCAGTACCTGGTGTTGTCGATAACTTCGTGCCCCACATCAACAGTGAGATCTTCGATAAGGCAATATGTGCTATCGAGGGTGATGAGTTGTTGGTAGAGTGGAAGCGCCCGGGATATTCTACAATCAAAAAGCAAATTAAGGCTGCAAAGGATGTGAAGTGCCCAGTGCCTACTCGAAATGAGCATGCTATTATCATTAAGTACGACTTAATCCAAGTATTTGATGATACTACAGGTAATCGCCTTGAAAACTATACGTTGTCTATTAATAATCAGGTTATTCCCGAGGGTAAGAAGGTGTCGATTAGTGCTGACATTATATCTAAGTCTAAGGTTGAGATTAAAGCAGATGGCTTTGATACATATAAGGGGGAACTCGATTTGCGCAGAGAGCAGTCTGTATATTTACGCAAGAAGCGTCATGCTTATAAGTTCGTTGTAGTATCAAAGAGTGGCGAGAAAATTTGTCTCGAGTATCAGATTAAGGGTGAGTTGGAGACATGTCCTATTCAGGGTTATGTCCCAATTGGTAAGGAGTTAAATCCAAATATCGAAAATGGCCTCAAATATCGACCATATTCAACGACATTCAAATCAGTATTGGCAATTGCAATGGTCATTATGTTGGGGCTTGGTTTTGCAGGTGGCTGGTTTATGAATAGCTATCTAAATGTAGATGGTAAGAAAGAGACAGCTAACCAAGAAGAAACGAATAATGTTAAAGATGAGCCTAAGGAGGAAAATCAAGAAGCACAACTTGTTTTAGCGCCTGAGGTTTGGAAACAGCTTATCCAATATCTTGATACCCATAAAAACGATGAAGGTAACATTGTGTGGTATAGATCTGATATGGAGGCTTACGGGGCTGTTGCTCTGTGGGATTACCTTAATGAGTATAAGTTCGATGAAATCCTCAAGTACAAGGAAGAACTCAATGAATCAGAGAATTTTGCAAAGATAATTATTGAGCTAGAGAAGAGTAAAGATGCTACGAATCTTGAAAAGTTTAATCCCGAGGGAGATTTAAAGATAACACTTGAAAATTATCTGAAAAAGATTGCATCTTTGAAAGAGAAGCCTCAGGGTGATGGCCCAGATGCAGTGAATCCTTGAAATAATTAAATGCTAATATTATGAAAAATATTGGATCTAAAATATTGATTCTCGGATTTGTTATCGCAGTAGCTGTAGCGGGCGTACTCGTGTTCTATCCGACCATTGTAAAGCCTCCTGTGGATGTCGCTATGAATAATCCTCATACCGCTAATGCCGAGGCTACTATAGGCGATTTCGTGGAGAATGTCAATGATTTTGCACATAATGACTCGCTCTTCTATGCTATGGTAGATAAGCTCGAGGTCTATAGACTCGAGAAGTATCTCACCGAGGACGAGCTCGACAAGCAGACACTCTCACTTGTGCGTAGCTATGTGCCCATCTTTATAAAGTGGTGTAACTCAAAGTTTGGCGAAAGCACTTGGAATGCTAAAGAAGACCATCCACGCATGCAGAAGCGTATTGCAGATGTCAGAGCCTTGACTATTGGTCCTGAGAATGCGCGAGTAACCGCTGTCTCCGATACCCACGAGGATGATTTGGAGTATGTGGAGACAGTTATTAGAGACTATAATAAGGCTACAGAAGTTGCAAAATCCTCTTCATTTGTATCGGTTGATAAGGCTAAAAAGACCATCGACGAGGCTAACAGATACTACAACACCGAGCCATTGGATAATTGTAAGGATTTGAGGACTAAACTCTCGGAGGTTAAGGTTAAGATTGGCAAATCACACTATGCAAAAGTGGAGGCTAAGGTCGAGGAGATGGCGCGATATCGCTATATGACAGAGGATAGCTTCAACGCACTCAAGGAGACAGCTAAGTCAATGATTGATGAGTACGACTCAAATCGCTACAACTATGGCCGTGATGCAAAGACATCTGATGACTTGCTTATAAAGTTTGATGAGTATAGTGCAGCTGCTGAGGATTATTACAGCGTGAAGTCAATTTATATTGGACACAATTATGAATGGGAATACATTGATTCACCTGATAGTTCCTATCGTGCATTGCAATCATACTATAACAAGGGACGCGATGGTTATAATGCGACTATGTATTTCGATATTAGTGGTTATGATGAGTTTACTTTCTATATTAGAAGCTATGGTGAGTCTAATTATGACTATGTTAAGGTTTGTAAGGTGCTTAAAACTAATAGTATAGGATCTTATCCTCCTGCATCAAGTTATTATAGCGACAGTACTTATGGTAAATCAACTAGCGGAACATCAATATATTCTTATACGCCTGTAACGTATACTGATTTGGATAGAAATCAGACGTATAGAATATATGTTGTCTATCAAAAAGATAACACAAATTCTTATAATGATGACCGTGGTTATGTGCTAATCCCTTATGCTAACTAATAGATAGCGCACACAGCAGCAGAGAGACCTCAAAGTTCAGGCTTTGGGGTCTCTCTTTGTTTGTAGGGTCCTACTTCGTGGTCTCTTGCGTTAGTTCCTCTTGCTCTTTGCGCTGCTGGCGGCGTAGTGAGGCAGGGGTGATGTTGTAGCGGCGCTTGAAGGCGGCAATGAAGTGCGACGAATTGGTGAAGCCACTTAGACGTGCTACCTCGGTGACGGCGACGTCGGTAGCGAGAATCATGCGATAGGCCAAGTCGAGTTTGCGTACGATAAACCACTTGTGTGGCGGGAGGCTGAAGCGCTTGCGGAAGCGGCGCTTGAAGGTAGACACCGATACGAAGCAACGCTCAGCCAGCTCCTCGAGTGTGAGGTTCTCGGCTACTGCGCCCATCACCACACTCTCTAAGCGTTTGTCGTCAACCTCGGCGGTGGCGCCCACAGCCACATCGCTCCTATCGAGGTGCATCACTATCTGCTCGAAGACGCCGTTGCAGTCGGGATTGTTGCGAATAATATGCTTGCCGCGCTCCAAGACATAGAGACACTGCTCGGGGATGTCGAAGCTGCGGCTCTCGGAGTGCACACGGCAGTTGCCATGGATGATGTAGCCTATAGCGTAGTGCTCGGTAGATATGGATGATGTGGAGGTCGAACTACTCTTTATATACTCAAATAGGAGCGCTGTATTATGTTGCCTATCGTATGTTTCGTCATGTTGTTCACTCATAATGATAAGTGTTATATGGTTGTTTGCATAGACAAAAGTATAACGATAAAACCTAATATGCAACTTCAAAAATAAGAATGAACTTTTTACAATATAAATTATATATTAAAATACAATAAAAGGGTAGAATATTATTGTATTGTGTCTATGTTATTGCGAGTTAATGGTTTTGATATGGATGTGAGTATCAATATAGTGTGGTAAATTATTATGGTGATATTGGTTGATTTATTGTGTAAGTTTGTGAGTTGAACTTTTTTTGAAAACAAAAAACGAGGGATATGCCATGCAATCCCTCGTCAGTCAAATAGTATGCTAATATCGTCTTGGTCTACTCGTAACGCTCGACGAAATCTACGATAAGCTTGAATGTAGGCTCGTAGAAGTCGAAGATAGCATTCTCCCATGTGTCGTACACCGTGTGGTAGTACTTAAATGCATCGCCATTCTCATTCATAAAGAAGATGCAGGGAACGTTTCGTACGGCAAAGGGGTAGTGGTCGCTATTGTCGGCAAGTTCAGCTCTATCCAATGCGTTGAAGTAACCCTTCTCGCTGTTTATCTCCTCGAATAGTGGGTAGCCCGCCATGCCCTCGTTGCTAACCTCGCAATATAGGTTGGCGTTGTTGTCGCCAATCATGTCGAGGTTGAAGAGGTACTTAATATCGCTAAGTGGAGCAACGGGGTGCTCGGCATACCACTCAGAACCGCGAAGGTTAGCATCCTCGCCCGAGAAGGCGATGAAGTACATGTCGTACTCGGGGGTGTGCTTAGCGTAGTGTGCCGCGAGTGTGATGATGGCAGCAGTGCCTGAGGCGTTGTCGTGCGCACCAGGGTAGTAGGTCTTCTTGCCGAGTATGCCGAGGTGGTCGTAGTGAGCGGTGAAGACGTAGCACTTGTCGTGGTTCTTACCCTCTACCTTAGCAATAACGTTGAAGCACTCGCAGTCCTCGAGAAACTCGTTCTCGATGTCGAGCTTCACGCTCTTGGCATCGCGAGGGAAGTCGGGTGTCACCCAGATGATGGGCTTCTCGCTAACTTTGTCGCCGTAGGCCTTATAGAACTTAAGAGGTGCCTCCCATGTGTAGATGAAGCCGGCATTGCTGCAACCCTCCTTCGTCTGCATACGCTTGAAGTCGGCACCATGCATGAAGGTGAACATAAAGTCGCACACTACAATAGCGCCCTCCCACTCGGGTAATGCGAGGTCCGTAAACATCTTCTCGGCATCGTAGTTCTCCATATCAACGTAGTAGAGCTTGAACTCTCCCTTTATAGATGGGTTGAACTCGCGGAGTGTGAAGTCTACGCCTGGGGTCTGTCTCTTGCCGTCTACGGCGAACTCCATCTTACCAGGGAAGGTGTTTATGTTGTGTGTAAAGGGCTGGCATATGACCTCGTCGGCGCCCACCTTCGTAAACTCCTTAGCAATCCACTTGCCTGCCTTGTTAGCACCCTCTAAGGCATATCCGCGACCGTGATACTTCTCCGAGCTAAGCTCCTTGATAATCTTCTTGTAGTGGCTCAAATCCTGCGCACTAACCTGCACCGCCGCCAATACAAAAAGTAGTAGAAATAATCTTTTCATAGCGTTCAAAATATTGGTATAGCACAAAGTTACGAAATATTCTGTAATAAAAAAATAGACGCATTCCGTAAAATTTGGATATAAGTACTGAATACCTTATATTTGTAAAAATACTAATCCCAAACTTAGATTACTATGCGAAGAATAATTATTATATGCAGCCTGCTACTACTGCTAATCCCATTTGCTGCCTATGCTGAAGAGACACCGCAAGAGGAGAGTCGTCCAAAGATAGGCCTCGTGTTGTCGGGTGGTGGTGCTAAGGGTGCAGCGCATATTGGTGTGTTGAAATATATCGAGGAGGCGGGAATACCTATCGACTACATCGCTGGTACGAGCATGGGCTCTATCGTGGGCGGTATGTATGCGTTGGGGTATTCGGCCGATGAGATTCTCGACATTATCAGCAGCGTAGATTGGAATCGTCTTATAAGCAACGAGGTGGATAGGCGCGAGACATCGTTCTCACTCAAGTCGCGAAAGGAGACGCAACTCATTACCATCCCGTTCTCGTTAAGTACGCATAAGGAGGATTTTAAGGCAAATTCGTTCAGAAACTCCCTGCCTAAGGGCATCGTGTCGGGCGATAACCTAATCAATCTATTCAACTCGCTTGCGGTGGGCTACTCCGATAATATCGCTTTCGAGGAGTTGCCCATACCATTTATCTGTATCGCTACGAATATGATAAGCGGCGAGGCCGATGTGTTGGATGATGGTGAGTTTACGAAGGCACTACGTGCCTCGATGGCTATTCCCATTCTGTTCGACCCTATTAAGATGAACGAGACGCTATATGCCGATGGCGGCCTTACGAGCAACTTCCCCGCAGAGCAGTGTAGGGCTATGGGTGCTGACTACATCATCGGAGTAAGTATGTCGCCAGGTTTGGAGGATAACCCAGAAAAACTCACCTCGATTCTCTCTCAGGTTAAGCAGCTTAAGGAGATTATCACAGATAAGGAGTTTGAACAATACCATGAGCATTGCGATATCTTCATCAGTCCCGACTTGAAGGGTGTGGGTATGCTAAGTTTCAACGCTGAGAGCGTAGCACGAGTGACGCAGAGCGGTTACGAGGCTGCAGCGGCTCAAAAGGATAAGTTCGTGTGGTTGAGGGAGTTGGTATATTCTGGTACGGCAGAGTCTGCGCCCATCGCTTCGTCGAAGCCTAAGGCGGTGAACATCCTCAATAACATAGTGCAGATCTCGAAGATAGAGATGGTAGGCGTGGAGGATGAGATTGAGCGCTGGATGCGTCGTGTGAGCACGGTGAGCGTAGGCGACTACGTATGCAAGGATGATATAGACGAGACGGTATCTATATACTATGGTACGGGTAGCTATAAGAGTGTGACATACTCTCTGCATAATGACCCCGATACTCCAGATGGCTATATCCTACGTTATAACTTTGTGGAGAAGCCCCCTCACGACCTCGGCTTTGGCGCTAGGTTCGATTCACAGGATATGCTCTCGGTACTGTTGCATGTGGGCGTGAATAGCAACCGCTTGAGTGGCTTTAAGGCCGACTTGGATGCTAAGTTGGGTGGTAACCAGTGGCTAAAACTGAATATGTCGTACGGACACCATCTGCTCTTTCCGAAGATAAATTTTGCATATCAATTCCGAAATTCGGAGCTCGATGTCTACGATATGGATGAACTTGTGATGAACGAGAAGTTCTTGCAGCATAAGTTTAGACTCTACCTATCGGAGAGCTATTCGCGAACTATAAGCATGGGCTTAGGCTTCGAGACCGAGGTGCTTACGCCGAGAAAGGTTATGTATATGGATTATGATATTGCCGATGTGGATTTCAAGTCAGTGAATACCTTGGGTGCATTTGCATACTTTAGCTTCGACAATTGTAATAAGAGCCGCTTCGCAACGCGAGGCGTAAAGGGTAGGATAGACTTCACGTGGAAGGATTGTACGTTTAACTCTAAGGGGGTGCAGAAACTTCACTACGGATCGGCGGTGTTCGGCTTCGAGGGCTATGTGCCCGTTGTGGAGAATAGGTTTGTTATCATACCTCAGCTCTATGGTAGCTTCCTGTTTGGTGCGGGTGCTACAAATGGCACACATAGTGGCTGGAACCAGTTGTTTCAGGGTCCTGTGCCTATGTATTCATATATGAATAACGTGCTTGGCGGCGTAGAGATGGGACGATATATCGACCAGCAGTTGCCCTTTATTGGCATGAATAAGACGTCGTTTGCGTTCAATAACCTGGCAATTCTCCGCGCTGATTTTCGTGTTAGAGTCTATAAGAACCACTATTTGACGGCTATGGTCAACTATGGCCGCTCGAGCATAAGCCTCAATAACTTCTTCAAGGAGCGCGATGTGCTGGAGTGGAGCGAACTCTACGATTACAACGCTTCGAATTGGTGGGGTGCCGGCATCAGATACTCTCTCGATACGAAAGTAGGTCCCATAAATTTCGATATTAGTTCATCGAATATTTCCAAAACGGTAAACCTATACTTCAGCTTTGGATACTACTTCTAAATGGTGGACTGATGCAGTTATAAGACAAGAAAAGGCGGAGTAATCCGCCTTTTCTGTTGTCGCCTATTGGGGTGTTACTTGCCGATGCAGAAGTGGGAGAAGATGGAGTGGAGGATATCGTCGGAGGTGATTTCGCCGGTGATTTCACCTAAGTAGTGGACCACTCTGCGGATGTCTTCGCTCAAAAGGTCCGAGGGAAGACCATTATCCATCGCCGTGCGGGCAGAGGTAAGCGCCGTATAGGCCTCGCGCAAGGCAGCGTAGTGGCGCATATTAGATACTACAACACTACCCGTGCCGAGCTTAGAGGTGTCGATAGTGGCTGCCAATCTCTCGCGCAACGCCTCGATGCCGATGCCACTCTTGGCAGATATGCAGAGGGTGTCGGGCGAAAGTGTCGCGGGGGCTGGCGTGGTGTCTATCTTATTGACCACGCGGATGTGGTGTTGTGTGTCGCTATCCTCCACGGCGTCGAACGTCGGGTTGTCGGCCGTAGTGAGGTGGATGACGATACTGGCATTGGCAATGGCGCGGTGTGTGCGGTCGATGCCCATTTGCTCGAGCTTGTCGGCCGTGGTGTGGATGCCCGCGGTGTCGACAAAGCGGTAGCGCACGCCGTTAATCGTAGTTGTAGCCTCGATGGTGTCGCGGGTGGTGCCGGCGATATCCGAGACCATAGCTCTATCTTCCTCTACGAGGGCGTTAAGCAGAGTGCTCTTGCCTACGTTGGGCTTACCGACAATTGCCACATTAACACCATTTTTGAGTGCCTTACCTAAGGCAAAGGATGATGTCAATTGCTCTATCTGTGAGCCTATGGCGTCGAGGGTAGTGCGTAGCGTTGTGCGGTCAGCAAACTCCACGTCCTCCTCCGAGAAGTCGAGTTCCAACTCCAGGAGTGAGCATAGGCGTAGAAGCTCATCGCGAAGCGAAGTGAGTCGCTCTGAGTAGCCTCCACGCATCTGCGTTGATGCCACGTTGTGTGACCACATAGAGTCTGAAGCGATGATGTCGGCAACGGCCTCGGCACGGCTGAGGTCCATCTTGCCAGCAAGGAAGGCGCGGCGGGTGAACTCACCAGGCATGGCCATCTTGGCACCGCGGTTGATGGCGAGGCGCAGTAGCTCCGAGGTGATATACTCCGAGCCGTGTAGTGTAATCTCTACGGTGTCATCACCCGTATAGGAGTGAGGGGCGCGGAAGAGTGCCACTACAACATCGTCTATAGTACGTTCGCTCTCGTCTACGATACGGCCATAGTGTAGGGTATAGCCCTCGCAGTTGCGAAGGGGCTTCTTGCCACGAAAGAGGCCATCGGCAATATCTATTGCACGGTTGCCACTTAGGCGCACGACCATGACTGCACCACCCGCAACTGTGGCTGGGGCGATGATGGTGGTATCCGTATCGAGGTGGTTGTACATGAGTCAGTTATGTGTGATTATCTGCTGCTAACCTTTAGCTTCTGGCCAATGCGGAGCGAGTTAGCATTCTTGAGGTTGTTCCACTTCATAAGCTGCTGCACGCTGCATCCATACTTCTTAGCAATAGCGCTGAGCGTGTCGCCCTTCTTCACGGTGTGGGTAGTGACGGGAGGTGCTTCGTGCTTCTTTTTCTCGATATTAGCATGCACGACGTACTCCTTCAAGTAGAGGCTATCCTTCGCAAAGATGCTATCGCGCTGGCGGTCGAACTCCGTGAATAGCTCTACGGGTAGTGTGAGGGGGTAGCTCTTGGTTGTAGCTGGGATAATCTGCAAGGTGTACTCGGGGTTGAGCATCTTGAGTACCTCGAGGTCGATGTCGAGGGTTGAAGATACCTGCTCGAGGTGGAGTGGGCGATCAATCATGATTGTATCCACGGCGATAGGCATGGGAGGTGTGGGCACGGTAACGCCATGTGCGCGATGGTATGCAAAGGCGTAGGTAGCACCCATATATAGGGGTACGTAGCCACGCGTCTCGGTGGGTAGATACTCGTATATGTCCCAGAAGAGCTGTCCTGCATCCTCGAGGCTCACGCCGCTGTTGCTTAGGGCGCGGTTAACGCGTCCAGGACCGCAGTTGTATGCTGCGATGGCAAGGGTCCAGTCACCGTAGATGTTATACATGCGCTTGAGGTACTGCGCTGCAGCACGCGAGGCGAGGCGTGGGTTGCAACGCTCGTCGACCATGGAGTTGATCTCAAGGCCGAACTCCTTACCTGTGGCTGGCATAAACTGCCAGATGCCCACGGCGCTCTTACCTGACTTTGCAATGGGGCTGAGACCCGACTCTACGATGGCGAGAGTGCGTATCTCGATAGGGATGCCTGCGTTGGTGAACTCCTCCTCGATGATGGGGAAGTAGTAGTAGGCATAGCTGAAGGTGTTGGCATAGTTGGGTGAGCAGAAGCGCTCGATGGCACTACGCACCTCGTAGTTGTAGGTGAGGGGTACGGGGGTCATGATACCTTGTAGGCGTGCTATGTAGAGCGAGTCGGTGTTGTTGTATGTGCCCGTAGCGGTGAGAGCATCGCTATAGCCATTGAAACTTGCGAAGTAGTTGTCGTAGTACTCCTTAGAGCTGCTTGCGCGCCATAGTGCCAGCACAGAGTCTATCTGCTCGGGGCGATTAGTGGGGCGAGACTCCATGGTTTCGGTAGTGATGGGGGGCATGGTGCTAAACATCAATGTGTCGCCGCTATGACTCTGCTTGATGCTATCTTGACGGCGCTGAATCTCCTCGGGAGAGGTGTAGCGCTTGTTGACGCCACGGCGCTGACGCTGGGCGTATAGTGAGCTGTCTAACGACGCAATGACGATTAATGACGCAACGAGAAGTAGCGTCTTTATAAATCCTGTCTTCATTCTCTATGCTTAAAATTTCAGACTCATATTGACGCCCATAAGCGGGGTGGAGCCTACGGGAGAGTAGTCGAAGTATGGTTCGAGGTTCATGGTTAGGTCGTCCGAGATATCGTAGTCCTGGAGGTGAGCATCTACGTGTGCATCGATAATTTGCAAGATGTAGACACCCGCAGTAAGCAGGATACAGAGGTCTCGGTTACGACGATAGCTATCCTTGAGGTTCTTCAAGAAGGTGGCAGAGTATGCGCCACGGAACTCGTCGGCAGCACCTCCAGGGTACTTATCGGGGTTCTTATCGTAGTCGACACGTAGGGCATATGCCGTCTTGAAGCGCTTGTAGCCACGGTTATTCCAGTCGATGGTATAGATGGTCGAGGCCAAGCCACCGATGACGATGGGCACGCGCCAGTAGCTCTTGTTGTATATCTGTCCGGCACCTGGACATATGGTCGAGAGGGTAGTGGCCTTCTTTACGTGCGACACGTCGTTTGTTGAGTAGTTGATAGCAGCATCGCCAATGAAGTAGAGATATGTGGCGATAGCAACACCTGCATATATCTGCTGGCGGGTGTTGTGGCGTATCATCTTCTCTTGTATAGCATCCAACTCGGGGGTACGCATATATCCGTGGTCGACAAGATACTGGTCGTACTGCTTCTTGAGAGGTTTGTATTGCTTATTCTCGTAGGCAAACATACCTACCGAGGCGCCAACAACGGGGTAGAGAATGCTGAGCTTCCAGTACTGCTTGTTGTATATCTGTCCGAAGCCAGGGAGGGGTACAGACAAGAAGCACACCTTCGAGAGACCCATGGAGTCGCTGATGAAGGGCTTACGCACCTCGCCATGCTTATTTAGGCGTATGCGCTTGCCGTCGGGTGAGATGCTATCACCGCGGCCACGTGCTGCAGAGTCGCGCTTGAGTGTTGCGGCAATGGCGCTACGCATAGAGTCACGAGCGCTATCTGGGAGGTTGTCGTAGAGCTCGTTTGTCGCACGACCGAGAGAGTCGAGGTGACGGAAGTAGAGCGAGTCGCGGCGTGCTGCAGCCTCGGCCTTAGCCTTAAGCAGAGCTGCCGAGTCGATGGGTACAAGACCTCCATTGCTGATGGTGCGGACATTGCCACGCAGCCTCTCGCGGTCATACTCCTGAGCAGAGACACCCTCGGCAACTGCAAAAATAGCAATCACCGCCATGATCATGGCTATGGATATCCGTTTAATCATACCTATACTCACCAACGTACTTAGTTGTTATTTATTTTGTGAAGCTTCTCGATGAGCATATCGACCTCCGCGTCGTTAGCGCACTCTATGGTGATGCGGCTGGCGCCACTCTTTGTGCGCTTGATGGAGATATTGTCGCTGAAGAGGCGCTCGAGCTCGTCTACAAGTTTCGAGAATGACTCGGGATACTCCTCCTCTAACTCGGTCTCCAAACTGCGGGGCTCGCTCATCTTGCGTGCCAAAGCCTCGGCCTGGCGCACAGACATACCCTTCTTCACGCAGCGCTTCATAGCCTTAATCTGCTCGGCGGGGTCGAGGGCGGCGATAGCCTTAGCGTGACCCATGGTGATGACACCCTCCTTGAGGGCCAACTGCACCTCTGAGGGCTGGCTAAGTAGGCGCATGTAGTTCGATACGGTAGAGCGCTTCTTACCTACCTTGTCGGCCATAGCCTCCTGTGTGAGACCGCACTCCTCGATAAGACGTTGCATGCCCAAGGCAATCTCTATGGCGTTAAGGTCCTGGCGCTGGATGTTCTCCACGAGGGCCATGGCGTGGAGGTCCTCATCCTCCACCTCGCGGATATATGCTGGGAGGGTCTCGAGGCCTGCCATCTGCGAAGCACGCCAGCGGCGCTCACCGCTGATGATGGTAAACTTGCCATCGTTGCGGCGACGTAGCGTGATGGGCTGGATGACGCCGAGTGTAGCGATAGATGCCGAGAGCTCTGCGAGGGCCTCGGTGTCGAAGTCGTGACGGGGCTGCAAGGGGTTGGGTACGATGTCGGCAATAGCCACCTCTGCCATCTCGGACATGGGCTTAGCGCTCTGTGCGGGATTGACATCGCCAAAAAGGGCGTCGAGGCCACGGCCCAATCCTCTCTTATTCTTTACGGTAGTCATATCTCTTGTTTATCTTTTATTCTCGCTTTGTCTTATTGCGCTTGAGGAACTCGCGGGCAAGGCTCAGGTAGTTGGCAGCACCCACAGCTGCTGCGTCGTAGAGCATGATGGGCTTACCGTGTGAGGGGGCCTCGCCAAGGCGTATGTTGCGCTGGATGATGGTCTCGTATGCCAACTCGCCAAAGTGCTCGCGTACCTCGCTTACAACCTGGTTGTTGAGTTTGTTGCGCATATACATTGTGAGCACGAATCCCTCGATGGCCAGTGCGGGGTTGAGACGGCTCTTAACCATCTTGATGGAGTTCAAAAGTTTGCTCAAGCCCTCCAACGCCAAGTACTCACACTGTACAGGTACGAGCACCGAGTCAACGGCTGTGAGGATGTTGACGGTGGTGAAACCCAACGATGGTGAGCAGTCGATGAATATGTAGTCGTAGTCGCCGCGCACGGAGTCTACGATGCCCTTGATGATGTGGTGGGCATTCTCCATCTGCGAGAGGTCGGTATCTGCCGCTACAAGGTTGATTGACGAGGGGAGCAACCACAACTTCTTGATGTCTGCCGAGTGGAGGATGACATCACGCGCCTGGACGTCGCCCACGATGCACTCGTAGAGGCCCTGCTGGTTGATGTCGAAGCCCAATCCTGAGGTAGCATTTGCCTGGGGGTCGGCATCTATAAGCAGCACCTTCTTGCCCAGCAGGGCGACAGATGCCGCGAGGTTTATAGCTGTGGTGGTCTTACCTACGCCACCCTTCTGGTTTGCTAAAGCAACAACTTTTGCCATCTATATTTTCTCCTATTATTCACAAATAAATTAATCGGACAAAAATAGTAAATTTTATCCTATTTTCAGCCTCGATAATTGAAAAATTACTACCTTTGTTTGAATTTTGTTGCTCTGCGCCTCAGTATGTTTGAGTTGTGTGGGTGTGGGGTAGTGCCGTAAACCAAAATTATGTGGCTCTATGAAGCGATTTTTTAAGAGCGTGGGACTTACCACGATGTTTATATTTGTCTTTGTTTTAACGCTCGTGATAGTGGGGGTGTTGGATGCTTTCGCGTTTGATTCATTGCCCGGCGACGGACGTTTTATGCTTAGTTATTTCTGCTCAATGATTGCTATATATGGCATAGTAATATTCATTGAGCGTAAGGCATTTAAGCAAGTGCTTCCTGTCTATAACTCTAAGGCGGGCTTTGACCCCATTGCACTGCTTGCAGGAGTTGTTCTAATCATTGCTATCTCGGTGGTTTTGTTGCCTTTGGAGCAGGTGTTATCGCCCGATAGTCGCACCTTCGCAAATGGCCCTTGCACGCTCCTTACAGTGGTGCTCATTGCCCCCATTTTCGAGGAGATGATATTCCGTGCGCGACTATTCAATATCCTTAGTCGTAACACCTCACCCCTTATGTCGGCATCGCTCTCGGCTGCCGCTTTTGGTGCTGTACACATGGAGCCTATCGTCGTTGTCGAGGCCCTTGTTGTGGGCGTCGTGCTCAGCTACTTCTACCTCTCGAAGCGCTCTATTTTCGCGCCTATAGTCCTACATATATTTAATAATGCTGTGGCCTACGCCCTTGTTGTGCTGTCGTATCGTGGCGAGTCGTTGCGTGCTATAGTTGGCGGTGGAAAGATGGAGTTTGTGGTATATGCTGTGGCGGTGCTTATCGTGCTTGTGGGCGCTGTGGTCATCGTGCGCTTCTTTATTAAGGAGAAGGGGCGTATGCGTGGTGTAGAGTGTCAGGATGTGGAGACTCTTACAGACCATCATAGTGCAACACAGTTGCCTGAGTAGTGTATAAATTGAGACATGGAGAATCCCCGCGGCGTAGTACGTTGTGGGGATTTTCCATTTTTGGCATTATTACCCCAAATATAAGAATACCCCACGGGAAGTTGTATACAACCCGTGGGGTATTGCTTTGCGGTGTAATATCGCTACGCGAAGCGAAATTACTTAATCTCCCAAGTCTGGCCTGAACGGAGGAGGTCGTCTACGCACTTAATCTTAGCGGCAGCCTTAACCTGCTCTACCTGCTCGGCAACCTTGATGTCGTAAACGTTCTCGTCGTCAACATCGCGGATAACGCCTACTGCTACGGGGTACTCGGGGTACTTCATAGCTGCGAGCATAGAGTGGAGAGTGGTGTCTGCGCACTTAGCGTCGTGTGTCAACACGTCGTCCATAGTGTAGCCATCCTCACCGATAGTAACGGCCTTGAGGCGCATGTTCTCGAATACGAGACCCTTGTTCTTATCCTTGCCGAACAACATCTTCTCGCCATGCTTCAAGGTGATTGTGTGCTCCTCGCGAGTAGCCTTGTCACCTGCAAACAATGCGTGAGTCTTATCGTTGAAGATCATGCAATTAACTAACGCCTCAGTAACAGCCATACCCTTGTGCTTAGCAGCTGCCAACAAGCACTCCTTAGTGAGCATAACCTCCTGGTCGATAGTACGAGCGAAGAATGTACCCTTAGCGCCGATTACCAACTCACCAGGTGTGAAGGGCTTCTCCACAGTACCGAAGGGTGAAGTCTTAGTAATCTTACCGAGCTTAGTAGTAGGAGAGTACTGACCCTTAGTCAAACCGTAGATCTCGTTGTTGAACAAGATAACGTTAAGGTCGATGTTACGACGGATGGCGTGGATGAAGTGGTTACCACCGATAGCCAATGAGTCGCCATCACCAGTACATACCCATACTGAGAGGTCGGGATTCGCAGTCTTGATACCTGTTGCAATGGCGTTAGCACGACCGTGGATGGTGTGGAAGCCAAAGGTCTTCATGTAGTAGATGAAGCGTGAAGAGCAACCGATACCCGACACGAAAGTAAACTTATTGTGGGGCTTGCCAAGAGCGTCTGCCACCTCGGGCATAGCACGCTGCACAGCGTTAAGGATGGCGTGGTCGCCACAACCGGGACACCACTTTACCTGTTGATCGCTTTTGAAATCAGCGGGTGTATACTTAAATTCTGCCATAGTTTTTCTCGTTTTAAGTTATTTGTGGTGTTACAGTTACAACATTGAATTAACCTTATCCTTGATCTCGATAACGGTGAAAGGCTGACCCTCAGTCTTGCCGTAAGACTCGATTACGACATCCTGGAACTGCTGACGCAAGTAACCAGCAAACTGACCCTCGTTCAACTCGCATACCACGATGCGCTTGTAGCGCTTCAAGGTCTCGGCTACGCCCTTCTGCAAGGGGTAGATGTAGTTGAAGTGGAGGTGAGCAACGCTCTTGCCCTCATCCTGAAGCTGCTTAACTGCGCTGTGGAGGTGACCGCGTGTACCGCCCCAACCTACAACGAGTACGTCAGCCTCGTTAGCACCAAATACCTCCAACTCGGGCAACTCCTCTGCCACGAGCTCCACCTTCTTGCGACGTGTAGTGACCATCTCCTGGTGGTTCTTAGGATCGTGTGAAATTGTACCGCGGAGCTTATCCTTCTCCAAACCACCGATGCGGTGCTCGAGACCCTCCTTGCCGGGGAATGCCCAACCACGAGCCAACTTCTCGTTACGCTCGTAAGGCAAGAACTCGCCCTCACCCTCGCCGCGAGGTGCTACGATAGGAGGCACGATTGCGGGATACTCGCTCATTGAAGGAATCTTCCAAGGCTCCGAGCCGTTAGCGATGAAGCCGTCGGTAAGCAACATAACGGGAGTCATGTGCTCCATAGCGATCTTACTTGCCATGAATGCGTAGTGGAAGCAGTCGCTGGGTGAAGATGCTGCAACAACAACCATAGGACACTCACCATTACGGCCATAGAGTGCCTGGTTAAGGTCGCTCTGCTCAGTCTTTGTAGGAAGACCTGTTGAAGGACCACCACGCTGAACGTCAACAACAACCAAAGGAAGCTCTGCCATAACTGCAAGACCCATAGCCTCGCTCTTGAGTGAAATACCAGGACCAGATGTTGTAGTCACTGCGAAGTTGCCAGCATATGCTGCACCGATTGAAGTACAGATACCTGCAATCTCATCCTCAGCCTGTACGGTCTTAACACCGAGGTCACGACGCTTAGCAAGCTCCTCGAGGATTACGGTAGCGGGAGTGATGGGGTATGAGCCACAGAAGAGGGGAAGACCAGACTTCTCAGACGCTGCGCAGAAGCCCCATGCAGTAGCTGTGTTACCGTTGATTGAGCGGTATACGCCCTTCTCCAACTCGGCGGGAGCTACAGTATAGTTGTTAGCAAACTGGTGTGTGTTAGCTGCATAGTTGTAACCAGCCTCGATAACCTTCTTGTTAGCCTCAGCTACGAGAGGGTTCTTCTTCGCGAACTTAGAGTCGAGGTAGTTCTTAGCGTAGTCATCAGGACGGTTGTACATCCAGAATACGATACCGAGGGCAAACATATTCTTGCACTTTACAACAGCCTTGTTGTCCATACCAGAGTCCTTGAGGGCCTCCTTAGTCATGGTTGTGATGTCTGGAATAACTACGTTGTAGTCCTGGAGGTTAAGCTCAGTGATGGGATCCAAAGTCTTGAAGCCCGCCTTAGTGATGTTGTCCTCGGTCATGGTGTCGCCATCGATGATAACGGTAGCCGAGGGCTTAAGCCACTTGCGGTTAGCAATAAGTGCTGCGGGGTTCATAGCCACGAGCACATCGCAGTAGTCGCCAGGGTTATCTACACGTGAAGAGCCGATGTGCACCTGGAAGCCAGATACACCTGCTACAGTTCCCTGTGGAGCGCGAATCTCCGCTGGGTAGTCGGGGAAGGTAGAAATACCGTTTCCGAGCAGTGCTGAAGTGTCCGAGAAGAGCGTACCGGTGAGCTGCATACCGTCACCTGAGTCACCCGAGAATCGGATAACCACATCCTGCAACTGCATAGCGTTTACATTGTCCATGTTCAGTAAGTTTGTAGTTTTGTATAATTGTTTAATTGTCTTATTTCAATGGGTGTATAGTGCACCCATTACGGGGTACACCATAATTTCTTACAAATATAGTAAAAAATGTGGTACGCTGTATCAAAAAACCGAAATAAATTTCCTAAAACTGCAAAATTGAGGGAAGTGCATGTGGTTTTAGGGAAAAATAGATAGGGTACAGAGAATAAAGAAAGCAAAAATAAGAGATGACAAGCAGAAAATGCATCAACGCATTGTCCGCCACCTTCTGCTTGTATGTTCGTCGAAAAACGTATGCGCTCCCTTTTTTCGAATCCTTTAGAGCTCCTGCCTGCGACAAGGTTTCATCGAAATCATCGAACTCATTGACCCCAGTCCGCCTAAAGGTATTGCATACAAAAAAGAGAGACTTAATGGCCCTCTAAGTCTCTCTTCTATTTTGCGTTCGCCTATCGCTATTTGCACTCGTGATGGTGGCAAGCCTCGCCCGAGTCCATGACAAAACCGAGGAGGTAGCCCTTGACTACTGCCTCGATGTCGCCCTTGCAGCCGCGAATAACCTTGATGTTGTGGCTCTGAAGCTTGTTCTTTGCGCCCTCGCCCATATTACCCGCGAGCATAACCTCGATGCCCATCGCCTCCATATCGGCAGCGATGCCTGACTTGCAACCACAACCCTCGGGAGAGTCGAGGCGCGAGGTTGAGATAATCTTGCCATCCTCAATCTCGAAGATGGTGTAGTAGGCGCAGTGGCCGAAGTGGTCGTCGATGTGTCCATCGCGTGTAGGAACTGCGATCTTCATAAATAATTAGTAATGAGCAATTAGTAATTCGTAGTCATTGTAAAAATCCCGACGATGAGCGTTTGCTCATTGTCGGGATATTTTTGTTAGCGCAGTATCTGCTTGCTAATAATTACAAGTTGGGGTTGATCTTTGACCACTCCTCGATTGCGGGAACGATGCCGAGAGTAACCAACTCGTCACGCATCTTGCAGAGGTGTGCGTATGAAGCGTCAAGCTTAGCAATCTCCTCCTCAGTGCCTACAGGCATCTTGTATGAGCAGCCGTTCTGGTCGAGAACAGTGTCCATAGCCATCATGATGTGGTTGTAGCGCTCGTTAGATACGTATGTGCCAGAGGGGAAGCGGAATGCCTCGCCACCCATCACAGAGCGAATCATCTCAACTGAGAGGTATGAGGGGCTCTGGAATGATGAACGACCGCGGAGCTTGATGATAGCAGCACCACCCTGTGTTACATCCTTCTTCATCTGCTCCCACTCCTCTGCGGGGAACTCCTCTGTGCCGATGATGTCAGTGAGCTTGCGGCCAGCGATCTTTACTGCGCTGCCGAATACTGCCATCTGCTCGCCGTGGCCACCGTAAGTAGCGCAACCTGTAACCTCGTTCTGCATTACGCCGAACTTCTTGGCCAATGCGCTCTGCAAACGTGTAGAGTCGAGACCTGCGAGTGTTGTCACCTGACCGGGTTTCAAGCCTGAGTAAAGCAATGTTACAAGACCTGTCAAGTCAGCGGGGTTGAAGATGATAACAACGTGCTTAACGTCGGGGCAGTAAGTCTTGATGTTCTTACCGAGTTCCTCGGCGATTTTACAGTTACCTGCAAGAAGATCCTCACGTGTCATGCCCTCTTTACGGGGAGCACCACCTGAAGAAATAATATATTTTGCATCTTTAAAAGCCTCGGCAACATCGGTTGTTGCTGTAATGTTCACTCCGTCGAAACCACTCTGACGCATCTCCTCGGCAACGCCCTCGGGTGAGAATACATCATAAAGACAAAGGTTGGTTGTCAAGCCCATCATCAATGCACACTGAGCCATGTTTGAACCAATCATTCCGGCAGCGCCGACAATCACCAATTTTTCGTTTGTTAGATACTGCATAATATTCTATTATTAAATAAGGTTGAAAAATCTTTCGTTAGTCAAAAAATATTGCAAACGAGCACAACGCAAGCCCTGCTTATATATTGCACGGCGATTGCAGCCTATTTTCGCAACATTCATGTTGCAAAGTTAATAATATTCCTTAAAAGCAACACATTATTAACAATGTTTTTAAAAAGCCATCCTGTTTTTGCAGACAGTAGGCAAAATTGCGGCTACAGCAGCTTCAGTGCCTTGAGCAATTTATGCGTAGCACCGCTGTTGCCTGCAACATATTTTCCGGCAGCGTCGCCGGCCTTCTTCAAGGCAGCCGCGTCGGATGTAAAGGTATCCATCGTGCTCTCAAAGCCCACGTAGTCGAAAATCTCGATACCTCCGCCACACTCTTTCAGCATCTGCGCCTCCTGGAACTTCTTGTTGTTGGGGCCAAAGAAGACGGGCATCGCATAGACAGCCGCCTCGAGCAGATTGTGTACACCCACTCCGAAGCCTCCACCAACGTAAGCAACCTCTCCGTATCTGTATATAGAAGAGAGGAGTCCGAAACAGTCGATAAGCAGACAGTCGGCACCCTTCACGTCGTCCATCGAAGCCTGAGTGTAGCGCACGCACTTACCCTTGAACTTGCTCTGAATGTCGGCGAGCCTTGCCTCGGTAACCTCGTGCGAAGCGATTATCAGCTTCCACTCGCCAAGATGCTCATTGAAGTAGCGCAGGAAAATATCCTCGTCGGGGCCCCACGAGCTTCCGGCAACAAACACTCTGTTACCCTGGGCAAAAGCCTCGACAAGCGCCAGCTGCTTGGCATCCGAAGCAATCTTCACCACGCGATCGAAGCGGGTGTCGCCAATAACGGTGACATTATCGACGCCGATGGTCGCAAGCAACTCCTTGGACTTTCTATTCTGCACGAACAGATGGTTGAAGCAGCGCAGAGTCTTGCGGTAGCCCCAATCGAATTTCTTGAAGAAAGCCTGATTCTCGCTGAAGATAGAAGAAACGCTGTACACGGGAATGTTTCTGCGTTTCAGCCCGCGCAGGAAGTTGGGCCAGAATTCATATTTTATAAAGAACGCCTTCTGCGGCTTCACGATATTCAGGAAGCGCGCCACGTTGCGACGCGTGTCGAAAGGCAGATAGCAGATAACATCGGCACCCTGATACTTTTTCGCAGCCTCGTAGCCCGAGGGAGAGAAAAATGTAAGCACAATTCTGTACTCGGGATGCGTCTCGCGCAGACGCTCGATAATGGGACGTCCCTGCTCGAACTCGCCCAACGACGATACGTGGAACCAAAGATATTTCTCCCCGCTACGCAGACGCTCTGAAAGCAAAGGGTATATATTCTTGTGGCCCTCAATCATCAGCTTCGCCTTGCGGTGTCCGCACAGAGCAGCCAATTTGATGCCGGCTATATATAAATATATAAGTAAACTATACATCGTTCAAAAGATGTTTTTAACAACATTCAATTCCTAAACACTCCGTCGGCGACGGGGAGAAAGAGTGTGCCCTACCCGAGCACCTCTATTGCTCTGCGCAGACGTGCAAGAGTCTCTTCCTTGCCCAGAATGCCCGAAATGTCGAACATCTGCGGGCCCTTACCCTCGCCCACAAGCGCCAGACGGAAAGCATTCATAATCTCGCCCAAAGAGTAGCCTTTGCTCTCTATCCACTCCTTCACGCGCGCCTCCTGATTCTCGATAGAGAAGTCATCGAGCGCCTCGAGAACAGCAGCAAGCTCGCCCATCTTTGTGGCAGAGTCCTCTTTCCAACGTTTCTTCGCAGTCTTTTCGTCGTAGGCCTCGGGAGCGACAAAGTAGAAGCTCGATGCCTCCCAAAGCTCGTGAACAAAGTTCACGCGTCCCTTCATCAGCGACACAATCTTTGTGAGAGTAGCCATGTCCACCGACACTCCGTGCGACTCAACGACGGGAGCAAAGAGAGCAGCAATCTCGGCATCGTCCTTTTTAATTATATATTCGTGGTTGAACCACATCATCTTCTTGTAGTCGAAGCGTGCACCGGCCTTGCTGCAGTGCGAAAGGTCGAACTTCTGCACAAGCTCGTCGAGACTCATAAGCTCCACGTCGTCGCCGGGGTTCCAGCCAAGCAGAGCAAGGAAGTTGATTACAGCCTCGGGAAGATAATCGGCCTCGCGGTAGCCCGAAGAGATTGCACCCGTTGCAGGGTCTTTCCATTCGAGGGGGAAGACAGGGAATCCCAGACGGTCGCCGTCGCGCTTGCTGAGTTTGCCGTTACCCTCGGGCTTCAGCAGAAGCGACAGATGGGCAAAAGCGGGCATTGTATCCTCCCAGCCAAAGGCTCTGTAGAGAAGTACGTGCAGGGGAGCCGAAGGCAACCACTCCTCGCCGCGGATAACGTGAGAGACCTCCATCAGATGGTCGTCCACGATGTTCGCAAGGTGGTAGGTGGGAAGTTCGTCGGCAGATTTATAAAGCACCTTATCGTCGAGGATAGACGAGTCGATGGTTACCGCGCCGCGGATAATGTCGTTAACGACAACCTTTTCGCCCGGCTCAATCTTGAAGCGCACCACATATTTGTGGCCGCCGTCGATAAGCTGCTGCACCTCTTCGGCAGGCATCGAGAGAGAGTTGCGCATCATCATACGGGTAGATGCATCGTACTGGAAATTCTCAATCTCGGCACGTTTCTTGTCGAGCTCCTCGGGGGTGTCGAAAGCAATATAGGCCTTTCCGCTGTCGAGCAGAATCTTAACATATTTTTTATAAATTTCCCTTCTCTCGGACTGTCTGTAGGGGCCATACTCGCCGCCGAAGGAGACACCCTCGTCGAACTTTATTCCGAGCCATCTGAAAGATTCGAGTATATACTCCTCGGCACCCTCGACGAAACGGTTGGAATCGGTATCTTCGAGACGGAAAATAAAATCTCCACCATGCTGTTTGGCAAACAGATAATTATACAACGCAGTTCTTACGCCGCCAATGTGCAGCGGGCCTGTGGGGCTGGGTGCGAAGCGCACTCTTACTCTTCGGTTATTCATAAATTATATACGAATTTTATATTAACATTTGTGCCATTGTGCCGTCACGTCAATTTTGTTTCCTTTATGGAGTGAAAATATTTTTAACTGTCGGTTGCCTGTTATCAATTAAAAACCGAACAAAAATAACGGTACAATTCCGAAACAAAGGTACAAAAGTTTTTAAAAACAACAAAAAACAAGCATGTTTTACAGCATCCTTATACTATTTATCTATTTTTTTGTACTTTTGGGAGTTGAAAATAGATAATCGACGCACAGACATTTTCCCACCAAGCAAAAAAAGAGAGAATATATGTTCAAACTGAGACAACGAACCATCATCGAGACACTGTTGATAGTAGGCTGCATAGCACTCATAGTCTATTTTATGCCTCGCGACACAAATTTCAACTACCACTTCAGCATAAACACCCCCTGGGGTTACGGCCAGCTGATGTCCGACTTCGACTTTCCCATCTACAAAAGCGACGAGGATATTGCAGCCGAGCGCGACAGCTTGCTGAAGAGTTTCCAGCCCTACTTCAACATGGATAGTTCGGCAACGGAGAAGGCACTCGACAAGTTCGCACGCGACTACAACAGAAGTTTCATCGAAGTTATTACTCCGCAGCAGTACAACACCTACCGCCAGCGTCTGATAAATGCCTACAAGCGAGGCATCGTGTCGCTCGAAAGCTCCGAGAAGATGAAACGCGACAGTCTGAACAACATCAAGATAATAAGCGGAAACATTGCCCTGTCGTCGGACATCAACAACCTGAACACCATAAAGTCGGTGTACGAACAGCTGACCTACAACGACACACTGCCCAAAGAGACACTGCGCCAGCTGAAGCTCGAGGAGTACATACAGCCCAACATCATCTACGACTCCATAAAGACCAATCTGGCGCTTAAAGAGCTGAAAGCATCGGTGTCGCTGAGCGACGGCATTGTACAGAAGGGACAGAAAATCATCAGCCGCGGCGACATTGTCGACGAAAAGCTGTACCAGACGCTGCACTCGTACCAGTATGAGTGGAACAAACGCACCAACGAGAAGCGCCACACGGGACTCACCCTTCTGGGACAGATTCTCATTACCACAATGGCACTGCTGGGAATGGTGGCCTTCATAAATGTCTACCGCCCCATGTACCTGAGACAGCAAAATAGATTCATTCTTATATTCCTGCTCATCACCATCTTCTGCATCATCGTGGGAGCAATGGTACACACGCACACAGGCAACGTATTCATGGTGCCCTTTGCCATGGTGCCCCTGCTGCTGTGTCTCTTCGTAGACTCGCGCACAGCCTTCATGGCCCACATAATACAGACATTCATCTGCTCTACGATGCTGTCGGCACCGCACGTATTCATCCTCGTGCAGATAGCCGGAGGCGCGGCAGCCATATTCAGTCTGCGCGAACTCACGGCCCGCTCGCAGCTCTTCCGCACAATGTTCATAATTCTCATCTGCCACGCACTTACATACTTTGCCTATGAGCTTATTGCCGAGAACAGCATAGAGAAAATATACCTGAGCACATACATCTACTTTCTTATAAGCGGAGGACTGCTGCTCATCGCCTACCCGCTGATGTTCGCCATCGAGAAGATATTTGGATTCACGTCGGCCGTGACACTCATCGAGCTCTCGAACATCAATAACGAGCTTCTAAACAAGCTGTCGCAGGACGCACCGGGCACCTTCCAACACTCTATGCAGGTGGGCAACCTCGCAGCCGAGGCGGCGCGACGCATAGGAGCCAACAGCATCGAAGTGCGTACGGGTGCCCTGTACCACGACATTGGCAAGATAAAGAACCCCATCTATTTTACCGAAAACCAGAGTGGAGGCATAAGCCCGCACAAGAGCCTGCAGCCCGAAGAGAGCGCAAAGATTATTCTGCAGCATGTGAAGGACGGCATTGCAATCGCACGCGCCCACCATCTGCCGCAGAGCATCAAGGACTTCATCACCACCCACCACGGCACCTCAAAGACAGGATATTTCTACATCACATACAAGAATGCCCACCCCGACGAAGAGATCGACGAAAAGCTCTTCACATACGAGGGGCCGCAGCCCAAGACCCGCGAGCAGGCAATCCTGATGATGGCCGACAGTGTGGAGGCAGCTTCGCACAGCCTCGAGGAGTACACCGAGAGCAACATCCACGCGCTTGTTGACAAGATAATCGACGCGCAGCTGGAGAACGGACAGTTTGCCCTTGCACCGCTCACCTTCAAGGATATCGACACCATAAAGACAACCTTCAAGGAGCGTCTCAAGGCAATCTACCACACACGCATCAGCTACCCCGAAGCAGCAAAGGCAAAAAACTAACAATAAAGTAACCGAAGAATGAAGAAGAGAGACATCCTGCACTATATTTGGAAATACAGGATGGTGGCGCACGACAAGCTGCGCACCCCATCGGGCAAGAATATAGAAATATTAAACATAGGCGAGGAGGATGGCAACATCTTCAGAAACGGCTGCGTAAGAATCGACGGCTGCGAGCGCGAGGGTGACATCCTCGTCGAGCCGTCCGAGGGCGACGGCAGCGCAGCACTCTGCGTAGTGTCGCCCGAGAGCCCCTGCCCCACCGACCCCGATGCCACATTGGTAATAGAGCCCGGCAAGCACTTCGAGGACGAATTTCTTGCAATAAGCTGCGGCAAGCGCCCCTGCGAGGAGACGATAAACGCCACCGACACCCTGCACACAAACAGCTACCTCTCGCGTCTGCTCATAGAGCGCATAGAGGACAAGGCGCGCCGCATAACCGCCACCCACAACCTGAGCGACAAACGCTGGGAAGAGACACTCTTCCGCACCCTCGCCCGCAATTTCGGATTCGGAATACAGGGCGAAGCCTTCGAGCAGTGGGCAAGCATTCTCGACCTTACAGCGCTGGGCAAGCACCGCGACAACCTTATGCAGATAGAGGCAGTCTTTTTCGGACAGGCGGGATTGCTGGAGCCCGAGAGTATCCCCGAATACTACCGAGTGGAGGCCGAGAGAACACCCTACTACACAGAACTCAGAAAAGAGTACCGATTCCTCGCAACGAAGTTCAACCTGCAGCAGGTCGACCA
>JAFYWG010000037.1 GCA_017558115.1 Alistipes sp.
GAGAAGCCCGCTACTTACGAAGAGGTATGTGCAGCTATGAAGAAGGCATCTGAGGGTGAGTTCAAGGGTATCCTTGGCTACACTGACGAGGCTGTTGTATCTTCAGACTTCCTTGGTGATGCTCGCACCTCTATCTTCGACGCTACTGCAGGTATCGCTATCAACGAGACATTCATGAAGGTTGTTTCTTGGTACGACAACGAGTGGGGTTACTCAAACAAGGTGCTTGATCTTATTTCAGTGATGAAGGCCTACAACAAATAATTTCGCGTGATAGCGGCGCATCTGCGACGCTTCAATCAAAGCCACCAATGGGACGTACGTCAAGTACTACCCATCGGTGGCTTTTTCATGTCAGCGCCACATCTGCACCACTCTGACGCGAAATAACTTATCGCTAATGGAGGTGTCTGCGTAATTCCCAGTGGCTATTTTCATGTCAGCGCCATCTGTTTGTCAGTTTGTCTGCTTATCCGCTTGCCCGCTTGTCTGTTTGTCCGCTTGTCCTCGGACAAACACTTGCCGCTATAATCTCATGTAAATCAATGGAAATGGGCGACCCTGCTCGTCGCACTCCGTGCGCTTGTATGCCCTAAATCCCATCCTCTTGTAAAACTCTACTGCCGAGGGGTTTTGCTCGTTAACCGTGACCTCCTCAATGCCCATATTCTCTATGCCATGCTGCACCATATTGCTGCCTATGCCGCAGCCGAAGTGCGTGGGGTTCACAAACAGCATCTCCAACATGCCATTCTCCACACCCATAAATGCTACGGGCATGTTATGCCCATCCTCAGTTACTACGAGGTGCTCGACGCCACCCAATGCCATAGGCACATAGCCTCGTATTTCGCATATATCCTCCTCGCTGAGAAAGTGGTGCGAAGCGCGTACCGAAGCCTCCCATAGTGTGGTGAGTTGCTCGATAAGCTCTGCTGTGCGCTCCTCGACGTGGTGGAGCCTATAGTTGCACCTCTGCAGGTGCCACATCTGGTGGTTGAAGAAGGGGCGTGTGCCCACTCGTCTAAAGCCAAGCGAGGTGTACAACCTCTCCGCATCAGGGTTTTCATAATCCACGATTAGTCCTACGCATCTATGCCCTTGGGCAAAGGCGCTATCGCAAAATGCCGACACCAAGGCGCGACCTATGCCCATACCGCGGAACTGGTGCAGTACAGCCACAGAGTCGAGGTAATACTCGCCCGCCGAGGTCTCGTCCACAATCGTTGGCGTGCGACCAATGCAGTTGCGTAGCGTGGCAAACGTACCCTCGCGCAGGGTGTGGAGCATAGCGCCGTCGTAGCCAACTATGGCTCCCGCAGCTGCGCCATCCACTTCGGCAATAAGGGCATACTGCCAGCTATACTGCGTAGCCTCGTGGCGTGCAATCTCCGTTAGCACCGCCATATACTCCTCGCCGCAGTAGTTGCGTAGTGCCCTCTCGTCGCCAATGGCCATGGCCACAGCCTCAGCAATCACTGCGGCATCTTCGCGCACAGCCTTGCGTACGATAATCGTTTTACTCTCCATAGCACAAAGTTACAAATTTATCACTATAAATATAGTAAATAGGCTGTCCAAATACGTTGAACAGCCTATCTTGCTTATTACTTAGTCTCGAACTTGTCGCCCATGCACCAGCGGGGGAGGTTACAGCCGATGTAGTTGCCAATGACTGACCACACCCATGCCATAATCATCCAGCCTGCGAACTTGCCGTGTAGTATCGCCACGCAGTAGTAGAAGGCATCGGCGATGCTGTGGGGTAGTCCGCACATGATAAATACGGGTACGCCATATAGCAGCGGGAAGTAGGTGCCATTGCGCACGCCATGTAGTGCCATCGTAACGATAACACCCGTACCTATAGAGGTGATAGCGATGCGCCATGATGCTGTCTCGCGGGCCACCATAACAGCGTCGAGCGTAGCCATGGCATTCTCATTGATGGTGGAGTATGCTATAGCGGCCATGACCATACAGCCCAGAGCATTGAACAACACCATAGGGATAAGCTGTAGCGACTCCTTGTATGGCAGATATCCCGCCTTACCCGTAAAGAGCAGAGCCTTACTTACGCTTACGGACATAAGACCGAAGGCGAAGAGCACAGCACCGCCCAGCTCTCCGAAGCCACGACCCTCGTCCAAGCCACCAACATGCAGGAATACGAGTCCGGCAATGCCGATCAGAAGACCGGCAAATACCGACTGCGAAAAGAACTGCCTCATTACATTACGATGTTGATGATCTTGCCCTTAACCACAATGATCTTCTTAGGCTGCTTGCCCTCGAGCCACTTCTGTGCACCCTCGGTAGTGACGATATGTGCCACGATATCCTCCTGTGAGAGGTCGAGAGCGTACTCCTGCTTGAAGCGGAGCTTGCCGTTGATCATTACGGGGTACTCGAATGAGTTTTCCACGAGATACTCGGGGCAGAACTTGGGGAATGCGGCGTCGCAAACTGTAGTCTCGTGACCGAGCACGTGCCACAACTCCTCAGCGATATGGGGCGCGAAGGGTGCGATAAGTGCTGTCAAAGGCTCCAAAATCTCGCGCTTAGAGCAGTCGCCAAGCTCGTTGAGGCAGATCATAAATGCCGCAACAGAGGTGTTGAACGAGAAGTTTTCGATATCCTCGCTTACCTTCTTGATTGTCTTATGGAGAACCTTGAGCTCTGCGGGTGTAGCCTTCTCGTCGTTTACCAGCAACACGCCATCGCGCGAGTAGAACTTAGCCCAGAAGCGGCGCAAGAACTTGTGTACGCCGTCGATGCCGTTAGTATCCCAGGGCTTAGACTGCTCCAAAGGACCGAGGAACATTTCGTACATACGCAACGTGTCGGCGCCATAGGCCTCGACGATGTAGTCGGGGTTAACGACGTTGAACATAGACTTAGACATCTTCTCCACAGCCCAGCCGCAGATATACTTGCCATCTTCCAATACAAACTCTGCATCCTTAAACTCGGGGCGCCATGCGCGGAAGGCGTCGAGGTCGAGTACATCGTTCTTAACGATGTTAACGTCTACGTGAATCTCCTGAGTCTGATAGTTATCCTTAAGGCCGAGCGATACGAACTGGTTTGTGCCCACGATGCGGTACACGAAGTTCGAGCGACCCTGAATCATACCCTGATTAACAAGCTTCTTGAAGGGCTCCGACTCGCACACGTAGCCCAAGTCGTAGAGGAACATGTTCCAGAAGCGTGAGTACATGAGGTGACCTGTAGCGTGCTCGATACCACCCACGTAGAGGTCTACATTGCGCCAGTAGTCGTTAGCCTCCTTACCTACAAGACCCTCGCGGTTGTGGGGATCCATATAGCGGAGGTAGTATGCTGAAGAGCCTGCGAAGCCTGGCATTGTAGAGAGCTCATAGGGGTAGCCCTCGGCTGTGTGCCACTTCTCCACGCGTGCCAAAGGTGGCTCACCCTCCTCGGTAGGACCAAAGTTCTCAATAGGGGGCAATGTGAGAGGCAACTGCTCATCTGCTACGCGGTAAGCTACATCGTTTTTGTAGTAGATAGGGAAGGGCTCACCCCAGTAGCGCTGGCGCGAGAAGATAGCATCGCGCAAGCGGTAGTTGATAAGCTTCTTACCCAAGCCGCGGCGCTCTACCTCCTCGAACATGAAGTTGATGGCATCCTTAACATCCATGCCATTGATGATGTCGGAGTTGATGACCATGCCCTCCTTAGCGTCGTACGACTCAACCTCGAGGTTACCACCCTCAACAACGGGGATGATCTCGATGCCGAAGTGGCGTGCAAAGGCGTAGTCACGTGAGTCGTGCGCAGGAACAGCCATGATAGCACCTGTACCGTAGCCCGCCAATACGTAGTCTGATATATAAATAGGTATCTCGCGACCAGAGAATGGGTTGATAGCATATGAACCAGTCTTCACACCACTAACACGCTTGGTGTCGGCGATACGCTCACGCTCCGAGCGACGCTTTGTCTCAGCGATATATGCCTCTACAGCCTCGCGGTTCTCGTCGGTTGTAAGCTCCGCTACCCACTCGTGCTCAGGGGCGATAACCATGAACGTAACGCCATAGATAGTGTCGGGGCGTGTGGTGAAAATCTCGAGCTTACGCTCCGAGCCCTTAACATCGAAGAATACCTGTGCACCTACCGAGCGGCCAATCCAATTGCGCTGAATCTCCTTCAACGACTCGCTCCACTCAAGTTTCTCAAGGCCATCGAGCATGCGCTGTGCATATGCTGTTACGCGCAACAGCCACTGCTTCATGCGCTTCTGCTCCACGGGGTGACCACCACGCACCGAGAGACCCTCCTTAACCTCGTCGTTAGCGAGCACGGTGCCGAGGGCGGGACACCAGTTTACCATCGTGTCGGCACGGAACGCAAGACGGTAGTTCTGCAACACCTGCTCGCGCTCTGCCTCGCTCATATCCTTCCACTGCTGGGCGGTAAATGTGAGGTGCTGAGTCTCTGCGGCGTCGATGCCTGCGCTACCCTCAGCCTCGAAGTGCGCTACGAGGACTGTGATAGGCTCTGCCTTCTGGCTCTTATTGTTGTACCAGTGGTCGAACATTTTGAGGAATGCCCACTGTGTCCAGTGGTAGTAGTCGGGCTCGCATGTGCGCACCTCGCGTGACCAGTCGTACGAGAAGCCAATCTTGTCGAGCTGCGAGCGGTAGCGTGCGATGTTCTCCTCGGTGGTAACCGCAGGGTGCTGACCTGTCTGGATTGCATACTGCTCTGCGGGGAGACCGAAGGCGTCGTAACCCATGGGGTGAAGCACGTTGAAGCCACTCTGACGCTTATAACGTGAGTAGATGTCCGATGCGATGTAACCGAGTGGGTGACCTACGTGGAGACCCGCACCCGATGGGTAGGGGAACATATCCAACACGTAGAACTTGGGGCGTGAAGCATCTACATCTACCTTGTAGGTGCCCTCCTCTTGCCATTTTTTCTGCCATTTAGGCTCTATGGCTCTGAAATCGTATTCCATAAATCGTTATATTTTAATTTGTTGTTATTGTCGTAGTAAAGTTTAATCCTCGTCATCCTCCATATCGGCGTCGGCGTCGTAGAAGAAGCCATCCATCAGTGCGTCGATGTTGCGCCTATCCTTCTTCGTGGGGCGTCCCATGCCGCGCTCGCGGAAGACGAAGATGGTCTCGTGGGGTACGTTGAGCTTGTCTAACTCCTCCTGTGGTGTGCAGTTGAGGCAGTACATGGGCACATTCTTCGCGGGCTGGCGACTCGACACGAGGTCGAGTACCTTGTAGCTGTAATGCACACGCTCGCGACGTACCGATATCATATCGCCCACCTTGACCTCGCGTGAGGGCTTGGCATAGGCGTCGTTTACCAATACGCGATTTTGGCGTATGGCATCTGCGGCATCGCTACGTGTCTTAAAGACGCGCACGGCCCACAGATACTTATCCAATCTTATAACGTCACTCATCTTTTTTACTCTCTTTGTTTAATCTCTCTTGTTCGTTTGTGCGGCTTACGCTGAGTATCAGGCCAAAGGCTATGGCGGTAAATAGCAGCGACGATCCTCCGCGCGATACGAGTGGGAGGTTCTGTCCCGTCTCGGGTAGGATGTTCACCTGCACGAGTATGTGTAAGAGCGCCTGACACGTTATGAGTAGTCCGAGGCCTGCAGCCATAAGCGTTGCAAAGGGTGTCGTAGCGCGACGACATATCTCTATTGCGCGGAATGTTATCCATAAGTATAGCAGCATGAGTATCAGTGCCGCCACGATGCCATACTCCGAGGTGAAGAACGAGAAGGCGTAGTCGCTCTCGGGGTGGATGATAGCGGCACGCGAGGCGCTATGTCCCGCACCCTTACCCACGATGCCACCCTCGTGTATCGCAATCATTGCACGCTCGGTATCCGAGAACTCATATACTGCATCATGCTTGCCATCAACCCATGTGTTTATCCACTGCGAGAAGCGTCCTCCCGCCGTGTCGCCACGTCCCACGCCTGCCAACGACATCGTTGCGATGCCGAGTATACCTACGGCCGAGGTTATCATGACAAACTTCATAAGCTCGCGCAGCGATACGCGACCTATGTATAGCATAAGCAGCGAGGTGGAGAAGATAAGCACTGCCGTTGAGGTGTGCGCAGGGAGAATCACGCCACAGGCAATGGCTATGGGGCCTATCAGTGGCCAGGTGTTCTCCTTCACTATCTTCCATTGCTCAGGCTCCCTTATGCGCCACGATGTGGGTAGCAGCTTGATGCGGTCTATATCCTTCTGTCGCTTCTCCATGCAGCGTGCCAACATAAGTATGGTAAGCACCTTAAGGCCCTCCGAGGGCTGCAACTGGAAGGAGCCGATGGGGAGCCAGCGTGCCGCGCCATTTGTCGTGCTGCCAATGAAGTAGGTGAGCACGGTGAGGCCCACAAAGAGCCAGAAGAGACTCGGTGTGAAGAAGCGCACGATGGGCGAGTTTATCTTGTGCGTGACAAAGACTATGAGCACGGCTATCACCACGAGCATAAGCTGCTGGCGTAGTGACTCGGTTGTAGAGAGGTCGGTGGTGATGTCGTAGGCCATCTTCGCCGTTGAGGAGTATACCACGAGAATGGATATGACGATGAGCACTGCGAATATTATCCACAGCGTGCGGTCACCCTCCAATATGCGCCTACTGCGTGTTATAGGCTCGTTGGCACTCTCATCCACCTCTTTCTTGCTCTTAAAAAACATCGATTCCCTACTTTAATACATTCTCCTTTACCCACTCCTTGAACATGCGGCCACGCTCCTCGTAGTTGCGGAAGAGGTCGAAGCTTGCACATGCAGGCGATAGAAGCACGGTGTCACCCTCCTTAGCCTCGTCGCGTGCTGCGGCCATAGCCTCCTCGAAGGTGTGGCAGTCACGGATTACTGGCACTATGCCCTGGAAGTCGCGCACGAGTTTTGCGTTGTCCACACCCATGCAGATGAGTGCCTTGACCTTGCGGCGTGCAAACTCCTTGATAGGGGTGTAGTCGTTACCCTTGTCTGTGCCTCCTGCAATCCACACCGTTGGGCGCTTCATGCTCTCCAGGGCGTACCACACGGAGTCAACATTCGTGGCCTTAGAGTCGTTCACCCACTGTATGTCGTTTGCTGTGCCTGCGGGCTCGAGGCGGTGCTCCACGGGCGAGAAGTCGTAGATAGAGCGCTTAATCTGCTTGGGCTCGATGCCCGCAGCGAGCGTAGCAAGTGCCGCCGACATGGCGTTGTAGATGTTGTGCATGCCCTCTATCTGCATCTTGCGTGTGTCGATTGTCACCGACTTCTTACCTACGGTAGCTGTGAAGGTGTGACCCTCAAGTATAGCATCACCATCGCCGCTGGCAATGGCTGTGTTGATGGCGAAGGGGAGCTGACGTGCGCGTAGCGTGTCGTCCATCTCAGCGAGCATGTTGTTTGTCTCGTTGTCGTCGGCCGAGTAGATGAAGAAGTCCGAAGCACCCTGATTCTGCGTGATGCGCATCTTCGAGCGTGCGTAGTTCTCCAACTTGTAGTCGTAGCGGTCGAGGTGGTCGGGTGTGATGTTTGTCAACACGCCGATGTCGGCCTTAAATTTGAAGCAGCCGTCGAGCTGGAATGAGCTGAGCTCCAACACGTGCCAGAAGTACTTGTCGGTAGCCACGGAGTATGCGAAGCTTTCGCCGATGTTGCCACCCAAAGATACCTTACGGCCCGCATCGCTCATAATCTTGTAGATGAGCGACGTTGTCGTGGTCTTACCGTTCGAACCTGTGATGCAGATTGTCTTAGCTACGCCCTTGTAGCGACCTGTGAACTCTATCTCCGAGATTACGGGGATGCCACGCTCGCGAATCTTTACGACGATGGGCGCTGTGTCGGGAATGCCGGGCGACTTAATCACCTCGTTGGCATCGAGGATGCGCTCCTCGGTGTGGCCGCCCTCCTCATACTCCACACCCCACTCATCGAGGCGTTCCTTGAACTTGGGGGCAATCTTGCCCATATCTGTTAGGAAGGTGTCGAAGCCTTTCTTCTTTGCAAGTATTGCTGAGCCGTAGCCCGAGATACCGCCACCCAAAACTACTATCTTACGTTTCATAATGCTCTATATTTGTTGAGGTCGTTTACTGAATCTTCAAAGTTACGAGTGTGAGGGCCGATAGGAGCAACGATATGATGAAGAAGCGCATCATAATCTTGGTCTCGAAGAGGCCCTTCTTCTGGTAGTGGTGGTGGATGGGCGACATAAGGAATATGCGACGTCCCTCACCATACTTACGCTTGGTATATTTGAAGTATGTTGTCTGTATAATCACTGAGAGTGCCTCCACGAGGAATACACCACACAACAGAGGCAACAACAACTCCTTGCGGATGCAGAGGGCAAAGACGGCGATAATGCCACCAATGGTCAACGAGCCAGTGTCGCCCATGAATATCTGCGCGGGGAAGGAGTTGTACCACAAGAAGCCCACCAGCGCACCCACAAAGGCTGTGGCGAAGACGATAAGCTCGGCGCTATCGGGGATATACATGATGTTGAGGTAGTCTGAGTAGATGATATGTCCCGAGAGGTATGCCAAGACGCCGAGCACCATGACGATAGGTATCGAGACTCCCGTCAATAGGCCGTCGAGGCCGTCGGTGAGGTTCGCACCATTCGACACGGCGGTGATGATAAATATCGCTACGAGGATGTAGAACAACCAGCCAACGGTATCGTTGCCACCGATAAGATCTTTATAGTCGAGCGTAGTATCCTTGAGGAAGGGGATAGAGGTCTCCGTAGCCTTCTTCACCTCCTTCTCCACTACGACCTTCTCCTTCACGGTCTTTGTCTTGCCGTTTTCATCCACTACCTCGTACGTTGTTGTTGTCCACTCCTTCTCCTGGATAACTATGTCGCTCGAGAGCCACATGGTAGTACCTACGATGATGCCCAAGCCTACCTGACCAAAGACCTTGAAGCGGCCATTGAGACCCTCCTTCTTGTGGCGGAAGACCTTGATGTAGTCGTCCAAGCCACCGATGAAGCCGAGCCATACGGTTGTGATGAGCATAAGCTGTATGTAGACATTCGAGAGGTCGCTAAAGAGCAACACGGGGATGAGCACCGCCATGATGATGATGATACCACCCATGGTAGGTGTACCCTTCTTCTGTAGCTGACCCTCGAGACCGAGGTCACGAATATCCTCACCAATCTGCTTGCGGCGCAGCATGCGGATGACGTACTTGCCGAAGAAGATGGTGATGAGCAACGATAGAATGATTGCTGCACCGGCGCGGAACGAGAGAAAGTTTCCGAGGTCCTTGCCGGGTAGGTCGGTGTTCTTTAAGTATGAAAAGAGTTCGTATAACATTTTGTTCGGGTTGTGTTAACGGGTTGTGTTGTGTGTAGTTTCGAATGCTTTGCGCACCTCCTCGCGGTCGTCGAAGTGGTGCTTCACGGTGCCAATGATCTGGTAGTCCTCGTGGCCTTTGCCCGCAATAAGGATGATGTCGCCTGCCTTGGCAAGCATCGTCGCTGTGCGTATAGCCTCTCGGCGGTCGCTGATGCGTAGGTAGTTTGTAGCGCCCGCTACGCCTGCAACCATATCATCGAGGATGGCGTCGGGATTCTCGGTACGGGGGTTGTCCGAGGTGAATATCGCCGTTGTGGCGTGCTCCACAGCTATCTTTGCCATCTCGGGGCGCTTGGTCTTGTCTCTGTCGCCACCACAGCCGCATACTACGATGAGCTGCTGCTGCGCGGTGCGTATCTCTTCGATTGTCTGAATCACATTCTCCAAGGCATCGGGCGTGTGTGCATAATCCACAATCGCCATTGTGCGGTCCGCGGCCGTGATGGTCTCGAAGCGTCCCGCCACGGGGGTGAGCATTGAGAGTGTTGTGAGCACCTCGGTGCTGTCGATGCCCAGAAGTGTCGCTGCGGCATATACCGTGGTGAGGTTGTAGGCGTTGAACCTACCCGTAAACTTCACCCACACCTCTTTGCCATCGAGGATGAGTTGCATGCCGTCGGGGTGCATCTCTACAATCTTTGTGCGGTAGTCGGCCATCGAGCGCAACGATAGACGGTAGCCACGTGCCTTGCAGTTCTGCAGCATAACGTCGCCATTACGGTCGTCGCCATTCACCACAGCCCATGCCTCGGGTGCGAGGTTGTCGAAGAACGACTTCTTGGCGCGGATATACTCCTTGTATGTGCCGTGGTAGTCGAGGTGGTCGTGTGTGAGGTTTGTGAAGAGGGCACCTGCGAAGTGAAGGTTTGCAATGCGGTGCTGAGCTGCTGCGTGCGACGACACCTCCATGAAGCAGTAGTCGCAGCCCTCATCTACCATCTCGCGCATCATGGCGTTGAGGCGTATGGCGTCGGGTGTGGTGTGTGTTGAGGCCACGCTACGCTCACCTATGCGGTAGATGACCGTAGATATGAGACCCGCCTTGTAGCCCATCGCCATAAACATGTCGTATAGGAGCGTCGCGGTAGTGGTCTTGCCATTTGTGCCAGTCACACCCACAAGCTTTAGCTCCAACGTGGGGTGGTCATAGAATGAGGCTGCCATGGCTGCCATAGCAACGTTGGTGTCCTCCACCACGACGTATGTGACGCCGTTGTTAATCTCCGTGGGTAGCTCCTGGCATACGATAGCCGAGGCACCGCGCTCAATGGCTGCGGGGATGAAGTTGTGGCCGTCGCTCGCCGTGCCGCGCACAGCAAAGAAGCATGAACCACGCTCCACGCGGCGCGAGTCGTACTCCAATGCCGTAATCGTGGGGTTTGCACCCTTTATCTCTAAGGCTCGAACATCGTCGAGCAAGTCGTGTAGTTGTTTCATATCTCTATAGTGGAGAGGAGGGTTGCCCCTCGCTAAATATCACAATTATTTGAGTGTCAGATGTATTTTGCTATTGTTCGTTGTTATGGTCTTACCGGGGTCGATGCTCTGCGTACGCACGCTGCCGTAGCCACTATGTGTCACGCTCATGCCCACCGACTCGAGGAGGTAGAGTGCATCCGAGAGACCCATACCGCGTACGTCGGGCACCTTGCCCTCGGCGAACTCCAAGCCCGCGATGGTGCTATTACCCTCGTTGTCAATCTTCGCCTTGCCCCAATCCATACCCTTGGCCTCGTTAGTATGGCTGTTGCTGAGCTTGCGGCTAACCTCCGCCACGTCGCCACTATCTCCTGCCTTGATTCTCACGGGGCTGAATGGTGTCTCAGCTCTCTCCACCTCGGCATGAAGTGTGGGGTCGTTGGCGTGGATGTATGTCATGATGTTGTTTGCCACGGGACCTGCCAAGAGGATACCGTAGTAGGGGTCGCCATCATACATCTTCTGCTTGCAGATGCCGACATATACGGTGTACTTGGGATTCTCGGCAGGGAGCACACAGACGATAGAACCGTAGTAGTACTCATCGTCCTTGTCTATGCCATTTACCATCTGCTTATGGTCGATGGTGCCGATAGAGGTAAATGTCGACCACATCTGCGCAGTACCCGTCTTACAACCAAATGATGTGGGTAGGTCTCTGAACTTACCCGAGGTGCGTGTTGTACCCGCCACGAGGCAGCTGTCGAGGAGTTCGAGTGTGCGCTTCGAGCACATCTTCTTGTTGAGCACCACCGTGGGCATCACTTCGAGCACCGTGCCGTCACACTCTATGCGGTCTACGAGGCGTGGTGCTACCATGCGGCCATCGTTGGCAACGCCGTTATAGAATGTCGCCATGTGGATGGGGGGTATCGTCAACTCGTAGCCATATGCCATGCGTGGTAGGCGCGATGATGTGCTACCATCCTTATTCCACTCGGCTGTGCCCGCCATGGGGAGGTAGGGCTCTGCCTCGCCATACTTCTCCATGCCGACATAGTCGCCAAAGCCTATATCTGCTAAGAACTCGGTGTACTCCTCGGGGTTATCCTTCCATTTCTGGTATACGGCCTTCGCGTAGTAGACGTTCGATGAGTGTGCAAAGGCATCTACGAGGGTGATGTTACCATCGGTGCCCTCACCCGCATCGTGGGTGTCGTATACTGTTGCGGCACCCACCTTAATACCCTTCTTTGGGGTGGAGTGCTCGGTGTTTACCTTTGTGTCGAGCTCGTAGTCGCCAATCTCGAGTAGTGCCATTGTCGTTGCGAGCTTCATTGTCGAGCCAGGCATCATACTACTCTTAAAGGCATGGTTCTCCACACGCTCGGTATACTCGCCGCCTCGCTCCTTACCCGAGCCGAGGTTCACCAACGCGAGGAGGTTGCCTGTTTCAACCTCCATAACTATCGCCACGCCAAACGATGCGTTCTGCTGCTGCAATACCTCGCGGAGGTAGCCATCTGCAGCACGCTGTATGCCGGCATCTATCGTTGTGATGACGTCGCAGCCATCCACGGGCATCACATTCTTGTCGTCGTCGACACGTGCCCAGAAGCCGTGGGCTATCCATTGCTCCTTAACGCTGCCATCCTTACCCGTTAGCTGCTCGTTGAAGAGGTATTCGATGCCCTTACCGCCAATCTCCTTTGTCTCGGTCTCGGTCTCTATGGTGATGGGGGTATGGCGACCGATAGCCTGGCGAGCAACATCGTCTAAGGGGTATAGGCGCTGCTCCTCGGGGCGTGTGAAGTAGACATAGCCGAGGTTGCCGTTGAGGATGGGGTAGTTGCGCATGGTGTTCCACTCGTCGATGGTCACAAGGCGCGGAAAGAGCTTGTAGGCGCGATTCTTGGCCAATGTGCGCTCCTTGCATAGTATGTTGAAGTACTCCTTGGCGCTGAGATATTTGTATCTGTTCTCGGCAGCATCCTCGCTATTGAAGTGTAGTGCGAGGAGTTTCGACAAGGAGTCTGCATTCTTGATGTAGAGCATGCTATCGGCCTTGCGTATACCATCGGATTTGAAGTCTATCTCGACGTTGTAGCGTAGGCTCGATATGGCAAGAGGCTCGCCGTCGCGCGTGAGGATAGCACCGCGGTGCGCCTCGATGGTCTCGGTGCGGAATACGCCATCCTTCAACACCTGGGCATTGTGCTTAACTGCGGGGCTGGCAATCTGCACACTGATCAGGCGTATGGCGATGCCGAGGCCTACCAACATGAATGCAAAGTACAGGAAGCTCACGCGTGCCACAACATCTTGCTTGTGACCGCGCTTAGCCTTCTGGTCTGAACCACTATTTTCTCTATGCTTTTTACTCATCGTTGGTTACTTTTCTATAAGTCGACTGCTCTTTGCGAGGTCGATAAGCTCAATGTTGTGCTCCTTGAGGCGCTCCGTTACCGAACTTTTTGACGATAGCTCGTAGCGCTGCTCGTCCTTTACCACCGAGCGCTCATGGAGTGTTGTTAGCGTGCGCTCCTTGCGGCGATACTCGTTGCTGGCATTCAGCGAGAGGAATGTGAGCACGATACTTAGGAAGCACATCACGGCAATGGCTATGAAGTAGCGGTAGTAGGGTACAGTGCCCTCGGTAAGCAGCGAGCCCGTGATGATATGGTCTATAAGGCGCTTGGCGGTCTTTGGCTTATCCTCGGCGCTCTCGCTCTCGTTTACATCATCCTCATTCTCCTCGCTCTCATCCTCCTCTGCACTCTCTTCTATCTCCTCCACGAAAGGCTCCTCGAGGGCGAACTGCGGCGCCGGGGTGTAGGTGGGGCGCTTCTTGATGATCTGCTCAAGTGCCTCTTCGTCTGCTGCCTCCTCGGCAGCCTCCTCCTCCACGCGTACCACCTCGCGGACTATACGTCGGCGCATAGCCACATGGCTTGGGCCTCTGTCGTCGAGGTCGTCGGCAAGTATCTCGTTGCGGTTATCTCTATCTTTGGTCATGGTGCTCTATGGTTTATAGCTTCTCGGCCACACGGAGCTTCGCGCTACGTGAGCGTGGGTTGAGGGCTATCTCCTCGTCGGTGGGGATGACAGCCTTGCGTGTAATCGCCTTGAGTGGCGTTGTTGCGCGACCAAAAAAGTCCTTTTCGATGCGACCCTCGGTGTTGCCACTACGCATGAAGTTCTTTACTATGCGATCCTCCAACGAGTGGTACGACATCACCACCAGACGACCCTCGGGTGCAAGGAGCTTGAGGCTCTGCTCGAGTGCCATCTTAAGCGCCTCAATCTCGCCATTTAGCTCGATGCGCAACGCTTGGAAGAGCTTCGTGAGGAACTTGGCCTCATCCTTTGGTGGTGTGCAGGGCTTCACGGCCTCCACAAGCTCTGCCGTCGTGGTGATGGACTTCGTGTTGCGGGCGCGCTCAATGCAGTTGGCAATCTTCCATGTGGTGTCCAACTCGCCATACTCCGCGAAGATGCGGCTTAAGGCATCATTTGTGTAGGTGTTGACAATGTCGGCAGCTGTGCGACCACCGCGTGTGTTCATGCGCATATCCAAGAGGGCTTCGCCACGGAACGAGAAGCCTCGGTGCTTAGCATCGAAGTGGTGTGACGATACGCCGAGGTCAGCCAAGATGCCGTCGACATGCTCCACGCCGCGAAGGCGCATAGCACCGCGCACGAAGCGGAAGTTCGAAGCCACAAAGGTGTGGCGCTCGTCGTCGGGGGCATTTGCCGCAGCATCGGGGTCCTGATCGAGGGAGTAGAGGTGACCCTTAGGACCGAGGTGCTTGAGTATCTCGCGAGTGTGACCACCGCCACCCATCGTAAGGTCGATATATATGCCGTCGGGTTTGATTGCGAGGTTGTCGATGCACTCCTGTAACATCACTGGTATGTGGTATGTTTCCGCTGCCATTTTGTAACGCTTTTTACATAGTAAAAAATAACGGGACGAAGATAGTAAAAAAACGCCAAATAGCATAATTTCGTTGAGGTAAAAATTAAATTCAATATCGAGGATGATACGTCGTGAGAGAGAACTGCTGGAAGCGGAGTTGCAGTGTGCTACTCATCTTGGACGAGCAACGCACTGTAAGGCTGATATTTATACGTTCGACGGGGCGCGTTCGCCATGTCTTATGCGCGAGGTGTGGAGATTGAGAGATTTGGCATTTCGCCAAGCGGGTGTAGCACTTCAAGATAGCGCTAATGGCTGCGCTTCGGATTGTGATGGGTCGTGCAGGCAGCTTATTGTTTGGGATGGTGCGGCGCGCGAGATTGTGGGTGGCTATCGCTACGCTTTGGGTGCAGAGGTGGCGCCAGAGAGCTTGTCCATTTGGCGATATTTCACGCTTTCGCCGCGCTTTATAAATGACTATATCCCCTCGGCGTTAGAGTTGGGTCGATCCTTTGTCTCGCCCCAATATCAGTGTGGTGCAGCCGATCGTACGATATATGCTCTCGATGCCTTGTGGGAGGGGCTTGGTCGGGTGGTTGTGTATTGGGATGTGCGCTACCTTTTTGGGCGTGTCACGCTCTATCCCACGCTTAGTGTTAGGGCGCGCAACCTCCTTGTTGGCTTTATGCGTTATCTCTTTCCGTCGCACGAGGCGTTGGTGGTGGCAAGGCATCCCGTACGCATGGGGTTGAGTCGCTATCGTTGTCGAAAACTCTTTGTTGGTGAGACTATTTCGGATAATTATAGGGTGTTGATATCGCTGCTTAAAGGTATGCGTCATACGATGCCTCCCATCCTGTCATCCTATATGCGCCTATCGCCCACGATGCAGACGTTCGATACCTATGAAAACCCCGATTTAGGCGGTGTGGCCGAGGTTGCTATAATGCTCACGGTGGAGGACTTCTACGATAATGTGAAGCGCCGATATCTTATGCAATAGCATAGGAAAAAGCGGAATAGACAATGCCTATTCCGCTTAAAATTTTTGGTTAAAATCTACTATGAGTAGCTCTCTACAACAGCCTCGAGGTGTTGCTTCCAGATAAGTGCTGCACCGCCCAAAATAGCCACATTCTTATCCTGGATGCCGCTCATCATAAGCTTAACCTTGCCCTTGAATACGCTGAGCTGGTTCTCCTCCATATACTTGTATGTGGGGCGCATGATGTAGTCGCCGGCATTTGCCAAGCCGCCAAAGAGGATGATAGCCTCGGGTGATGTGACTGCTGTGAGGTCGGCAAGAGCCAAGCCGAGAACCTTGCCTGTGCGCTCGAAGGCCTCAAGAGCGATAGGATCGTTCTTTGCAGCTGCGTCAGAGAGCATCTTTGCCTCGAACTTCTCGTAGGGGATTGATCGAAGCTCACTCTCACACGTCATAGATGCCATGAGGTCGAAAGCGGTACGCTTGATGCCAGTAGCTGAGACATATGCCTCGAGGCAGCCCTTACGGCCGCAGCCACACTGACGGCCAGTCTCGCGTGAGTCAACTGCGATGTGGCCATACTCGCCAGCGAAGCCGTCGTGGCCGTATACCATCTCGCCATTACATACGATGCCCGAGCCGAGGCCTGTGCCAAGGGTAATCATCGCGAAGTCCTTCATGCCGCGTGCGTTACCAAAGACCATCTCGCCGATAGCTGCAGCGTTGGCATCGTTGGTAACCATCACCTTCGCGCCACCCATCAAGCGGCTGAGGTCGTCAACAAAGTTGAAGATGCGGATTGAGTCGGGACGTGGATCCTGGGGATCTTCAAACTTCCAGAGGTTTGCGGGAGTCTCGATGCGACCAGAGTGGATGTTGGCGTTGGGGGCGCCCACACCGATGCCGATAAGGTCGCACTCGGGCTGTGAAGAGATAAGCTCCTTCATCGATGCCGCAAGGGTCTCCATGTATGGTTTGTAGTCGTCGTAATATTTGAATTTATCGGTAGGAATCTTGCTCTCTGCAATCACATTACCATCCTCATCCACAAGACCAAAGGCAGTATTGGTGCCACCAATATCAATGCCCATTGCATATTTTTTAGTCATCCTTATAGTATTATTAGAAAATTTTATTGGTCAAAGTTACCAAAATTATTTTAATCTATGCAAAAAAATTATTAATTTTGACGCATATTATCCAATATGTACCGCGTAGCGTGCGTCGGTATGTGTGCGATAAGTGCTTATAATGGAGCGGTTTGCTCCATAATTACGAAGAATAAAAAGTAAAGAGTCATGATTCGTACAAATGAAGAGATTTTAGCAGAGTTTGAGGCCGCACTCAGCCAGATGCAGACCCCCGCGGAGCCTGAGCTGTTGTATGCCCCCATTATCTACTCGATGTCGGGTGGTGGCAAGCGCCTGCGCCCCGTGTTGTTGCTCATCGCCACCGAGGCCTTTGGTGGTAGCGTCGACAAGGCTATGCCTGCGGCTATGGCTGTGGAGGTTTTCCACAACTTCACGCTCTTGCACGACGACATCATGGACAACGCTGCGGTGCGCCGTGGCAAGCCCTCGGTATTTGCCAAGTGGGGTGAGAACGTGGCCATCCTTTCGGGCGATGCCATGCTTATTTCGGCATACAAAAACCTCGCCATGCTCGACGCAGAGCGCCTTGCGCGTGTCATGCCCCTATTTAACGAGATGGCATTGGAGGTGTGTGAGGGTCAGCAGTACGATATGGACTTCGAGAGCATGGAGCGCGTAGCTGTGGAGGAGTATATACAGATGATCGAGCGTAAGACCTCGGCACTTTTGTCGGGCTCGGCGATGATAGGTGCTACGTTGGCGGGTGCTTCGGACGATGACGTAAAAAAGATATACCGCTTTGCTACGGAGCTTGGTCTGGCGTTTCAGCTTCAAGACGATATGCTCGATAGCTTTGGTGACGAGGCCCTCGGCAAGAAGATTGGTGGCGACATCCTTGAGGGTAAGCAGACATACCTCATGGTGCAGGCCATGAGCCGCGCATCGCATGAGGAGCGCGAGGTGTTGCGCACAACACACAAGAACGAGGCGTTGAGCGATGCCGAGAAGATTGCTACGGTGAAGGCTATCTATGAGAAGCTCGATGTTAAGCATGCTACGGAGCAGCAGATAGAGTTGCGCTTTGAGCGTGCCCTTGCGGTGTTGAATACCCTCTCTATTGGTGGCGAGCGCGCGGTGCGTCTCGCGGAGTTTGCCCGCAACCTTATGGGTAGAAAGAAGTAAAGGAGTATGATTAGAAGAAAAGATATAGAGATCATGGCCCCTGTGGGGTCGTACGAGGCACTTAACGCAGCGATTAATGCGGGTGCCGATTCAGTATATTTCGGTGTTGAGCAGCTCAATATGCGTGCTGCGTCGAGCGTGAACTTCACCCTCGACGACCTTGCGGAGATTGTGCGCGTGGCACACGCTGCGGGTGTCAAGACCTACCTCACGGTCAATATCGTCATCTACGACACCGAGATGGATGTTATGCGCCGCATCATCGATCGTGCAAAGGCTGAGGGTATCGATGCCATCATCGCTACCGACCTTGCCGCAATCCTCTACGCCCGCGAGGTGGGCATGGAGGTGCACATCTCTACGCAGAGCAACATCTCGAACATCGAGGCTGTTAAGTTCTTCTCGCAGTGGGCCGATGTAGTGGTGTTGGCACGCGAGTTGTCGCTCGAGCAGATTGCCTACATATCGAAGCAGATTGCCGAGCAGCGTATATGTGGCCCTGCTGGTGAGTTAGTCAAGATTGAGATGTTCGCACATGGCGCTATGTGCATGTCGATGTCGGGTAAGTGCTACCTCTCGGAGCATGAGTCGCACAACTCGGCAAACCGCGGTGCATGCCGCCAGATATGCCGTCGCAAGTATACCATTACGGATAAGGATAGCGGCCAGCAGCTCGATGTCGATGGTCAGTATGTACTCTCGCCCAAGGACTTGTGTACGGTGGACTTCCTCGATACGTTCATCGAGGCGGGTGTCCGCGTATTGAAGATTGAGGGTCGTGCGCGCGGTGGCGAGTATGTGAAGCGCGTTGTGGAGAGCTACAATGAGGCACTTAAGCTTATGGAGGCCGGCGAGTACAATACCGAGAGCGTTGCTCCAATCAAGGAGAAGCTGCGCACGGTATTTAATCGTGACTTCTGGGGTGGCTACTACGCCGCTAAGACCATGGTCGAGCATAGCGAGCGCTACGGCTCGTCGGCAACCTTGAAGAAGGTATACATGGGTAAGGTTACCAACTACTTCAAGCGTATTGGCGTGGCCGAGGTCTTGGTAGAGGCTTGCGAGGTGGCGGAGGGTGATTCTTTGCTCTTTATGGGCGAGAAGACCGGTGTCGTGGAGCAGAAGGCCGAGGGCCTTATGCTCAACGAGCAGCCCACAACCAGCGCAAAGCAGGGTGACTTTATCTCGTTGAAGACCGTCGATGAGGTTCGCCGAGGCGATAAAGTCTACAAAGAGGTGGAAAGATAGTTGTGAATTTAGTGAATTTAGCGAGTTTAGTGAATTTAGTGTGGTATCCTTAAATTCATTAATTTCCCTAATCTCCTTAAACACCCTAAGAAATTGATAACGAAATAATGTAAAAACCTAAAACTATAAAACTATGTTCAGCAAAGAGACTTATATTGGCCGTCGTGCCGAGTTGGCGCGCCGCGTAGGCAAGGGACTTATCCTTCTTCCCGCAAACCCCGAGGTGCCTAACAACTATCCCAATAACACATACTACTACCGTCAGGACTCTACATTCCGCTACTACTTCGGTCTTGACGTTCCCTCGCTCATCGGTCTTATCGACGCAGACTCGGGTGAGGCGATGCTCTTCGGTGATGACTTCACCGTTGAGGATATCATCTGGACAGGTCCCATGCCCACAATCGCTGAGCAGGGTGCTGAGGTGGGCGTAGAGAAGACCTATGCTCGCAACGCTATTCGCGACGTATTGCGCAAAGCTATTGAGCAGAACCGCCCCGTGCACTACTTGCCCCCCTACCGTGCAGAGCTTAAGATTGAGGTTGCTGACTGGCTCGGCATCCGCCTCGGCATGCTCCACGAGCGTAAGTCTATTGAGTTGATGTTCGCCGTAGCAGAGATGCGCGAGAAGAAGTCGGCAGAGGAGATTGAGGCTTTGGAGCGTGCATTCAAGATTGGCTACCAGATGCACATGACAGCGATGAAGATGTGTCGCCCCGGCGTTGTGGAGCGCGAGATCGCTGGTCGTGTTGAGGGCATTGCAAAGTCGTATGGTCAGGGTGTGTCGTTCCCTACAATCGTGACACAGCATGGCGAGATTTTGCACAACCACAACCATGATGGTGTGTTGGAGTCTGGTCGTTTGTTGTTGGTAGATGGTGGTGGTGAGTCTGTTGAGGGCTACTGCTCTGACCACACTCGTACATACCCCGTAAATGGTAAGTTCACCGACCGCCAGCGCGACATCTACAACATCGTGCTCAACGCACACAGTCAGGTTAAGGATATGATTAAGCCTGGTACTATGTATCCCGAGATTCACAAGGCGGCATATATGTCGTTGGCTGAGGGCCTTAAGGGCGTAGGTCTTATCAAGTCTACACCCGAGGTTGCTGTTGAGGCTGGTGCTTTGTATATGTTCATGCCTCACGGCTTGGGTCACGGCATGGGTATGGATGTTCACGACTGCGAGAACATTGGCGAGCGTTCGTTCGACTTCTCTACAGTTGCTGAGCGTGCTGCAAAGTCTGCAACATGCGTACACCGCGCAACATGGCGCGTAGAGCCAGGCACCGTTATGTCTGACGAGCCAGGTATCTACTTCATCCCCGCGCTTATCGACAAGATGCGCTCAGAGGGCAAGTTCGAGGGTATCGTGGACTACGCTTTGCTCGACACATACCGCGACTTCGGTGGCATCCGCATCGAGGATGACGTATTGGTAACCGAGACTGGTAGCCGCTTCATTGGCGATAAGCTCTTGCCTCTCACTGTTGAGGAGCTCGAGGCTGTTATCGGCAAAGAATAACATAAATAATTAGTAGTGAGTAATTAGTAATGAGTAAAAGTGCTAAGTTACAGGGTATTACTTCGCACTAATAGTATAAATTCTTAAAACTTTATAATATTAATATGAAAACAGATATCGAGATTGCTCGTGAGACCGAGCTTAAGAATATTCGTGAGGTTGCCGCACAGGTAGGCTTCCCCGAGGATGAGGTGTTTAACTATGGTAAGTACATCGCAAAGGTCCCTTACCGCCTTATCGACGAGCATAAGGTAGCTAAGAGTCACCTTATCCTTGTAACCGCTATCACTGCAACTAAGGCGGGAGTAGGTAAGACCACCGTGAGCATTGGCCTTGGTATGGGTCTTAACCACATCGGCAAGAAGGCTATTATCGCGTTGCGTGAGCCATCGTTGGGCCCCTGCTTCGGCATGAAGGGTGGTGCAACAGGTGGTGGCTATGCGCAGGTATTGCCCTCGGAGGATATCAACCTCCACTTCACTGGCGACTTCCACGCCATCACATCGGCAAATAACCTTATCGCTGCGCTCTTGGATAACTACCTCTACCACAACCGCTCGCAGCAGCCTGGTTTGAAGAAGGTTATGTGGCGCCGCGTGCTCGACATGAACGACCGCTCGTTGCGTAACATCGTATCGGGTCTTGGTGGCTCGGCAAATGGCATTCCCACAGAGACAGGCTTCGACATCACTCCCGCATCGGAGATTATGGCGATCCTCTGCCTTGCGCGCAACGTCGATGACCTCTACGCTCGTATCGGTCGCATCGTGCTTGGCGTGCGCTATGATGACACCCCATTCACTGTCAACGACCTCGGCGTGACAGGTGCAGTAGTAGCCTTGTTGAAGGATGCTATCAACCCCAACCTTGTGCAGACAACTGAGCACAACCCAGTTATTATCCACGGTGGTCCCTTTGCGAATATCGCACACGGCTGTAACTCGGTGATTGCTACAAAGATGGCGATGAGCCATGCTGAATATACTGTTACAGAGGCTGGCTTCGGTGCCGACCTCGGTGCTGAGAAGTTCCTCGACATTAAGTGCCGTCAGTCAGGCTTGAAGCCCGATCTTACAGTTTTGGTTGCCTCTACACTTGCTCTTAAGATGCACGGTGGTGTGCCCGAGACAGAGATTAAGTTGCCCAACCCCGAGGGTCTCAAGCAGGGCTTCGCAAACCTCGATCGCCACGTTGCAAACCTCAAGAAGTTTGGCCAGACGGTCCTCGTATGCTTCAACCGCTTCGCAAGCGATACCGACGACGAGATCGCTATGGTTATGGAGCACTGTGAGCAGCTTGGCGTGCGCTGCGTTATCAACAACGCATATGCTGAGGGTGGTGCTGGTGCTGCAGACTTGGCACGTGCCGCAGTCGAGCTTATCGAGACTGAGCCATCTAAGCCTATCAACTTTGCATACGACCTCGAGGATAGCCTCAAGGAGAAGATTACGAAGGTTGCGAAGAACATCTACGGCGCTGGTAGCGTTGTCTTTGGTCCTCGCGCACAGAAGGAGATTGCGCTTCTCGAGAAGTGGGGCATGGGCAACCTCCCCGTATGTATCGCCAAGACGCAGTTCTCATTTAGCGCCGATGCTAAGCGTTACGGTAGCGTTGAGGGCTTCGAGATCAACATCAAGGATATCGAGCTTAACGCAGGTAGTGGCTTCGTGGTAGCCCTTGCAGGTGATATTATGCGTATGCCAGGTTTGAGCAAGAATCCTCAGGCAAGCCATATCCGTCTTGCGGAGGATGGTAACGTTGAGGGCATCGTTTAATTTGTTGTGATAATGGCGCATCTACATCCGCTAACGAATTATCTTAGCAATGGGCAGTACGCTTAAGTACAGCCCATCGCTTCGAAATTCGCCGAGCGTTGTATCTGCACCATTCTGACAACAAATAAGTTGTGATAATAGCTCATCTACTGCCGCTAACGAATTATCTTAGCAATGGGCAGTACGCCATAGTACAGCCCATCGCTTCGAAATTCGCCGAGCGTTGTATCTGAACTATTCTGATAACAAATTTGTGTAGCATCAATCAAGGGGTAGCCTGATGGGTACCCCTTAATACTATTAATATGAATATCTATCTATTTCCCACTGAGCTGGAGGCGAAGGCGTTTCGTGCATTATGTCCTAATGCTGAGGTTGTAATCTCGGGCGTGGGCATGGCGGCTACGGCGGCTACTATCGCCTCGCTCGGTTGCCGCGGTGGCGATGTCGTGGTGCTTGCAGGCATCGCGGGTGCGTACGATGATAGCGTCGCTGTGGGTAGCGTGGTCGAGGTAATGAGCGAGGAGTGTGTGGAGCTCCCCGAGCGCTTTAGACGTAGGTATCTGCAGCCACAGCCATATACGACATTGCGTGGCGTGGCATCCAATACGGTGCATACGATGCAGAGTCTGTCGCATGGTGCCGAGATTGAGAATATGGAGGGTGCTGTGCTAATGGCTATGGCCGAGACGATGGGCTATCGTGCCGTTGAGGTGCGCGCCATATCTAATCGCGTGGGCGATAGCTTCGAGAAGTGGGCTGTAGATGAGGCCGTTATGGCACTTGCAAAGGAATTAAAAAAGCTTGAAGATGAGAAGTAATAGGCTTCGCCTGGCTATTTCGCCATGCCCAAACGATACCTTTATGTTCGATGCGATTATCAACCGCCGCATCGACCTCGATGGCTTTGATGTTGAGGTTACGTACCTCGATATCGAGCAGTTGAATGCCGCGGCTATGGAGTGCAGGTATGATGTCACGAAGTGCAGTACGGCAATACTTGGTGCTGTGGGCGATAGGTATGCGTTGCTCGATAGCGGCTCGGCGCTCGGTCGTGGCAATGGCCCGTTATTGGTGCGCCGTAAGGGTGAGAGTGCGCCATTGAAGCGCATTGCAGTACCTGGTGAGCACACAACGGCTAATAGGCTTGTGGGTAGATTGTTCCCCGAGGTTGAGGTGCGCGTGCCGATGCTCTTCTCGGAGATTGCCGAAGCTGTGGAGCGCGGCGAGTTTGATGGTGGCGTACTTATTCACGAGGGTAGGTTTGTCTACCAGCGCCGCAACTTGGAGCTCGTTGCCGACCTCGGTTTGGAGTGGGAGGCTCGCATGGCCCTACCTCTTCCCTTGGGTTCTATTATCGCTTCTAAGGAGTTGGACGAGGAGACAAGGGCGCGCTTTGAGCGCCTACTACGCAGGAGTATTGAGTATGCCTTTGAGCACCCTATGGTGTCGCGTGCGTTTATTAAGGATCATGCTCAGGAGCTTGAGGATGAGGTGATTGAGAAGCATGTCGCGCTGTTTGTCAACGACTACTCATTGACGTTGGGTGATGAGGGGCGCAGGGCTGTTGAGGCACTGCTTGAGTAGAGCGCTTAGAGAATTCAAGGAATTTAGGGAGTTTAGCGACGGTGCTAAACTCTCTTTTTTGTTTAGTGGCGTAAGAGACAAAAGAGAAGAAAAGGATGATGCGGACAAAGGCTCTAAAGCGGCGAAAGAGTTCAAAAGTGAGTGTGGTATATTTTTGATTTTAGGGGAGGAGTTTTAGTATATCGCAAAAAAAGAAATCCCACGGGATAGTACTTTGACGTACAGCCCGTGGGGATTTGTTTGTGAAGGAGGCAATCTTTTTTTTTGTTGTGCCTCTAATCATTGTGCTACTTTCATGTTAGAGTGGTGCAGTAGTGGCGCTGACATGAAGAAGCCCCGGATGGGTAGTACTTGCGTACGTCCCATTCGGGGCTTTGATTGAAGCGTCGCTAATGCGCCGCTATCACATGAAAGGTATTAGATGATACCCTGCTCAAGCATAGCCTGTGCAACCTTCATGAAGCCAGCGATGTTAGCACCCTTAACGTAGTTAACAGTACCATCAGCCTGAGTACCGAACTGAACGCAAGCCTCGTGGATAGACTTCATGATGAAGTGGAGCTTATCGTCAACCTCCTCACCTGCCCATGAAATGTGCATACAGTTCTGAGTCATCTCAAGACCTGAAGTTGCTACACCACCAGCGTTAACTGCCTTACCAGGTGCGAAGAGGATGCCTGCATCCTGGAATGCCTTGATAGCCTCAGGAGTACAACCCATGTTAGAAACCTCAGCGCAGCACCATGTACCGTTAGCCAAAAGCTCCTTAGCATCAGCCTCGTTCAACTCGTTCTGGAATGCGCAAGGAAGTGCGATGTCACACTTTACTGACCAAGCCTTCTTACCAGCTGTGAACTTACAAGCCTCGGGGAACTTAGTTGCCATATCCTCAACCTTGTTGCGGTTTGAAGAACGCATTACCAACATGTAGTCGATCATCTCGTTAGTGATACCTGCAGGGATCTCGCAAACACCGTCAGGACCAGAGATTGCAACAACCTTAGCGCCGAGCTCAACAGCCTTCTGTGAAGCACCCCAAGCAACGTTACCGAAGCCAGAAACAGCTACAGTCTTGCCCTTGATGTCCTTACCAGCCTTAGCCAACATATACTCTACGAAGTACAAAGCACCGTAACCAGTAGCCTCGGGACGGAGGATTGAACCACCCCAAGTCATACCCTTACCAGTCAAAACGCCAGTGTGGTACTTACGAGCGAGCTTCTGGTACATACCATTGAGGAAGCCGATCTCACGACCACCAACACCTACGTCACCTGCGGGAACGTCAGTATCTACACCGATGTTGTTCCACAACTCCTGCATGAATGCCTGGCAGAAGCGCATGATCTCACCGTCAGACTTGCCAACGGGGTTGAAATCTGCACCACCCTTAGCACCACCCATAGGAAGGGTAGTCAACGCGTTCTTGAAAGTCTGCTCGAAACCGAGGAACTTCAACATTGAAGGGTTAACTGCAGGGTGGAAACGCAAACCGCCCTTGTAAGGACCGATAGCTGAGTTGAACTGTACACGGTAACCGAGGTTAGTCTGTACATCGCCATTGTCGTCTACCCATGTAACACGGAAAGTGAAGATACGATCGGGCTCAACCATGCGCTCAACGATCTTTGCCTTCTCATACTCGGGGTGCTGGTTGTATACCTCCTCGATAGACTCCAATACCTCCTGAACCGCCTGCAAGTACTCAGCCTCACCGGGGTGCTTGGCCTCCAAATTGGCCATAATAACTTTTACATCCATAGTTTTAGTTAAGTTAAAAGGTTATTATAAAATGATAAACTTTATCGTGTTTTCCTGTATGCTTCCTGTTCCGTAGGAATAGTCACACAAAGATAGACAAATTATCCTAATAATATCCACCTTTGCTAAATTTTTTTGCAAAAAAAAGAAAAACGGGTACTCTACGCCCCAAAAAGCGTAGAATACCCGTAGTTTTTATGCCTTATACGAATGGAAGACGTACCACCTCAGCCTTCAACAAGCGACCACGCACAACAACGGCGATCTGTGTGCCAGCCTTTGCGAACTCGGGCTTAACGTAACCCATGCCGATACCTACCTTGAGGCAGGGCGACATAGTACCAGATGTAACGTGACCAATGACATTACCCTCGAGGTCCGCCAACTCATACTCGTGACGAGGCACACCGCGGTCGATGAGCTTGAAGCCTACGAGCTTGCGTGTAACACCCTCCTTCTTCTGGCGCTCCATGAGCTCGCGGTCGATGAATGGCTTGTTCTCCACGAACTTTGTGAGCCAGTTGAGACCAGCCTCGATAGGAGATGTAGTATCGTCGATGTCGTTACCATAGAGGCAGAAGCCCTTCTCGAGGCGGAGTGTGTCGCGTGCGCCGAGGCCAATGTTCTTCAAGCCGAACTCCTCGCCTACCTTCCACATGGCCTCCCAGATGGTGTCAGCATCCTCGTTGTACATGTAGATCTCGCAGCCACCAGAGCCAGTGTAGCCTGTAGTAGAGAGGATTACGTCGCATCCAGCCACCTTGCAGAGCTTAAATGTGTAGTACTCCATATCTTCGACCTGCTCCTCGGTCATCTTCTGCACGAGCTTCATAGCCAAAGGACCCTGGATAGCGAGCTGTGCGGTCTTGTCTGAAGAGTTCTCGAGCTCTACGCCAGCCTTCATACCATACTCCTCACCCTGCTTGCAGATGTGGTTCCAGTCCTTCTCGATGTTTGCAGCGTTTACGCAAAGCATATACTTCTCCTCGTTGAGGCGATATACCAAGATGTCATCAACGATACCGCCATTGCCGTTAGGCATTGTAGTGTACTGCACCTTGCCGTCGAAGAGGTCGCATACGTTGTTTGTGGTGATGCGCTGCAAGAACTCTGTTGCGCGTGGGCCCTTCACCCATATCTCACCCATGTGGCTTACGTCGAATACGCCACACTTCTCGCGTACGTTGATATGCTCGTCGTTGATACCTGAGAACTCGATAGGCATGTTGTAGCCTGCGAACTCTGCCATCTTAGCACCATTAGCAATGTGGTACTTTGTAAATGCTGTAGTTTTCATTGGTTTTATAGGTTTTAGATTGTTAGTTTTAGTCTTGGTTATGCCTTTTCGCTATTTATTGCATCCTCGACGCGTGGGCGGGGCTTGAAGCCTACCTTGGGGCAGCGCGTAAACTCCTTGGTGCGGTCGAAGAGGTAGCGATACGTTGTGTGCATCTTGTGCTTGCGTGCGCAGATGTAGCGCTCCACCATGCGGTTCATCACGGGGTTGAAGTCGCCAATCCATGCAAACTCCACTGAGCGGTACTGGTTCTTCTCGGTGCGTATGTAGTTGTCGAGCATCGCCTGCATGAAACCCGACTCCACGCCCTTGCCCTGGAACTCTGGCGTGATGCCGAAGACGATGGCGAAGATGCGGTCACTCTTCTTGCGCACCTTGAGATCCCACAATAGGCGTAACTTGTTTATAAGACCGAACTTGCCGTTATACTTGCCTATGATGCGGTTTAGGTCGGGCACCATGATGAAGAAGCCTATGGGTTCGTCGTTGAAGTAGGAGAACCATATAAGGTTGCGGTCGATGATGGGGCGCATTGTGTCGGCCATCTGGCGAGCCTCCTCCGCGGTCATGGGCTGCACACCCGTGAAGAGTGCCCACGCCTTGTTATATATCATGCGCACCTTCTCCACAGCCGAGTATAGGTCCTCGTTGCCGATGGGTGCAAAGCGGTAGCCAGGTGTCGACATCAGGCGCTTCACGCGGTCGTAGACAACCTCGTTTACGTCGTCGTCATCAATCTTCCAGACATAGGTGTTTTGGTTGAAGTAGTTCTGGAAGCCGTAGCTCTCGAAGAGCTCCTTGTAGTAGGGTGGATGGTAAGGGTTTTCGAAGAGGGGTTGATGCTCATATCCCTCGACGAGAAGTCCCCACCAAGCGTCGCGCGAGCCGAAGTTCACGGGGCCATCCATCGCCTCCATGCCGCGCTCCTTGAGCCAGTCGCGTGCAGCATTGAAGAGGGTGTTGGCAAGCTCCTGGTCGTCGATAGCCTCGAAGAAGCCGCAGCCACCTGTGGGCTGCTCGTAGCCGAAGGCGTGTGTGCGGTCGTAGAATGCTGCGATGCGACCTACGCACTCTCCCGCCTCGTTGCGTGCCACCCATCGGATGGCCTCGCCATCCTTGAATAGCTTGTTCTTGGCGGGGTCGAATACGCCCTTAATTGAGCTGTCGAAGGGGCATACCCAGTTGGGATTGCCCTTGTATATCATCTTGGGGAGGTCCAAAAACTCGCGCTCGAGGCGCTTGTCGCCGGTTTTAACCTCGGCAAGTGTATAACGTGTGTTTGCCATTTTGTTGTACTCTATATAAGTATAATCACACAAAGATATACATTTTTTTGGTAATGCTACTTTTTTGAGTGAAAAAATATATGATTTTTTACCACTGTACTAAAGTCGAAGTTTTGGGTAATTATTGTTTTGTGGTTAAAGGAATAAGACTATAAACCGACTTTTGTTGACAAAAAATAGTAGTGTATATATATAAATAAAAAATTTTCTAATATTATCGTTTTATATCCAAAATATTTTGTACCTTGCAGCATAAAAAATATATTGTGTGTCTATCTTCTGTACGCTATTTGCAGAGTACATGTCAGGTTAACACAATATAATATATGGTATATGTAAACAAGTAAAAACGAAAGATTATGAAAAAGGCAATTTTCACCCTCTTGGGTATAGTATTGGCAACAGCAAGTGTAGTGGCGGCAACGCTTGGCGACAACGACCGCGTGATAAAGTATGAGGAGCTCCCCGCTAAGGCGCGCACATTTATCAACGACCACTTCCCCAACGATGCGGCTTCGACCGTGTGGGAGGATAAGGAGCTCAGCCACACCGAATATAAGGTTGTGTTGGCAAGTGGTACGAAGATTGAGTTTGATGCTGCTGGCGAGTGGGATGATGTGGAGTGTCGTGGTTGTGCGGTCCCCGCAGCTATCGTTCCAGCTAAGATTGCCGACTATGTGGCAAAGCACTACGCATCGAGTACCATTGTAGAGATTGCGAAGGATCGCAACGACTGGGATGTTAAGCTTAGCAACGGCCTCGAGTTGGAGTTCGATAAGGAGTATCGCCTTGTTGAGGTCGACGACTAATATGAGAATTAAGGGTTAATGAGAATTTAATGGTGTCTATGAGAAAGTTAATGTTTGCAGCTTTTGCTGTGGTTGTGGCGCTGGGCTTTGTTGCCTGCGACAACTACAAGGCTCCAGCATCTATGCGCAATGCCTTCTATGAGAAGTATCCTCAGGCGGTAGATGTGGAGTGGGAGAAGAAGCACGGCTATGCCGTTGCGGAGTTTACCCTACCTGGCGAGGGTGAGTGCGAGGCGTGGTACACTAAGGGTGGCGTGTGGGTTATGACCAAGTACGACATCAAGTATAGCGATTTGCCACAGGCTGTGCGCACCGCTTTTGAGACGTCGTATGGCGCGCAGACCCCCGTCGACGATGTGGAGCGCTTGGAGCGTAATACGGGCGAGACGGTCTACTTTATCGAGGCTACAATCGTGGTGAACGGCTACCTTGCCGACATATACCTCGACTATGCCCCCGATGGCACGCTTCTTCGCACCGCAGTAGATGTTGAGGACTACGACAATATCTACTACTACCTCCCATAGGGAATTAGTAATTAGTAATGGCGTCGGCTCTGATGAGTCGACGCTTTTTTGTGGTAAATTGTAAACGACAAGCAGACAAGCAGACAAGCAGACAAGCAGAAGAGTAGACAAGCCGACAACGCATATAGCGAATTGTCATTGAGGAGATGCTTCGCTTTCGCTTGAGCATGACGGTCGCTATCGTCTGTTTGTCGTTTTGTCCGTTTGTCTACTCGCCGTTTGTCTACTCGTTTGTCTACTCGTCATAAACAAAAAAGCGTCAGCCCGAGGGTTGACGCTTTTGGGTTAGTATACTCTCCTTTATCCCAATAGCTCGGGCTTGACTATGCCGAACATGAGCCATGCCAAAAAGAGCGTAACAACGATGTTGAAGAGCTGTGCGCAGACGAAAGACCACAACACGCGGCGGTTCTCGCGCGACACGATATCCTTAAGGCGGGTGTCCATGCCGATGCAGACAAACGAGAGCGAGAAGAAGAACGTAGAGAAGTTCTTAGCAAGCGACGTCTCCACAATCTTGCCACTATCGTTGAGCGTGAGCATATCGTTGCTCTGAAGTATGCTAAATAGCGCCGAAGCCACCACAAAGCCGAGGATAAACTTAGGGAACTTCTCCCACACGATGCCGAACGAGGGGCGGGTCATGCCGCCATTTGCGCTACGCGTAGAGAGGTACAAGGCGATGAAGAATGCCACAACGCCGATAAGCACATTCTGCGTAGCCTTAACCACCACGGCGGTATTCTCGGCGATTGTGCCCGCAGCCTCCGACGATGCTACGACGCCCGATGTGGTATCTATAGTGCCACCAATCCATGCTCCGGTAATCTCCTGCTGTGTGACGGGGTCGTCGGTAATGAGGGGCACGATCATCTCTGCTAACCAGGGCATAAGGTAGATCATGGGCACTACGATGATAAGCACCACGGAGCAGATATACGAGAGTTGCTTCTTGTCTGTTCCCGCAACGCCCGCAGCTGTGATACATGCCGAGACGCCACATATAGAGCAGCCACTCGCGAGGGTCATAGCCGTAGCGCGCTCCACCTTGAATTTGCGGGCGAGCCAGTAGGCGAAGAACCACACGATGCTCACCACCATCACCGCCTGAATAAGGCCTGCGAAGCCCGACTTCATAACATCCGAGAAGAGCACCGTAGCACCGAGGCATACGACGCCAATCTTTATGAAGAACTCACCCTGTATAGCGGGCTTAAGCCACTCGGGCACACGGAAGAGGTTGCGGACAAGGAGTCCGAAGAGCACCGAGAAGAATACCGCCTCGAAGCCGTAGAACTTCACCGCCTCGAGCTTCGCAACCCACTGTGCAAGAACGGCTATGGCGAAGATCACGATAAACGACACGAGGAGGCCTCGCATGGGGCGCCCCAGGATGCGGTTGCCCACAAATAGCAGTATCAACGCTATTATGAAAAATTGTCCAATGTTTTTCCAAGCTTCGAGTGTTATAAGCGTGTCGGGAATCTTGGGACCTCCGTTGAGGTGGTCTGCAAACAATGCAAGGATGAGGAGTGGAATGCTTAGAAATGTTACGACCCAATCCTCGGTCAAAAATCTTTTCATAATAGCGTTAATGGTAATGTTTTAAGTTAGCGATTAGAACATCGCCGTCACCAGGAGGTTGAATCCTAGGCTGTTGCGGTGCTCTTCAGGTGCGAGCTCGTTAACCTCGTAGTTGAGGTTAGCCTGCAAGCGCAAGAACTTGAAGGGCTTGTATGCTGTGCCGAGCTGTATGCGGTTGCTATCCATGATGTTGGCATCATCCATGATGAACTCCTCGCGGATGTATACGCTCCAGGGCTGCTGTGCGAAGTTGTGACCAAAGAGGGCGTAGAAAGAGTCTACATTTGTCTGGCCAAACTTTGCATGTACAAACTCCGTGCGGCCAATCCAGCGGCCATCCTCATACCATGCGCCAAGGGCCCAACGTGGGCTCTTCATATACTCGTTGCCACCATAGTTAGTCTCGGCATACATATACGAGCCGCTCACTGCGAAGCCCTTGAATGGCTTAACGATAATGCGGGCAACGATATCCTTTGATGAGTTGTTGTCCTTGATGTTAACGCCCGAGCCATTGAATACTGCGAGGTTGTAGTTGATGATGCTATAGCCCTCGCGGTGGATAAAGCCACCATAGAGCTGAAGACCAATGTCGCGACCTGTAGCGCCGTTGATGCCGTCGTACCTGCCATTATTACGCGCGAGGTATGTGGTGATATATGAGTAGTCGATAAACTCTACGGTTGTAGGGCCGCAGTTCTCGTTCTCGTATGAGAAGGGCACCTTGAACTGACCGAGCTCCACGTTAAGCTCCTTCAAAGGCTTATAGCGGAAGTAGAGGTCGCAAATCTTGGGCGAGCCTGCCATATCTACCTGCAAACGGTAGTCGATCTTATCCTTCGCTGCATCGCCCGTGATGCTCAGACGTGCGCGGTGGAGATAGAAGGTGTTTGAGGGGTCAGCGTTCTGGTCCCAGCGGTAACCGCCCTGGAGATAGCCCGAGAGGCGGAGGTGCTCATCAGCAAAAGCCTTAATCTTTTCGCCTGTAGTCTGTGCCTCGGCTACGGTGCAGATGCATGCTGCGACAAAAACGAGTAGTAGATTTTTGATTTTCATAGTTTCTTCTGTTAAAAGTGCGACAAAAGTATTAATTTTTAGATTATGCAAAATTAGTATAAATACCTAATTTGAAGTTTAGGTATGTGGTTATTTTTGAAAATCATACTGATTATCAATTGCTAAACGCGATAGATAGTTGGTTTTCTGGGTATAAATTTTTGATGATTAAACCGAGTTTTCTTGCTCTTTTTACGGTGTAGCAAGTGCCACTCTTGCCTCCATCCCACCATGCGACGAGTGTGTGGGCGCCCTCGACGAGCATATCGTTGCGTAGGTGAAATATTGCGGGTTGGTATTTGTCTGCCGCGTAGCGAACAATAGTGGCGTGGGCAAGCACCTCGCGATATCGGTCGCGGCTGGCGGTATCGAAGCGGATGTTGAACTCTGGCCAGGGTATGCAGGCCTCAAGGATTATATCCTTCTTAGAGTGCATAAGTGCGACAACTGCCTCTCCCGCTGCGAGGTCGAAGCCCTGGGCCATGCCCACACGGAAGTGGCGCGCACCCTTGTTGTAGAGTTCGCCGATTGTCGCCCTGAGCAGTTCGTTGGCTTTGCCGTCGTAGGTGCGGTGTCCTGTGAAGGCTACTATGTGTGTCGCATTGTTCACGGGGCAAAGATAACTAAATTGCGGTAATCGAGGGCGTGGGGGCGATTAAAAAGATGTTAAAATTCTATTAAATATGTTGCAGTTGGAGGCGTTGTTGGTCTATGGTTTGCAGATTGTCGAGGCGTAGAACAATTAAATTTTACAACTATGAAAAACACAACAATCTGTATCATTTCGGCACTCGGAGGTGCCATGTTGGGTGCCGCAGTGGCTATGCTCACTACGCCACAGTCGGGTAAGGAGCTTCGTGGCAAGATCCACGATGTATTTGACGAGACGGCACGACGCATCCATGACGACCTATGCAACTGCAAGGGGCAGGGCGCGGAACATGCCACAGCCGAGAAGCATGAGTAGTACGCTTGAGGCGGAGGTATGGTAGTGTTTCTATCCTTTATCCTCGCTGCGCTGCTTGGGGCTTTGCTCCTCAGCGCAGCTCTTGTGGTGTGGCTATGTGAGTTGGCCGTGCCACTACTCTTTGCGCTGGTAATAGTCGGCGTGGCGTGGTGCGTGGTGGCTACTATTATATATAGTTGTAGCCTGCGTACCTCGCTCGAGCGTCTTCGCCGTCGCCTCGATGTTGTGTATAAGGTGAGTGCAGTGTTCGACTTGATATATCGCAAGGCTATCGCTGTTGTTGAAAAGTTTTTTAAGGGAGTATAGGGAATTTAGTGAATATAAAGAGTTTAGGGAGCTTAGTGCAATACTAAACTCTCTAAATTCCTTAATCTCCTTAAACTCTCTACTAATAAAAATCCTTTGCAAGACCACCCTCGCCAGTCTCCTTGTAGATTGAGGGTAGGTCGTGGCCCGTCTGCTTCATCACCTCCACCACGCGGTCGAACGACACGCGGTGGTGACCATCGGTGTACATAGAGTAGAGGTTGGCGTCGAGGGCACGTGCTGCAGCGTAGGCGTTACGCTCGATGCAGGGTATCTGCACAAGACCGCATATAGGGTCACATGTCATGCCGAGGTGGTGCTCCAAGCCCATCTCTGCGGCATACTCAATCTGTGCGGGTGAGCCTCCAAAGAGCTGATTGGCTGCTGCTGCTGCCATGGCGCATGCTACGCCCACCTCACCCTGGCAGCCTACCTCGGCACCAGATATTGAGGCATTTTCCTTTACGATGTTACCTATCAGACCCGCAGTAGCCAATGCTCGGCATATGCGCTGCTCCGAGAACTCGCGCGTCTTCCATAGGTGGTACAACACCGCGGGGAGCACGCCCGACGAGCCACATGTGGGTGCCGTAACGATGCGACCACCCGAGGCATTCTCCTCGCTCACGGCCAAGGCGTACGAGAAGATAAGGCCACGCGATTTTAGGCTTTGGCTATAACCCGATGCACGCACATTGTAACGCATTGCGCGGCGTGCAAGGTTCAATGGACCGGGTATCACGCCATCGGTCTCGATGCCGCGCTCCACGGCCTCGCGCATCACGCGCCATACCTTCGAGAGGAATATCCAGAGGTCGGGACCCTCGTACATCTCGACATACTCCCAGAAGGTGCGGCCATTGTCGCGGCTCCACTGCAAGATGTCGGTGAGCTTGGTCAAGGGGTAGATGTCGGCACTCTCTATTGGGGTGCTATCCTCCTCGGCCAATGCGCCACCACCCACGCTATATACTGTCCAGTCGCTCAGCACGTTCTTGGCGTCGTCGAGCGCCTCGAAGCGCATGCCGTTGGGGTGGAAGGGTAGGAAGATTGAGGGCTCCCACACAAGCTCCACGTCGCCGTGGGGACGGAGTGTGTCGAATATTGCTTGGTCGGTAAGGTGACCCTTGCCAGTGGCTGCGAGGCTGCCGTAGAGTGTCACGCGGAACATCTTGCACTCGGGGTTGCGGTGCTGGAACATCTCCGCGGCACGGCGTGGTGCCATGGTGTGGCTACTCGATGGGCCTGTACCGATACGATATAACTCTTTTATAGACTTCATAACTGTATAATTTAGTTGTCGTGGTACAAAGATAACTATTTTTGCGACTCTTATATCTGCAGAGTGCGAAATTTTTTGTAACTTTGTTACTCATATGGCAACACTCTATTTTCATATTCCATTCTGTAAGCGTATATGCTCCTACTGCGACTTCTATAAGGTTGGCGCACTCTCGCTTCTACCCCGCGTGGTGGAGGCTATGCACTGCGAGTTGGAGGAGCGGAGCGACTATCTCGGCTCGCGCCACATAACCTCGATATACTTTGGCGGTGGCACACCCTCGCTTCTGCAACCATCAGATGTAGAGCGCTTTGTGGAGCACTGTCGCGAGTTGTTTGACTGCTCGGAGGTCGAGGAGATTACGCTTGAGGCAAACCCCGACGACCTTACGGAGGAGTATGTCAAAGAGCTTGCCACAACGAGCGTCAACCGCGTGAGCCTCGGCATTCAATCTTTTGATGATGGGGCGCTTGAGATGATGAACCGCCGACATACGGCCCAGGAGGCTAAGGAGGCTGTGGCGCGACTTAAGCGCTACGGCATAGATAATATTTCGGTAGATGTTATCTTTGGCATTGCGGGCTATGGTGGCGAGTCGTTGCGTCACACGCTCGAGGAGGCTATATTGTTGAACGTGGGTCATATTTCTGCCTACCACCTCACGATTGAGGAGCGCACGAAGCTCGGTAAAATGACACAGCGAGGTGAGTATATGCCTATCTCAGATGAGGAGTCGGAGCGCGAATATATGGTTGTGCATGAGATGCTTAAGGCGGCGGGGTATGAACACTACGAGGTGTCGAACTATGCCAAGGAGGGCTGCCGTGCACGTCACAATTCGGCATATTGGCAGGGTGTGGAGTACCTCGGCATTGGCCCTGGTGCACACTCCTTTTCGCGCGACAACCGCACGTGGTGCACCTCCACGGCAAAGGAGTATGCCGAGGGTGTGGTGAAGTATGAGAGCGAGGAGTTGACCGAGCTTGACCACCTAAACGAGTATGTCATGACCTCGTTGCGTAGGGTGGAGGGTATCGACCTTGCCTACATCGAGGAGCGCTTTGGACCGAAGCATGCTGAGCGCATAGCCCATGCGGCGAAGGAGTGGATGGAGGCTGGTGTGGTGCAGCGTGTGGGCGAGCGATTGGCTGTGCGTGCAGAGCGATTCTTGGTCTCTGACGCTGTAATTGAGTCGTTTTTTGCTTGAAAATTTTGCGGTTTAAGAATAATTTCTTAATTTTACTTGTGCAAAATTGCATAATTATATCATTTTGTGTCGCGCCGTGTGCTCAATTCGTTGAGCGATAGAGGCTTGCGACGCGATTGTCGTACGAATATATAAACTAACAAATATACACATACTATGTCAGGATTGAAATTTGACAAGCGTGAGTTGGGTAATCTTGAGTATGCACTCGATAGAGAGATGCTTGCTACGGATCGCCTTGGTGGCTACATGGCCACCACAATCGTTGGTTGCAACACACGCAAGTATCACGGTTTGATGGTTGCTCCTATCGACACGAGCGACCGCACTTATGTATTGTTGTCGTCGCTCGACGAGACCATCGTGCAGCACGACCAGTCGTTTAACCTCGCGTTGCACCGCTTCGAGGGTACGTACGAGCCCCGCGGTCACAAGTACATCACCGACTTCGAGTACACCCCAACGCCCACTATCACATACCGTGTGGGTGGCGTAATCTTGAAGAAGGAGTTGTTGTGGATTCATAAGCGCACACAGCTTATGATTCGCTATACGCTTGTCGATGCTCACTCCGACACTACGTTGCGCCTCCGCCCCTTGTTGGCATTCCGCGAGAAGCACTCGCTATCGAAGGCAAATATGAATGCCGATGGCCGTGCATACCCCATCCCATATGGTGTTAAGTGCCGCTTGTACGATGGCTTCCCATGGCTCAACTTGCAGCTTAGCAAGGAGGAGTCGGAGTTTATCGCAGCCCCCGACTGGTACTACAACTTCGAGTACCGCAAGGAGCTTGCACGTGGCTACGAGGGTCACGAGGATTTGCTCACACCTGGCTACTTCGAGTTCAACATCAAGAAGGGTGAGAGCGTAATATTCTCGGCGGCTACCGACATGATGGCATCGCCCGAGACTATCTCGGCAGTATACGATAGTGCTTTGGCACGCCGCACACATAAGATTGACTTCCTAAGTTGCCTCGAGCACTCGGCGCGTCAGTTTGTCGTACGTCGCCCTGGTGAGCGCACAGAGGTTATTGCGGGCTACCCATGGTTTGGCCCATTCATGGAGGATACATTCATGGCATTGCCTGGCTTGACACTCGCGCAGGGTCATAACGAGGATTGCATCGCTGTTCTCGACACCGCGGTGCGCGACATGGAGGCAAGTGGCATCTTCGAGGGCGCGAAGCTCAACACTACGGCAGATGCACCACTCTGGTTCTTCTTCGCACTCCAGCAGTTGGAGAAGCACACAACGCAGAAGGAGTTGTGGGCGAAGTATGGCCAGACAATGAAGAGCATCCTCGCAGCATACCGCAAGGGCTTTGCCGAGGAGGTTAAGATGCACGACAACGGCCTTATCTGGGCATCGGCAGAGCGTCCCTTGACCTGGATGGGTACTATTATTGATGGTATGCCCCTCACCCCACGCCGTGGCTACCCCGTAGAGCTTCAGGCATTGTGGTATAACGCCGTGTCGTACACCTTGGCATTGGCTAAGAAGCAGGGCGACAAAGAGTTTGTGGCGGAGTGGAAGGCACTACCCGAGATTATTAAGAACTCGTTCCTCGGTTGCTTCTGGTTGAGCGAGGGCTACTTGGCAGACTATGTAAATGCTGAGGAGATTAATAAGTTTATACGTCCCAACATGGTTGTAGCGGCGGGTCTCGACTACGTCATGCTCGACGAGGATAAGCGTGTGCGCGTATTGCAGACCGTAAACGAGCACTTGCTCACACCTCGTGGCTTGCGCACGCTCTCGCCACGCAACATGCTCTACAAATCAAACTACAACGAGGACCAGCGTTCGCAGGACCTTGCATCGCGCAATGGCTCGGCATGGGTATGGCCCCTTATGTTCTATGTTAAGGCTTGCTTTGCAATTGGTGGTGAGCGCTTTGTGGATGATGCCCGCAAGTTGTTGGAGGCATTCGACGCAGAGCTACAGACAAAGTGCGTAGGCTCAATCTCGGAGCGCTTCGAGGGTGATCCTCCACACAACCCACGCGGTTCGGTATCTCATGCTACATCTGTAGCGGGCTTGCTCTACATCAATATGCTTATCAATGAGCATGCCCCAAAGAGGCGTAAGTGCGTGAAGAAGGCGGCACCTAAGGCTGAGGCTGTAGCCGAGGAGAAGCCCAAGCGCAAGTGTGTTCGCAAGAGTGTTCAGAAATAAATGTAAAAGAGAGATATTATGAGAGTACTAATGTTCGGTTGGGAGTTTCCTCCCCATATCGCCGGTGGCTTGGGTACAGCCTGCTATGGCATGACCCAGGGTCTGGCACGAAACGATGTAGAGGTCATCTTCGTGATGCCCAAGGCGTCGGGTGACGAGGACCAGAGCTTCGTGAAGGTTGTCAACGCCAGCGACATCGAGGCACGCTACTGCGATGCCAGCGTCGAGGGTTCTGAAGATATAATGAGCAAGATTTCATTCATTCATATCGACTCGAATATGGTGCCCTACATCTCGCCTGAGGAGTGGGCAACATATCGCGAGAGCTACGAGCGCACAGGTAAGAAGTTCTGGGAGCGTAAGGGTGATAGCTGGACACAGCGCTACACCTTCTCGGGTAAGTATGGTGCCAACATCATGGAGGAGGTGGCACGCTACGCCGTTGTAGCAGCCGAGGTGGCACGCCAACTCGAGGGTCAGTTCGACGTTATCCACGCGCACGACTGGTTGACATACTTCGCAGGTGTGGCAGCAAAGCAGGTGTCGGGTAAGCCCCTCGTAGTCCACATGCACGCGACATCGTTCGACCGCTCGTCGAGTGACAACATCGATACTCGCGTCTACGAGATTGAGCGCTCGGGTATGGCGGCAGCAGATATGGTCATCGCCGTGTCGAACCTCACGCGTAACATCGTCATCAACAAATATAACATCGAGCCAGAGAAGGTCGTAGCGGTGCATAATGCTGTGCAGTTTGCCGAGAACGACAACCCTGTTCCTGAGCGCGGTGTGGAGGATAAGATTGTAACCTTCCTTGGTCGTATTACTTTCCAGAAGGGTCCCGACTACTTCATTGAGGCGGCAGCAAAGGTGCTCAAGCGTGTGCCTAATGTACGCTTTGTCATGGCGGGTTCGGGCGATATGATGAACCACTGTATTCGTCGTGTTGCGCAGCTCGGCATCGCCGACCGCTTCCACTTCACGGGCTTTTTGAAGGGTGATGATGTGCAGAAGATGTTCCAACTCTCGGACGTATATATCATGCCTTCGGTATCGGAGCCTTTCGGCATCTCGCCATTGGAGGCTATGCGCTCGAACGTGCCCACCATCATCTCGCACCAGAGTGGTGTAGCCGAGGTGTTGGACTACGCCGTTAAGGTTAACTACTGGGATGTAGACGCTATGGCTGACGCCATCTATGGTCTTATCACATATCCCGCTCTTGCGAAGATGTTCTCGGAGAAGGGTATGGAGGAGGTTAACAGCCTCAAGTGGTTCAATGCCGCTACGAAGATTAAGGATGTGTACCAGCAGGCTATCGACAAGTGTAATAAATAAAAAACGAAATATATATGAAGACTGTTTGTTTCTATTTTCAGGTGCACCAGCCCTGGCGTTTGAAGACCTATCGTTTCTTCCAGATGGGCAATGACCACAACTACCTCGATGACTTCACCAACCGCGCAATCATGCAGAAGGTGGCGCGCGAGTGCTACTTGCCTATGAATGCCCTGCTCTTGAGCCTTATCGAGGAGCATAAGGGTGCCTTCAAGGTGTCGTTCTCTATCACCGGTTCGGCTATCGAGCAGTTCAAGGCATACGCCCCCGAGGTGTTGGAGTCGTTCAAGAAGTTGGCAGACACTGGCTGCGTAGAGTTCCTTGGTGAGACATACTCACACTCACTCTCGTCGTTGGCTTCGGCAGATGAGTTCAAGAACGAGGTTAAGCTCCACACAAAGATGCTTAAGGAGGAGTTTGGCGTGAAGCCCACGGCCTTCCGCAACACAGAGCTTATCTACTCTGACGGCATCGCTAAGATGGTCGAGGATATGGGCTTCAAGACTATGTTTGCTGAGGGTGCTAAGCACATCCTCGGTTGGAAGTCGCCCAACTTTGTATATACCGATGCTAACGACAATAAGCTCCGCCTCTTGTTGCGCAACTACAAACTCTCGGACGACATTGCCTTCCGCTTCTCTAATGAGGGTTGGCCCGAGTGGCCTCTCACGGTAGATAAGTTCGCGGGCTGGGTGGCAGCAGAGACTGGCGACGTAGTGAACCTCTTCATGGACTACGAGACATTCGGTGAGCATCAGAAGGCCTCAACCGGCATCTTCGACTTTGTTAAGGCGTTGCCTGCAGCTTTGTTGGCAACGGGTGAGGTGGCATTTGCTACCGTTAGCGAGGCATCGAAGAAGTTGCAGCCCGTGGCTGTGTTGCATAGCCCCCACGCTATGTCGTGGGCAGATGAGGAGCGCGACGTTACAGCATGGCTTGGTAATGACCTCCAGAACGAGGCATTTGCTAAGCTCTACGCCCTCGCACCAAAGGTTAAGAAGGCTAAGAACAAGGATTTCGAGTATGTATGGCACTTCATGCAGAACTCCGACCACTTCTACTACATGGCTACTAAGTGGTTCTCGGATGGCGACGTGCACTCATACTTCAACCCCTATGGCTCGGCATATGAGGCATTCATCAACTATATGAACGTCTTGTCGGACTTCGATATCGAGCTCACTAAAGCAGGTAAGGAGTAATGAAGCGTCTACTTGTATTTGTGCTTGCTGCGGCGGTGTTCGTGGCTTGCAACCAGCAGAAGGGTGCTGCAGATGTCGAGATGAATGAGTACAAGGTAGAGTGGAGCGAGATTACCTCGCTCATCGATGCCGAGGCTGTCGAGGCTGAGGGATTCGATGCCTGGTACAACACGCTAACTAATAGCGAGGTGCGTGACTTGGATGCTGCAGCTGAGAAGCTTGGCGCATCGTTCGAGGCTGCTGAGCACTGGTATAAGAACCTCTCGGATGCCGATCAGAAGGTGGCGCTCGAGACTGCCGAGGCTTGGGAGAAGCAGAACCCAGCATTACAGTTGCAGGTGGAGCTCTTCGTCGAGAACCTTATGGAGTGCGATATGCCCCTGCTTAAGGTCTACGTTGTGGAGGCCTTAGAGGAGGTCGCACCCGTTGCTGAGGAGTCCGTGATGGATGTTGAGGAGACTTTGGATGTTGAGGATAGCGAGGTTGACACCGAGTAATCCTCTTACCCGAATATTATTTATTGGCGGTGCCTTAGGGTGCCGCCATTTTTGTTTGTGGAGAGGGGAGAGACGAATCGAAACGAAGAGAGGAGGCAATGAGGCAATGAGGCGAAAGGGACAGAAAGAGACAGAAAGAGACAGAAAGAGACAGAAAGGAACAGAAAGGGACAGAAAGGGACAGAAAGAGAGGTCACTATCAGCCATTGTCCGCGGCTTCGCTTACGTCTCTTAATTATCTTATCTCTCTTGTCCGAGACCATGCTTGCCCCTCTATCATCACCAAATAAGTAGGGCTGCTCAGCATCTGCCGAACAGCCCTAACAAGTGTCAAATATCTCGCTTACTTAAGCTTGATGCCGTAGTATGCCTCCACAGCAGCCTTAGCGCGCTTGTGGTAAGCCTCCTCGCCTGCCTCGATCTTATTCTCGCGAACAAGGCGTGTAGGAACATTAATCTTCTCGATGTCCATAGGAGTCATAGTGTATGTCTCAGGACGTGCCATAGGTACGGGAGCCTTGCCGATAGTAGAGAGAGGCTTAGCCACGCCCTTAGCAACAGAAGGATTAGCCTTAACGCTTGCAGCCTTAGCACCTGTAGCGCGTGTGAGGGTTACCTCGCCACGTACGCGTGGGTTAAGAGGTGTAGCGTAGCCATTCTGAATCTGTGCAACGCAAGGATAGTAGTACTCAGTAGTACCCTCGCTATCTGTGTAGACGATAGGCTTGATAGTGATTGTGTTGTAGTCAGCCGATACCTCTACTGGGAAGCGAGCATCGAGGATAGTCTGGCCGTCATAGCCTACAAGGTCACCGCCGAGGTATGTGCGCTCGCCGATAGCCAACATGTAGAATGCGTAGTCAAGACCGAAGTTGAATGTAGCCAATGGGAACTCGCGCTCGATGTCGATAGGCAACCATACGCTGCCGTCAGCGTCAATCTCGAAGTTCCACTTTGGACCGAAGTCGTAGAACATGTGGCTTGTCTTGCTTGTAGAGTAGTCGTCAGCGATGAACAAGTCGTATGGAGTTGCTACGAGGTCGAGCATGTAGTTAGGATCTGCGAAGTTGTAGCCGAGGCACAATAGACGGTTGAAACCGCGTGTACGTGTGTTGTACCACTTTGTCTCCTCGATAAGCTCCTCGTAGTACTCCTCTGTCTGCTCGTCGCTAATGCCAGCAGCGCTGTAGATTGACCATACCTCATCAGGAATAGTCTCAGAGTATGGAAGACCACCCATGATTGATACTGCAGAGGTGTATGTGCCAGCGTTCTCGAACTTGTACTCGCCAGTAGCGTTGCCCTCAGCGTCAGTAACAGCAACGTAGTTCTCCATGTGTGCTGAAGCAACCCACTCACCCTGGAGCTTCTCGAAGAGATCAGAGTTTACGCGTACGGGGAAGTTAGCATGAGGTGTGGTGTACTCTGCAACAGCCTTTGACTCTGGCTCGTCGGGGTTGTTACCCGAGCCCTCCCAGTTGTAACCAAGCACTGCGAGACGTGTTGTAGCGTTGTCGCGTGACGAGATCTGGAAGTTGAAGCCGTTAGCTGAGTTGATAAGGTCGATTTCGGTCTTGCCGAGGGCGTTACCCATGCTCTTGAGGAGTGTTGTGTAGCTGTACTCCTTGAGGATAGCATCGAACTCACGCTCGTAGTTACATGCGAAGTAAACCTCTGTGAGTGCGTTGTCGGGGTTAGGATTCTTGATGTTGAATGTAACCATGTATGGGTCGTCGCTTGCAACAGGTGTTACGACAACCTCAGGCTTTGGAAGTGTTACCTCGGGCAAAGTGAATGTGTAGGTATCGAAGCTCTGCTTTGTGCCAGACTCGTTGCCAAGACCTGATACAAGCACGCGAATCTGCTGACCTGCCATGCCCTTAGTATCTACGAACCAGTCTGAGAGCCAGAGCTCAGAGTCGCCAGAGCCCATCTGGATACCGAAGCTCATCATAGCGAAGTATGAGCCAGTGAACCAGCGCAAGTAATCCTCGTTGTTCTCGATAAGAGGGAGAATCTGTGTCTCGTACTCAGACTCTGTACATACCAAGATGCAGTACTGGATGATGTCGTCTGTAGCGTTGAATGAGATGCAAGCGTCGATAGGTGTGATGTCAGTTGCCTTGATCTCTACACCCTCGATGATCTCGGGCTCGAGAGTCTCGATGAGAACGCGCTCGTAGTAACCTGTCCAGTACTTCTCTGAGTCGTACTCGTCGCTATCGAGCTCAGCATACCAGCGTGCCCAGTCGTACTGAGGGTTGTAGTAGCCCTTAGACCAACCTGCAGGATACCACCAGATAGAGTTCTCCATGTATGAGTCGTCGTATACGGTCATAGCCTCGCCGTCAACAAGTACGATACGCTCGTTCTCGTCCTCCATCAGAGCATACTCACCAACGATGAGGTAGCCAGGCTCGCCAGGAACCTTGGGGTCAGCGAATGTTGCAGATGCAAGGTTGCCAGCCTCGTCATAGATGAGGTTGCCATTAGCATCGCGCTCTGTGCTGTGGTACTCATCGTAGATAACGAGCTTGTCGGTAGTAGTGTACTGCTGAGCGTTGTAGAGCAACATATCGAGCTCCATAGAACCCATCTGCTTAGCGTAGTTGTACATAGGCATAGAGCTTGTAGAGTAACGCAAAGCGTTGCCCTTAGCCTTTACCTCCTCAGGAATCTGGATGTAAACAGAGAAGCCGTCGTACATGCGGTCAACGACGTTGATAACGTTGTCGCCATAGCTTGTTGTTGTGAACTCTACGCGCTTAACCTCCTGGTAGATAGTCTCATCAGCAAGGCGGAATGCGAAGTAGAGAGTGTAAGTCTCGCCAGCGTTGCAACCATCGATTATGAGAGTTGTCTTAGTAACCTCCTCGGTGTTTGCAATCTTTGTCTTGAACTCGTCGCTCTGGAGAATCGCTGTTGCGGGAATCTCAGTGTCGCGCTGAACATATGCGAACTCCTTCACGTTCTGAGTTGTGATCTCGATGGTTGCACCATTTGCTGCAGTTGCGGCAACGGCAACCTCCACCTTTGTCTCCACCTTGTCGCCCTTGTTCTCCACAGGGTCCTGCGTACAAGATGTGATTGCAAATCCCGCGATGATTGCGAAGAGTGCAAACAGGGTGTACTTAAAGTTTTTCATAGTTAATAAATGTGGTTTTAATGTGTGTATATGTATTTTTCTCTCTTTTGTTATAGCTTGCAAATATACTAATAATATTTGAAACTCTCACTATTTCAGTGCGATATTGTTGCATACTCTGCATTTTTATGCCGTATGAGTGAATGTAATAACCCCTAAAATAAGAGGAATGTGGTTAAATCATTCTGACGCTATAAATGCAAAAAGGGCCGCTCAACATGCGTTGAACAGCCCTCTGGGGATTCTAATCTATCGATTACTCGATTGCGCGGCAGCAGAGGTTGCGGTCGCCGTAGCCGTTGTCAATCTTTGTTACATAGGGGAAGAACTTACCCTCGGCAATCCACTCCAAGGGGAATGCGGCCTCCTGGCGTGAGTATGGGTGGTTCCACTCGCCTGCCAACTCTAAAGCGGTGTGTGGAGCGTTCACAACAACGTTGTCGCAGTTGCCGCTCTCGGCTGCAGCCTCGCACTCACGCTTAATCTTGATGAGTGCCTCGATGAAGCGGTCCATCTCAGCCTTCGACTCACTCTCTGTAGGCTCAACCATTAAGGTCTCGTGCACGGGGAATGAGAGTGTAGGAGCATGGAAGCCATAGTCCATAAGGCGGTGTGCGATATCGCCGCAGTCGATGTTGTAGTCGTGCTTGAAGCGTGTGAGGTCGAGGATCATCTCGTGACCTACGCGGCCAGTCTCGCCAGAGTAGTATGTGCGGTACTCGTGCTTCAATGCCGACGACATGTAGTTTGCATTCACGATAGCCATCTCTGTTGAGCGACGCAAGCCCTCGAAGCCGAGCATGCGGATGTAGCCGTAGGTGATGGGCAACAACATCGCAGAGCCCCATGGTGAAGAGGCAACAGCGGTTATACCCTCCTCGCCACCTGTCTCCATGAGCGAGTGAGTGGGCAAGAACTTAACGAGGTGCTCAGCAACGCATACGGGGCCAACACCAGGACCACCACCGCCGTGAGGCATAGCGAAGGTCTTGTGGAGGTTGAGGTGGCATACGTCTGCGCCGATGAAGCCAGGGTTGGTAAGACCTACCTGTGCGTTCATGTTTGCACCATCCATATATACCTGACCACCTGCGTCGTGTACAGCATCTACGATGTCGCGGATGCGGCTCTCGAATACACCATGTGTAGAGGGGTATGTTACCATCAAGCCGCAGAGCTCCGAAGCGTGCTCCTCAGCCTTCTTCTTCAAGTCCTCAACGTCGATGTTACCATTCTCGTCGCACGCCACGATAACGATCTTCATGCCCGCCATAGCCGCCGATGCGGGGTTGGTGCCGTGCGCTGACGATGGGATGAGGATGATGTTACGATAGCCCTGACCACGGCTCTGGTGGTATGCACGAATCATAAGGAGACCTGCGTACTCACCCGCTGCACCTGAGTTGGGCTGCAAAGTACAGCCTGCGAAGCCGGTGATTGTTGCGAGATAGCCCTCGAGGTTTGAGATAAGCTCGCGGTAGCCCTCAGTCTGGTCTGCGGGAGCGAAGGGGTGTATGTTCTGGAAGCCAGCGAGTGAGAGTGGCTGCATGAGCTGTGCTGCGTTGAGCTTCATGGTACATGAGCCGAGCGAAATCATAGAGTTCATCAACGAGATATCGCGTAACTCGAGACGCTTAATGTAGCGCATCATCTCAGTCTCTGTGCGGTAAGAGTTAAATATCTTCTCGGTGAAGAAGTCGCTCTCGCGCGCCACTTCAGATGCGATAGCGGGCTCCGCACGCTTTATTGTCTTTGCCTTCTTGCCACGTGCCTCAGCGAAGATGTCGACGATAGTCTGCAACTCAGCGTCGGTAGTAACCTCATCGAACGACATGCGTACGCACTCGTCGGTGGGGTAGAAGAGGTTAATCTCGCGTGCAAGGGCGATATCCTGAATCACTGAAGCCTCAGCCTCCACCTCGATGGTGTCGAATAGGCTCTTTGTGCGAACCACGTAGCCCATAGCCTCCAAAGCCTCCTTAACGGTTACGGCTGCGGTGTGAGCGTTGAGTGCGGCACGCTGCAAACCCTCCTTACCATTATATATACAGTAGAAACCTACCATCGATGCCATCAACGCCTGTGCAGTACAGATGTTCGATGTGGCCTTCTCACGCTTGATATGCTGCTCACGCATCTGGAGCGACATGCGGAGAGCCTTGTTGCCAAGACGGTCTACCGATACGCCGATGATACGGCCAGGCATCTGACGCTTGTTAGCATCGCGTGTAGCCATGTAACCAGCACTTGGACCACCCATGCCCATGGGGCAGCCGAGGCGCTGTGTAGTACCCACGGCGATATCTGCGCCCCACTCTGCGGGAGCCTTCAAGAGTGCCAATGAGAGGAGGTCGGCAACAGCAGTAACGGTGATGCCTGCCTCGTGTGCCTTAGCTGCGAAGGCTGCGTAGTCGCGCACCTCACCATTTGCTGCGGGGTACTGCACGATAGCACCAAACTCCTTGCCTGTGAACTCGTACGAAGAGAAGTCGTCACGGATAATCTCGATGCCGAAGGGCTCAGAGCGTGTGAGCAACACGTCGAGAGTGTGTGGGAAGATGTTCTCGTCAACGAAGATCTGGTTGCGACCCTGCTTCACAGCCTCGCGTGAGCGCAATGCGTACATCATGAGCATAGCCTCGGCAGTTGCTGTAGCCTCGTCGAGCAATGAGCAGTTTGCCACCTCCATGCCTGTGAGCGAGAGGATTGCTGTCTGGTAGTTGAGCAAAGCCTCCAAGCGGCCCTGCGATATCTCGGCCTGGTAGGGAGTGTATGATGTGTACCATGCGGGGTTCTCGAAGACGTTGCGTGTAACGACTGCGGGAACAGCATTGGGGTAGTAACCCATGCCGATGAATGAACGGAATGTGCGGTTCTTTGCTGCGAGCTCGGTGATGTGTGCAGCATACTCATACTCGCTCATCGCTGCGGGAAGGTCGAGGTCCTTCTTGAGGCGGATGTTCTGTGGAATGACCTGCTGGAGAAGCTCCTCAACTGAAGCCACGCCAATTGTTGCGAGCATCTCCTGGAGATCCTCCTTGGTGTTTAGACCGATATGACGGTCTACAAAACTGTCAAAGGTTTTCATTTTAGCTTAAAAGTTTTATGTTGTTTTGGTTTAATACTTAAATGAGCTGTCACCGATAAACTCCCTGAGGAGTGAGGTGGGCGGTATTTCGTCGGGCGCAATGGGCACGAAGTTGTCGAGGAAGCGAAGCATGCGCTTAGCCTCGGCATACTCGGGTACTGTGTCGGGTACCTCCAAGAGTATGGGCTCGGCCAAGGCGCGGAGCACCGAAATCTCATAGAAGAGTGACGAGTTGAACATCACGTTGGCATTCTCCTGGTAGGGGAATATGTGCTTCTCCTCGCCACGGCGTACCGAGGGCCACATTTGGAGTGTGCGCAGTGCGTTGTTGCCACGTGTGGCGTGGTCGCGGATTGTGCGACGCAGCATGCGGTTGTCTGAGGTGGGTATGCGCGAGAAGTTATCCATCGCTACAGACGTGAAGCACGATATGTAAATCTTAAATTTGCAGCCGTCGGCAATGCCTGGTGTGAGGCGTGGGTTGAGGGCGTGGATACCCTCAAGGATAAGTATCGAGCGGTCGGTGAGCTTAAGTGGTGTCTCATGCCACTGGCGCTTGCCCGATATGAAGTCGTAGCGTGGTATCTCTACGCTCTCACCCGCAGCGAGGCGCTGTAGGTGGTCGTTGAGTGTCGCGAGGTCTATGGCCTCCAATGCCTCGAAGTCGGGCTTGCCATCCTCATCTAATGGTGTCTTGTCGCGGTCTACAAAGTAGTCGTCAAGGGCGATAAGCACAGGGTCGTAGCCACGCACACGTAGCTGCACGCCGAGGCGCTTCGAGAATGTGGTCTTACCACTCGACGAGGGACCAGAGATAAGGGCGAGGCGCACGCCACGCTCCTCGTTGGCCTCGGCAATGGAGCGAGCTATATTTGCAATCTTAAGCTCGTGGAAGGCCTCGGCAAGCTTTATAAGCTCCGAGGCGTCACCCTCCATCACGCGGCGGTTGAGGTCGCCTACGGTAGAAACGCCCATGATGTCTATCCACTGCTGGTACTCATGAAAGATGTCGAACATCTTGTCGAGTTTGATGTCGGTAGTCACCTGCTCGGGGTTATTACGCTCGGGCAATGCCACATAGAAGCCGTTGTAGTAGGGTGCGATATCGAAGTGGCGCACATAGCCCGATGAGGGTGCCAACGCGCCGTAGAAGTAGCCTGGCATCTCGCCGAGGTAGTTCACCGTTCTGTAGAGGTGGGGACGTGTCTTAACAAGGTCGAGGCGGTCGTCGAAGTCGTATCGGGCATACTCCTCTGCCACCTCTTCTGTAAGGCGCTTGCGGCGTGTTATTGCGAGGTCGCGCTCCACGATGGCCATCATGCGCTCTTTGAGTAGTGCCAACTCCTCGGGTGTGGGGGCTATGCCACTCTCAAACTCGGCATAGAAGCCGCTACCGAGGGTGTGACGAATGCGTAGCTTACGCTCGGGGAATAGCTCCATGGCCGCCATCTGCATCACGAAGGATATGGTGCGCTGATATACGCGGTAGCCCTCATGGTGGCGCACATCGAGGAACTCCACTGTGACGGGCTTGAAGATGGGGAAGTTAAGCTCTTTGTAGCGGTTGTTCACGCGTGCCACCAGGATGGGGTAGGGGCGTGGAAAGTCAACCTGAGCGAGCACCTCCATAAGCGAAGTGCCCATCTCCACGTCTAACGTAGTGCCATTATTCACAAGGCGAAGTGTTACTCTATCCCTCATTTTCTACCTCTTTTTAAGTAATTCGAGGGTAAAGATAGTAATTTTTTATAACTTTGTAGCAACAAAACGCTACAACTTATGCAAAAAAATCTAATTTTACTATCATTGGCGCTCCTTGCGCTTGTATCGTGCTCACAGCCAAAGAGCAGCAATGAGAGCCATATATACATCATCTCGACAAACGATATGCACGCCAATATCGAGGCTATGCCTCGCCTGGCAACCCTTGTCAAGGAGTATGAGGCAAAGGGTGAAGTTATCCTCGTGGATTCGGGTGATAGGGTTACGGGAAATGCCTATGTTGATGACGATGCTGAGCCGGGCATACCTATGATTGAGCTTATGAACGAGGTGGGCTACGATGTCGTTACGCTGGGTAACCATGAGTTTGATAAGGGACGCGAAGTGTTATATGCTATGGTTACTGCCTCGGAGTTTGAGTGGGTGTGCGCCAATGTGTCCGATATGGTTGGTGAGTTGCCCGTCAATCCATATACCACACTTACGGTTGAGGATGTCGACATAGCCTTTGTGGGTGTGGTGGCAACAGACTGCAATGGCCGACCCCTCGGTGGCGAGGAGGCCTACAAAGATTTCAGCTTTGCTGATGACTGCGCTACAGCATACGATGTGAGCCAGAGTGTTGCTGAGGATGTCGATTTTGTGGTGCTCCTTTCGCATATGGGCCATGAGATGGACTTGCGCCTTTCGTCTATGTCGCATGGCTACGATTGGATTGCAGGAGGTCACAGCCACGACACTGTGAACGAGACTATTGATGGCGTGCAGATAAGCCAAAATCGTAAGGATGTGCGCTACGTCACCATTGCCGACTTGACCATAAAGAATGGAGAGATTCTTAATGTCGAATACACGCAGGTCGAAAGCGCAAACTATATTGAGGATGAGACTGTTAGGGAGATAGTGGATGAGGTTAAGGCTCGTGATCCCGGACTAAATACCATTGAGGGCTATGCCAATAGCTACGTTACGAAGGATGGCGTTGCAAACTTCACGTGCGATGCCCTTTTGAACTACGCTTATGCCGATGGTTTTGTCCCCGAGGTGGTCTTCTATCACTATGGCGGCGTGCGCCTCTCGGAGATTAAGGAGGGTGATGTAAAGCGTGTCGACATCCTTAATAATGACCCCTTCGTGTCGACGATATATGTTGGCGATATGAGCGTAGACGAGATGCGTGAGTTTATCCTCGCGAAGTACAATAGCGGCACCGCGGAGAAGCCCGATAAGGAGTCGCACTACGCGTATTTCTACTCGAATGTGCCCTACGAGATAGTGTTGGGCGATACCCCTGCGGACTATCCCGATGCAGTGGATGTGCGCTATGGCATAGAGCCACGTCGCTACAGAGTGGCTATGTGTAACTATATCGCTGAAAACTACATAGATAAGGAGGTTGCTGAAGGCCGCCTCAGGCAGACGAATGTCACCGTACGCGAGGCAATGTTGAGCCAGATGCGCTCCTATGGCGAGGCGGGATTTACGCCCGACAACAATGTATATCAGGTAGAAGTAAAGCGTTAGAGGATTATGTTGGAGACTACATTTCAGCGCGAGCTTATAGAGGCGGGCTGTGATGAGGCGGGACGTGGCTGCCTCGCAGGCTCGGTATTCGCTGCGGCGGTGATTCTTCCGCCCGATTTCCACCACCCGCTGCTCAACGACTCGAAGCAGATGACAGAGCGCCGACGCAACCAACTACGCGAGATTATCGAGCGCGAGGCCCTCGCATGGTACGTTGCTGAGGTGACAGCAGAGCGCATCGACCAGATAAACATCCTGCACGCCTCAATCGAGGGTATGAATATCGCGCTTAAGGCCCTTTCGACAACGCCCGAGTATATAATCATAGATGGCAACCGCTTTCATACAGATCTTACAACGCCCTGGCGCACAATAGTTAAGGGCGATGGTAAGTATGCCAATATTGCTGCGGCATCGGTGCTTGCCAAGACCCATCGCGACGAGTATATGATGCGCATAGCCGAGGAGTATCCCATGTATGGCTGGGCAAAAAATAAGGGCTACCCCACGCGTGAGCATAGGATAGCCGTAAGGGAGTATGGGCTCTCGCCCTATCATCGTAAGACATTTAACGTCTCGCCCGAGCAGCTTGAACTATTCTAAGAGTTGCGTTATCTACGTGAGGATTTACCCCTCTTGCGAGGCTTCAACTGTACGGGCTCAGGTGTCTCCTTAACGAGTTTTGGTAGCACCACCACGCTGCGGGCCTCTTCGCGACCATCCTCGGTAGTTATGACCTCGAACTCCACGCGCCAGTTGTGCTTGAGCGTGCGGTAGCCCTCGCTAACAATAGCGGTGTAGTGGACATATACATCCACACCCTGCTCGTTTGTGATAAAGCCGTAGCCACGCTTGTCGTCGAACCATTTTACACGCCCTCTCATAGATGATGTTGTTTAGTTTTGGCAGTTCAAAGTTACTAAATTTCTCACATCAGTCAATACTAAGAGCGTAAAAAAATGCGTTTAATTTGTAGATTCCCGAAAAATGGCATATATTTGTGCAACGTAGAGAATTATAAATAAGTAAATAGATACGATTATGAATGCAAAATGGAAGATAGCCCTCCTTGCTATGCTTGGTCTCTCGACTGCGGCGTGCTGCAGCACTAAGAAGAGCAAGAAGAGTGAGGATCCACAGCCTGCAGGTGTTGAGGACCAGATGGATGACCCACGCGTGATGCTTATGTATGGCGTGCCATTCCCCGATGGCCAGGTTGCGCGCCCCGTTGAGGATGTCAAGGAGGCTGGTGAGCAGGCCGATGAGCAGGCTGCGCGCTTGCCCGATGGCGCTATTGCGCACCCCATCTCTGAGGAGGAGGCTGTCAAGCTTATCGAGCAGCTAAAGGCTGAGGAGGCTGCACGTGCTGCCCAGCAGGCTGAGTAATCCATTTTCTAATATGCCTTTTGCAAGTGAAAGGAAAGAGATTGGGCATCCGCAAGCATCTGGGTCTCAAGCTATTCAAGGGACTATACGATGGTGTTGTAGAGCGCCACGAGTTGCGTACACTCTTTTGGGAGTGTACGCTTCGTTGTAATTTGAAGTGCCGTCATTGCGGTAGCGACTGTCGTGTCGACGTGTCGGAGGCAGATATGCCTCTTGAGGACTTCCTCAAGGTTCTTGACGAGGAGGTTACGCCCAATGTAGACCCCGCAAAGGTGCTTATCATCTTCTCGGGTGGTGAGGTCTTAGTGCGTAAGGATCTCGAGGAGGCGGGACGCGAGGTTACGAAGCGCGGATATATGTGGGGTATGGTGACAAATGGCATGAGCCTCACGCGTGAGCGCCTACGCTCGCTCGTGGCGGCGGGCTTGCGCACGGTGTCGGTGAGCTTCGATGGCTTCGAGGATGTGCACAACTACATTCGCCAAAATCCCGATAGCTTTGCGCGTGCGCGCCAGGCTGTGGCTAATATCCGTGAGGTCGAGGGCCTTACCTACGACGTTATCACATGTGCCACGCCCGCTATTATGGATAGATTGGAGGAGTGGAAGGAGTTTCTTATCTCCGAGGGTATCTGTCGCTGGCGCATCTTCTCTGTCTTTCCAGCGGGGCGTGCCAAGCGCGACGAGACGCTGCACCTAAACCCCGAGCAGTTTCGCACGCTTATGGAGTTTATACGCAAGACGCGCAAGGAGGGGCACATAAACCTCAGCTACGCTTGCGAGGGCTTCCTTGGCGGCTACGAGACCGAGGTTCGCGACCACTTCTATATGTGTACTGCGGGTGTTACGGTGGCCTCAATACGTGTCAATGGCGATATATCTGGTTGCACCAGCGTGCGTGGCAACTATGCGCAGGGCAATATCTATCGCGATAGGTTCTGGGATGTGTGGCAGAACAGGTTCACCCCCTTCCGCAACCGCGAGTGGACTAAGAAGGATGAGTGCGCCGATTGTAAGGTGTGGGAGTTCTGCCGTGGCGGAGGCATGCACTTGCGAGATGATAATGGTAAACTTATGTATTGTCACTATAATTTCTTGTGATAAGGGGTCATTCTCGGCCTCTCAATCAATAGCCCGAATGGGACGTACGTCAAAGTACTACCCATCCGGGCTATTTTCATGTCGAGACCAAGCCTGACCCCTTCTGACAAGAAATTTCTCGTTGCATCATTTTATTGTTACGCAACGGTTTACGAGTGGTGTATCGGGAGATGTGAATGCTGCCTCGGTGTCACCAACCCACTTGGTAGTTATGCGCGAGTCGGCAATGCCCTTAGATATGAGGTAGGCTGCGACATGCTCTGCTCGCTCCTCGGAGAGCTGCATGTTGCGCTTGGCGCTACCTGTCTCCTTGTCGGCATATCCCGTCACCACAATTGGTGTGTCGCAGCACGCCATCGCCGCGGCGTAGCTGTCGAGGGTGGCAAGCGCATAGTCCGTTAGTGTTGCCTCGCCGATATTGAAGAATACCACGCCCTCGCCCTTGTTTGCGCACATCATAGCACTCTGCTCGGCACTCTCTGCCGCTCTGAGCTCGCTTCTTAGGCGTGCGTTGTCATCCTCAAGGGCCTTGGCATCCTCGGCGAGCGATATGAGTGCTGCATCTGTTGCGAGTATCTCCTCCTCGAGGCCCACTATTGCAGCTATGTAGCCGTCGACCTCTGCCTGCGAGTATGCGGGGGTCCATGCGCGCTTATTGAAGCGGTAGGCTATGCCCACAGATGCCGAGAGGCCAAAGGCGAAGCGTCCGCCGTTGGTTATCTCTGCGGGGAGTGACTCCTCGCGGAATATCCATGAGCGTATGTCGAGTTCTATGTCCCATTGTGGTGTTATGTGAAACTTGTTGAGTAGGCCCGATGAGAATGCGAATTCGCCGTTGTAGGAGCCTGCAGAGCTGTCTGTCCACGACATTGCTGTGTATCCGAAGCCCACGTAGGATATGGCGCTGTAGATGCGGTTGGGGCGGTATCCGCCAATCCAGTTCGACATATTGACCAGAATGTCGCCATGCACGAAGATGTATGGCGTCTTGAATATTCCCGAGCCATACTTAGGCTGGTCGAACGAGTAGTTCTGGAACTCGCCGCCGTCGAGCTGCAGACGCATGCCCACCACGGGCACTATCCACTTCACTGCCGAGATGTTGGCATTCCATCCCACGCGGTTGAAGAACTTACCAGGCTCGTCCCCCATATTCTCGGATACCTGCAACATCGCAGCGCCGCCACCTGCTGCTATCTCCCAGTTATCCCAGAAGCGATTTGTCTCATATCCGCGCCACGCACGTGGTCGCTGCCACTCTTGTGCCGAGACTATAGGTGTCATCAATGCGACAACCAATAGAGAGAGTAAAACTTTTTTCATAGATGTAACCATTTTTTTTGTTTCGCACGCTTTCCGCGCAATGGACTACATCCATATTCCGTGCCACGGTTACACTCGTGGGGAGGGGATGATAATAAAGACGAAATGACGAAAACGACAAAACGATATTGTCCTCTGCTCGTCCTCTCGTCCTCTCGTCTGTTAGTCCCTCGGTCTCTCGGTCTTTTGGTCTCTCTCAGCGACAAGACAACGTCATCCTGAGCGTAGCGAAGGATCTCGCAGTCTGTATGAGGGTCGACGGTAGTACTGCCCGAGAGATTCTTCACTCCGTTCAGAATGACCGCGTATAGTAACAACACACTATGAACGCCATTACTAATTACTCACTACTCATTTCTCATTAAATAAAAAGAGTTGGGGCTGTCCCCGGATATGGACAGCCCCAGTAGCAACACTTCTAAACATTTATGAAAGCGAGTATGTTTTTTTGCGTTGCTTAGTTTTATGCACTCGACCAAAGCCGAGCGCTTTGTAAATTATGGATTATTGTCGATTACTTTGCAACATAAGGATAAGCAGCCTTAGTAGCCTCATCAGTATTCTCAGTAACGAATGTTGTAATACCACCATTAGTATTGAACATACCACCTGTTACATTGATCTTGCCACCATAGTATACCTCAAAGATTCTATTTACTGAACCTGAAGTCCATAGACTTGTGAACTTACCACCGTTAACCTGGATGTCGCATCCTGCAGCAGCACCGCAGAAGAAGCAACCACCAGCAGAAGAGTTTGCCTTGCCGTAGAACTCACCATCGTTGATAGTAAGGAGAGCTGAAACATAAGCAAAGTGGCGTGTTGTTGACTTCTCAACAATATTCTCGAACTTGCCACCATTGATAGTCACTGTTGAACTAACATTGATCATACCATTGTTTGACTTGAATGTACCACCATTGATAATCAACTCACCACCCTCGCGGCAGTCAAGGCTATAGCGATAAGTTGCAGGGCTGTCAAGAGCAGTACCTGTAGATGTGTACTCGCCACTCTCAATAGTAGCCTTACCGCCTACGGCGCGTACAGTTGACTCGTATGCAACGACCTTACCGTTCTTGATGGTAAGGTTACCGCCAGCTTTAGAATTGAAAGCACTGAACAAAGGAGCTGTTACAGTCTTACCATTAAGGTCAATAACAACCTGATTCTCGATTTCGATGGTCTCCAAAAGTGTTACATCTGATGTCAATGTTACATTACCACCCTTAGCGATAGCTGCCTCGAAATCTGCAAGAGCCTTTGGCTTTGCTACAGTGTAAACGCCATTCTCCTCTACTGACTCGTAGCCGGCAACAACATATGATGCAGGATTAGCGTTGAAGTTACCGCCCTTGATGTTAATCTGAGCATCGTTTGGCTCAACACCAGGGCCCATACCATAACAATTGTAACCACCCTTGAATGTACCGCCAGTTACATTTAGAATAGATTTGCACGCCCAACCTGTCTCATAACGATTGTTCTGCGATACCAATACTGCATTATTATCAGCAGCAACAGTACCATCATTATTGGCAATCCACTCACCACCAGATACGTTGATAGTAGCACCTGTACTCATAACGATAATACCACACTTAGCGCTCTTACCATAACCACCATAAATATTCATTGTAGCGTTATAGCTTGCACCAACAATGGCTCCTACATAGCTGCCTGTACCATTCTGATAAATATTTACATTATCATAGATATTAACAACTGTGTTATTACCTACAGCCTCAATACCAACATAGTTATTCTTACCAGTAATTACTGTACCAGCCTTAACATTCAACTCTGCGCCACCTCGAATCTTAGCAACAGCACCATTTGAATTGTTACCAACGAGGTTTACATTCTCAAAGTTAATGGTTATCTTCTGTTTGTTTGAAGAAGCAGTAGCAAAAGCGCAGTAAGCTGTTGTGCCAGCATCAAGAGTACCATTCTTCAATGTAATGGTATTAGCCTTAGAGCCATCATTCTTGATCCAAATCAAATAATCATTGAGAGCACCATCCTGACCGATAGTCTTGTTGTTAAGGTCAATAGTAAAGCTCTTATCGCCAGCATAGCCGAGACCATCCTTCCATCCACCGTTGTCATAATAGTTCTTCTCAGTAAAAGTCTCGTTTGCTACAAGAGTAATAGTCTCACCATCCTGAACAGCTGCAACAGCCTTAGCCAAAGATGTATAACCTACCTCACCAATCTTAGCTACGTCAGCTTTGCGCTCAAGTGTGTAAAACTCACCATTCTTAACTACATTGTAGTCGTAATCTACATACTTATCTGCAATCTGGTCAAAGAACTCACCACCCTTAACGATGATAGTACCCTTGCCATAGAGTGAACCGCTGTGAACAGGAAGGAACTTACCACCGTTGATGTTAACAATAGCACCTTCATCTGCATCTACATTGAAACCATTGTAGTTATCCTTACCATCGAATGTACCTCCATTGATAGTTGTTGTGCCTGCAGCAGCCCACAAAGCGTGAGCAGTGACACCCTCAAGACCATTGCAAGTGAACGAACCTCCATTAATAGTCATTGAGGCTGAGTTGGCAATTGTAGTGTGAATTGTGGTGAAAGTACCATCGTTAATGGTAGTTGTACCGTAGTTATCGATAGCAACTGTGAAGTTGCTTACGTTGTTGATGGCACCGCCATTGATAGTTGCAGTTGCACCCTCGTCAACACGAATTGTAGTAGCATCATAGCCCTCTCCTGGTATATCGCCATCCTCTTTGCTTGTAACGATAGAACCGCCATTCATAATAAACTCTGCATCCTCATAGTTGCGAACACCGTAACCACCGTTGCCATCGCAAGCATTGATAGTACCAGACTTAAGAGTCATTGTGCCATAGTTGAAAATACCGCGAGCCTTAATCTCACCATTGCCCTTAGAGTTAGAGTCCTGAATAGTCAATGAACCATGGTTCTTAAAAGCATAGTAATGCTTTTGTGCTGCCTCATCCTCCCAAGGAGTGGTAATTTTGTATCCATTAAGCTCAAGTACCAATGACTTACCATCTGCAACAACAATTGGAAGTGGAGCTGCTGTTGCACGTGTTGAGAGGATACCTGCACCAAAAAGATCGCCAAGGTTAATATCGCCACCAAGAACAATAGTTGTAGGTACCTCAGCCTCTTCAATAACCTGCTGTAGATCAGCAGCATTACCAACCTCTACAATCTCAACATCGTACTCATCCTCTGTAGGATTCCAATTAGAACCATTCTTAAATGCATCCTCAACATTGACAGTAACGTTGTTACCATCAGTCAAGATGTTACCCTGGATGGTTGTCAAGTAGTTACGCTGTGCAGGGATAGGAGTGTTGAAGGTATTAAGTTTAATGCTAGTACCGTTCTCCTCCTTAACATCCAAAGTGAAGTTTACAACCTCATTGTTAGCAAAGAAGTAGTCAGTGAACAATACCTTTGACTGCTTATCACCTGTTGTTACATTGTCACCGTATGAAACGATGTCGTATGTGTGTGAAATGTCGCTTACCTCACCTGCATAAGTGCCATTTAATGCGTTGAATGACTCGTAGTGCTTTGTAGTATATGTTGCAACTGCCTTGTATGGAGTAATACCAAGGTTGTTAAGCTCCACCATATCAGTAGTGATAACGCGCAACTTGGCGAAAGGACGAGTCAATGTGATATTGATAGGCAAACCAGCAGAATATCTCTTGTCGCCATCAGCAGTGTTAAAGTAACCAGTGAATGCATCGCGAGTCTCATCCATAGCTACCCAAGTCTGCTTAAGGGTGATGTTGTGAAGATCTGTAGTGTTGTAGTGGAGACCATCATCGTTATTCCACACATTCTCCTGGAAGGTATTACCCTCAACAAGGTCAGCCCAAACTACGAAGTTGTAGTCACGGCCAGGAACAAGACGAACATCAAAGGTTACCTCTTTGCCGTCAGTATACTGAACAAGACGCTCCTGTGAAGGCTCGTCCTTGTAGTAAACCTGAAGAATGTAGCGAATGGTGTACTCATTTAGGTTGACATTCTCAAATGCGCCCTCAGCGCTGTCTGTAGCACGAGTAGTCTCGGGAAGTGAAACGGTGATGGTAGTGTCAACCTCGCCACCAACGTTTACGTTAAGACCCTCAGGCTCTGTCTGGCATGCTGCTAAGCCAAGCACCAATGCCGCTAAAGCTAAAAATCTTGCTTTCATAGTTAATAAATGTTAAGTATTAAATTGTGTAAAAAAGTTCCAATGTGTGATATGCTACTGTACGAACACGACGAATGATGCCCCCAAACGCAATGACTAAGGGCAAAACAGCATAGCCCCGCAACGTTGCTGTTGCGAGTTTAACGATTTATAATGAGTATTCGCGTAACTTATTGATTTACAGGCGTAAAATCCCCCCCCCTATGCAAAATAGGGGTTAGCGAAATAGTATGTGATGAAAACATTGTCATCTTTTATGCCTGTTATAGAGTGATATTGTAGAGCAAATGTAGTAAAAATTACCCTTGTATACAAGTTTTTTACAAATAAAATTTATTGTGCCCTCACTGCGAGAACCACAAATTTCGCTGTTATGGTTATAAAAGTGTAATTGCGTTAGACCGTTGTGCTCATGGTGACAGAGTACAGCGAGGAGATTGCCACGGCTTGTTTCAAGCCTCGCAATGACGCACAGACCAACGTTATTCTGAAGCCCTCTATGTCATGCTGAACGTAGTGAAGCATCTCTCGGAGAGTGCTGACGTTCGATTGCTGTGCTATCCCGTAGATCCTTGAGTTCCTCTACCTTGCTCCGCCTCGGCAGAACAAGTGAACTTGTTCTGCACTCGGCTTAATCGCAACGTTCGCGTTGCTCAGGATGACATACAGCGTGAATGAGATTGCCACGCCTTGTTCCAAGCCTCGCAATGAAGTAGAAGAAAGAGACAAAAGCGAAGGGGAGGCTAAAAATAATATAGCCTCCCCTAATATAAGGTATATCCTTGAAGTCGTATTAGTTACACTTAGAGTAGCCGCAGGCCATACATGTGAGGCAGCCATTCTGGTAGGCCATGTTCTCCTGACCACACTGTGGGCAGCGACCCTTACCGCGGGTACCATCCTTGATATACTGCTTCAACGCACGCTCCACACCATTCTTCCATGTGTTGATAGTCTCAGAGTCGAGGTGCAAGCCATCCACGAGCTGCACAACCTTGTCGATAGGCATGCCGTAGCGCAATACACCCGAGATAAGCTTAGCATAGTTCCAGAACTCCTCGTCGAAGAGGCGCGAGATACCACCGATGGTGTTGATATAGCCGTAGCGGTCCTGATACTGGAAGTCGTAGCGCTTAGTGCCATCAGCCTCGGTAACCTTGAGGATGTGACCGTGAGTGATGGTCTTGGGGATGTACATAGCATCCTCCTCGATCTTACCGGTGAAGATCTCGTAGGGGCGGTCATCCTGCTTACCCACAAAGGCAATCCAATCCTCCTTGCCGTTCTTGAAGCGCACGATATCTGCGGGGATAGACTCGGGACGACGCATGCTGTTGCTACCTGAGCAGTTGCTCTTCTTGTTATTCTTAGCGTTCACGTCGAGCAACACGCCATCGCGGCAACCGTCGCGGTATACGGTGATACCCTTACAGCCACACTCCCAAGCTGTGCGATATACGTCAGCCACAAGCTCCTCGGTAACCTCGTTGGGGAGGTTTACAGTTACCGAGATAGAGTGATCCACCCACTTCTGGATAGCACCCTGCATCTTCACCTTTGCCACCCAGTCGATGTCGTTGGCTGTAGCCTTATAGTAGGGCGAAGCCTTAAGCCACTCGTTGAGCTCCTCATCCTTGATTGTCTGAAGCTTAGTGGTGTCGTAGCCGTTGATCTCGAGCCACTTAACAAACTGGTGGTGGTATACGTAGTACTCGATGAACTTCTCGCCAGTCTCATCCACGAACGATGCCACCTGATCCTTATCCGAGGGGTTGATCTTACGACGACGCTTATATACGGGGCGGAACACAGGCTCGATGCCCGATGTTGTCTGCGACATGAGTGACGTAGTGCCTGTAGGTGCGATGGTGAGCATGGCGATGTTACGACGACCATACTGCTTCATCAACTCGCGCAACTCGGGAGCTGCCTCGCATACGCGCTCAACCATGGGGTTGCCCTGCTCCTTCTCGAAGTTATATACACCGAACGCACCACGCTCCTTCGCCATCATGGTAGAGGCGCGGTATGCCTCCACAGCGAGGGTCTTGTGCACATTAACAGTGAAGTCGATAGCCTCATCCGAGCCGTAGCGCATGCCGAGGGCTGCCAACATATCACCCTCAGCGGTGATGCCCAAGCCCGTACGGCGACCCTTGAGTGCCATATCCTTAATCTTCTTCCACAACTCGAGCTCCACGCGACGTACATCCTCATCCTCGGGGTCTGAAGCGATCTTGTTGATGATGAGCTCCACCTTCTCGAGCTCGAGGTCGATGATGTCGTCCATAAGGTGCATAGCCATTGCCACGTGCTGCTTGAACTTCTCGAAGTTGAACTTCGCCTCCTTTGTGAAGGGCGCGTCAACATAGCTCAAGAGGTTGAGTGCCAAGAGGCGGCAGCTATCGTAGGGGCACAATGGAATCTCGCCACAAGGGTTGGTCGACACGGTGCGGAAGCCCTCATCGGCATAGCAGTCGGGCACGCTCTCGCGGATGATCGTATCCCAGAAGAGCACGCCTGGCTCTGCCGACTTCCACGCGTTGTGGATAATCTTTGACCAGAGCTTCTTAGCGTCGATATCCTGAGTATATGTGGGGTTGTCGCTCTTGACGGGGAACTGCTGACGGTATGACTCACCCGCCAATGCAGCACGCATAAAGTCGTCATCTACCTTAATAGATACGTTTGCACCAGTCACCTTGCCTGTGTCGACCTTTGCGTCGATGAAGCGCTCAGCGTCGGGGTGCTTGATGAGCAACGAGAGCATCAACGCGCCACGACGACCATCCTGCGCAACCTCGCGTGTAGAGTTAGAGTAGCGCTCCATGAAGGGCACGATACCTGTTGAGGTAAGTGCAGAGTTAAGCACAGGGCTACCTGTGGGGCGGATGTGCGAAAGGTCGTGACCTACACCACCACGGCGCTTCATGAGCTGCACCTGCTCCTCGTCCATGCGGAAGATACCACCGTAAGAGTCTGCGGGGTTCTTGTGGCCGATAACGAAGCAGTTTGAGAGTGATGCTACCTGGAGGTTGTTGCCAATACCTGTCATAGGGCCACCCTGAGGGATGACATAGCGGAAGTGGTCGAGGAGCTCGAAGATCTGCTCCTTAGACAATGGGTTGGGGTAGTTACTCTCGATGCGCGCGAGCTCGCTTGCGATACGGTTGTGCATATCGCGAGGCGTAGTCTCGTAGATGTTACCGAACGAGTCCTTCAATGCGTACTTGCTCACCCAAACCTGTGCAGCAAGCTCGTCACCTGCGAAATACTCCTTAGAAGCCGCTACTGCGTCCTCGTACTTCACAGTCTTAAGCTGTTCATTGTTAGTCTTTTGAGTCATAATTGTATGTCGTTTTTATTATCTATTTCTGCTTTGTGCTTAGCAACTCTCGGCCACAAGTGCGCACTTCGAGTGTACAAA
>JAFYWG010000038.1 GCA_017558115.1 Alistipes sp.
GAATCCCCAGATCGTTCTTCACCTCGACCACGGCGATAGCTTCGAGACTTGCAAGAGCTGCATCGACATGGGCTTCTCTTCAGTTATGATCGACGGCTCACACCTCCCCTACGAGGAGAACGTAGCCCTCACAAAGAAGGTTGTGGAGTATGCACACCAGTTCGACGTAACAGTTGAGGGTGAGCTCGGCGTGCTCGCAGGCGTTGAGGATGAGGTTAGCGCAGAGGAGAGCCACTACACTAAGCCTGAGGAGGTTGTAGACTTCGTAACTAAGACTGGTTGCGACTCACTCGCTATCTCTATCGGTACTTCACACGGTGCCTTCAAGTTCACTCCCGAGCAGTGCACGCTCGACCCACAGACTGGTCGCCTTGTGCCTCCTCCTCTCGCATTCGACGTTCTCGCAGCAATCGAGGAGCAGCTTCCTGGCTTCCCCATCGTTCTCCACGGATCATCTTCAGTGCCCCAGGACGAGGTTGACACCATCAACAAGTTCGGTGGCGCACTCAAGGCTGCAGTAGGTATTCCCGAGGAGCAGCTTCGCAAGGCAGCTAAGAGCGCTGTTTGCAAGATCAACATCGACTCTGACTCTCGTCTCGCAATGACCGCAGCAGTGCGTGAGGTCTTCGCTAACAAACCCGCAGAGTTCGATCCACGTAAGTACCTCGGTCCTGCACGTGACAACATGAAGAAGCTCTACATCCACAAGATTAAGGAGGTTCTTGGTTCAGACAACAAAGCATAATTTAGCACGATAAGGCAGCATTTGCTGCCGCTAACAAAAGAAAATGCGAATGGGCAGTACGCCATAGTACAGCCCATCCGCATTTTTTTTGCCGAGCGTTGCAACTACTACCTTCTCCTGCTAAATCGAGTTTCTTGTGAAAAGCCGCAATCTGCGGCGTCAAACTCAACTCCCCAAATGGGAAATACGCAAAGTATGTTCCATCTGGGGAGTTTGTATTTGCCACCACATCTCACGACTTTTGACAAGAAATTGGGGTTGTGCGGTTAATATTTGTTGTGATTATAGAGTTTAAGGTTTACGCAATTTGACTATCCTTAAACTCCCTAAATTCTCTAATCTCCCTAAATAAAAAAGGACCCGCGAATGCGAGTCCTTAACAATTTCAATTCGAGGAGGTTACTCGAAGTAAGCCTCCTTCGAGCCGCTAAGACGGCCGTCGATATAGATCTCTACGGCGTAGGTACCCTTTGTGAATACCGAGCCATCGTAGAAGATGCTCACGGGTACAGACTCATTCTCATAGTCCACCTTACGCACAGCCGAAGCACGCATCTCGTCGCCCTCGAAGTTGAAGAGGATGACATCCGACGAGGTCAACAGGTAACCATCGGGGCCTGTGATACGCACATAGATAGACTTCTCGCCGGGCTCGGCAAGCTCGTTCGCTGTGAGGTCAAAGTCCACGCGGAGACGCTCAGCCATCTTGATGCGCTTAACCTCCTTAGACTTGCCGTTGAGAGCCGCCATACGGATGCCGCTTGCCTGGATAACAGAGCCGATGCGCACCTTAGTATTGAGCTCCTCTGCCTTCTCCTCAGCAACATCTGCACGCAACTGCGCGGTGTTAATCTCCTTCTTATACTGGATATTCTCCTTCTGGAGGTTGCTATTGATGGCATTGAGCGAGTCTATCTGTCGCAAGTAGCCCTTCATCACCTCGCGCAATGTAGCTACCTCCTTCTTATACTTTGCCAACTGCTCATAGTTGTATGTCTTCTCCTTCTGCAGCTGCTCGAGCATGCTAACGGCCTCATAGTACTTATTCGCCATGGTGTCGTTCTTATCCTTCAAGTCCTCGAGTTCTGCAACAAGCTCCTCGGCATTGCGCTGGAGCATGCTATTCTCATCCTCGAAGATGCGGCGTGCAGACTCCACAATCTCCATGTTTTCCTCGATGGTCTTCTTCTGCATGCCGAGTGTGACGCTGAGGTATATCGCGGGGATAAGCAACACAACAGCGATGATTAGACACCACATAAGTCCCTTATGTGTGCGCTTATGGCGTGCTATCTCGGCCTCATAGTCCTCGATGAGGGTGTCGTCGTAGCCGTTGTAGCCACCATTGTCATTGTCCAATGGGGTAGTGGTGCTTGGCGCTTGCATCTCGCTACGCTCCACCACGGGAGTTGCTGCGGGGCTACTCTCGCCCTTCTCCTCGATGTATGAGTCGCCGAGGGTTGTCTGTGCGCTGCGCTCGCGCAATATGTCGTTGAGGGTGCGTGGTGCGCTCTCGCTCTTTGGTGCTGCTACGGGCTCAGCAGCGGGCTGAGGTGTTGTCTCCACCTTAGTCTCTGCCGCCGTTGTGCTCTGTTCGGGTGCACCCGTTGGTGCGCCACATGTGGGGCATGTTGCCGTCTTGCTTGAGGCGAGATTGCCACAATTACTACATCTTATAAGTGCCATATACTCTCTGTATTGTCTGATTTCAAGTTGCAAAGATAACGTAAAAAGCTATCATCTATTACGATATATCTGAAAAATCTATACGTTCGCGCTTGTTGTGCCTATCGCGTAGCTCCCTTAGCGGTGCATTTGAGGGCTGCTCAAGCTGTGGGTCGCGCGTGAGGATGGCGATGGCATCGTTGCGCGTGAGCTCCATAATCTGGGTGTCGGTAGCGAGGTTTGCGATGTTGAGTTCGAAGGCCTCACCACTCTGCTGTGTGCCGTGTATGTCACCTGCGCCACGTAGCTTGAGGTCGAGTTCCGAGAGCTCGAAGCCGTCGTTCGTAGCGCACATAGCATCGAGGCGCGCACGGCCATCCTTCGATAGCTTCTCACCCGACATAAGTATGCAGTAGGATTGGTTGCCACCACGTCCCACGCGGCCACGCAACTGGTGTAGCTGCGAGAGGCCGAAGCGTTCGGCAGACTCTATGACCATAACCGTAGCATTGGGTACATCTACGCCCACCTCGATAACCGATGTGGCGACGAGGATGTCTGCCTGGCCATCCTTAAACTGCTTCATCGCCGCATCCTTATCCTCGGGGTGCATCTTGCCATGACACACCGTGATGCGGTACTTGGGCAAGGGGAAGTCGCGCGAAAGCGATTCGTAGCCATCCTCGAGGTCTTTGTAGTCCATCTTCTCCGACTCCTTGATAAGCGGATATACAACATAGACTTGTCGCCCCTTGGCTATCTCGTTACGTAGGAAGCCAAACATCTTGAGACGTAGCGAGTCGAAGTAGTGGTAGGTGCGTATGGGCTGACGTCCTGGGGGTAGCTCATCGATAACCGATACCTCCAAGTCGCCATAGAGCGTCATAGCGAGTGTGCGCGGTATGGGTGTCGCCGTCATCACAAGGATGTGGGGTGGCTGCTGGTTCTTTGTCCATAGCTTGGCGCGCTGCTCCACGCCGAAGCGGTGCTGCTCGTCGATAACGACATAGCCGAGGTTGGCGAACTGCACTCTGTCCTCTATGAGGGCGTGTGTGCCGACAAGGATGTCTATCTCGCCCGAGGCTATTCCCTCGAGGGCTGTGCGGCGCTCCTTGGCCTTTGATGAGCCCGTGAGTATCGCTATGCGCACGTTGGGTAACCCATCCGCAAAGCGCATCATAGAGGCGTAGTGCTGGCGTGCAAGAATCTCCGTGGGTGCCATGATGCAGGCCTGGAAGCCGTTGTCCACGGCAAGGAGCATCGACATGAAGGCCACCATGGTCTTGCCACTACCCACGTCGCCCTGCAGCAGGCGATTCATCTGCTTACCCGAGATCATATCGGCGCGTATCTCCTTTATCACGCGCTGCTGTGCCCCCGTAAGGGCAAAGGGTAGTTTCTCCTTGTAGAAGGTGTTAAATGCCTCACCTACACGTGGAAAGAGAAAACCCCCACCACGCTTATGGCGGTCGGTGCGGCGGGCTTGTATCGTAAGTTGTACGCCTAAGAGTTCGTCATACTTTAGGCGGTAGCGTGCTTGGCGCAATAGCTCGGCAGATTGCGGAAAGTGGATGTTGTAGATAGCCTCCCTAAGCGGCATAAGACCGTTGCGCTGGCGTAGGTCGTTAGGCAGGGGGTCGCGATATGCCGTGGGGTCGCTCTCCACTAAGCGCCAGGCGTTCTGCACTATGGTGTGCATAGCCTTGAGCGATATCGCTGAGGATAGCTTCTCTGTGGTGGAGTATATGCCCTGGAAGCCACTCTCCTCCTTGCGCGATAGCACCTGCTCTATGGGCTCTATCTCGGGGTGCACGAGGCTCAGGCGCCCCTTAAACAGCGAGGGGCGGCCAAAGACCATATACTCGCGCTGCGGCTCTATGCGCTTCTCCACCCACTTGATGCCCTGGAACCATACCAGCTCGGCACTTCCCGTGGGGTCGGTCACCTCGACCATGAAGCGGCGCTTAGGGCCCTCACCCGTATAGGACATGCCCACGACACGACAACGGAGACGCACATATGTGGTCTCCATCGACTCGTCAATCTCCGAGATGCGGAAGGTGCGTGTGCGGTCGATATAGCGATAGGGGTAGCGGGCGAGCAGGTCACCAATGGTGCGTACGCCCACCTCACGCTCGAGCAGACGTGCGCGTACTTCACCCACGCCGCCGACATACTTTATCTCTCGACGAAGTATCTCCGACATCGCTACAACAACCTGTGTTTTAGAGTGTTAGATGACGGTGATTGAGCGCACGGGAGCAATCTTCTCCAAGCGTGCCTTACCACCAAGCTCCTCAATCTCCACGATGAAGACAAACTCCTTAACCTTGACGCCATACTCCTTGCCATCCTTCACGATGCGGAGACTCTGAAGTGACTCTGCAAGGCCCTCGGCGGTGCCACCTGTAGCAAGTACATCGTCGAGGATGCTCACCTCGATTACGTCGTCCGTAGCGGGGCTCTGTGCGATGTCGCTCTTGCGGTAGTAGAGCTTGTCGCAGCCATACTCCTTCTGGATAAGCACCTCGATAAGGTCGCCCTCAGCGAAGGGTAGCTTGCCGCTCTTACGCACTGGTACGATGTTCTCCACGTGCTCCGACTCTGTGAGTAGTGGTGCTGCGAAGAGGAAGCCACGCGCCTCAGGTGCGATGATAGTGGCTGTGGTGCATGCCTCGCCTACGCGGTGTGTGAGTTCGCGGAAGATGGCCTTATTCTGCAAGAAGGGGATGATATCAACAAATACGATACCCTCCTTTGGAAAGTCCTTATAATATTTAAGTACCTCTTTCATTGGTGTATATTGTTATTGTGGTAGTTCTTAGCGCTCGATATCCTTGAAGTAGCGGTATGTAACCACGCGGAGCTCCTCTACGGCTGCGTCGTCAGCAACGATGATGCCTGCGGGGTGGAGCTGCAATGCTGAGAGTGTCCACTGGTGGTTGTAGCTACCCTCGATGGCGTGGCGCAAGGCACGTGCCTTCTTGCGGCCAGTAGCGAGGATAAGCACCTTGCGGGCATCCATGATAGTGCCTACGCCCACGGTGAGCGCCTGAGTGGGTACAAGCGAGATGTCGCCGCCAAAGAAGCGTGAGTTAACGGCGATAGTATCGGGCGTGAGGGTCTTGATGCGTGTGCGTGACTGGAGCGACGAGAAGGGCTCGTTGAAGGCGATATGGCCATCCTCGCCTACGCCACCCATGAACAAGTCGATGCCTCCAGCTGCTGCGATAGCTGCCTCGTATGCCTCGCACTCGGCCTTAAGGTCGGGGGCGTTGCCGTTGAGGATATGTACATTCGCGGGGTCGATGTCGATGTGCGAGAAGAAGTTTGTCCACATGAATGAGTGGTAGCTCTCGGGGTGTGACTCCTCAAGGCCTACGTACTCGTCCATGTTGAAGGTGATGACATTCTTGAACGACACCTCACCCTCCTTGTGCATGCGGATAAGCTCGCGGTAGGTCTCGAGGGGTGTAGAGCCTGTGGGGAGGCCGAGAACAAAGGGTGCATCGCTCTTTGCGGCCTTAGCCTTGATCTCGCTTACGATAAACGTCGCGGCCCACTGGGCAACCTCGCATGATCTATCTTTGATGATAACTCTCATAATTCTATTTCTATATTATTGGGTAAATTAAATTTCAATTTTCGGTAGACATTCGGGAAGTACTCATACCTCCCCGTAGCCTAAAACATCTTTACGAAGACCTCAATCGCCTGATACTCAGCCATGCCGAGCTTGTCGTATAGCTGTGCTGTATTCTGCGTACGCGCCTCGGCACGCTGCCAGAACTCGCGGGTGTCGCTGCCGGGGAAGGGCACGATGTCCTTCTGCGAGAGGTGACGGTAGATGGCGTGACGCTTCTTGAGCATCTCGTCGGGAGAGAGAGGCACAGCCATGTCCACAAGGCCGAGGTTCCACTCCATCCATGCACCGCGGTAGAGCCACAAGTGGCACTCCTCGCGCCAGTCATCGTCGTGTGTCACCTCCAATGCCTCGAGGATGGCCTCCATACATGTGCGGTGTGTGCCATGTGGGTCGGCAAGGTCGCCCGCAGCATAGATCTGGTGGGGACGTATCTCGCGCAAGAGTTCTACGATGATGTCGATATCTGCCTTTGTGAGCTCACCCTTCTTGATACCTCCAGTCTCGTAGAATGGGAGGTTGAGGAAGTGGGCATTTGTGTCGGGGTTGAGGCCGAAGGAGCGCACCGCAGCGCGCGCTTCAGCACGGCGTATAGCACCCTTGATGTCGAGGAGCTTGCGGGGCTCAGGCTCGCCACGACGTTTTTCCTCGATGGTCTGCTTTACATCCTCGTAGCGGTTGCCGAGGCCGAGCTCGCGTGCTGTATCTACGTTCTGCAACACCACATCGTCGTGCACCGCAACATTACCCGATGTCTGGTATGCCACATGCACGTCGTGACCCTGCTCCACAAGGCGGATGAACGTGCCACCCATAGAGATTACATCGTCGTCGGGGTGTGGCGAGAAGATTACCACGCGCTTGGGGTAGGGTAGCGATGGCGCAGGACGTGTAGAGTCATCCACGCCTGGTTTACCACCAGGCCAACCAGTGATGGTGTGCTGAAGGTCGTTGAAGACGCGGATGTTGACCTTGTCGTAGGTGCCGCACTTCTCCAAGAGCTGACCCAACGAGTTCTCTATATAGTCCTTGTATGTGAGTTTAAGGATGGGCTTATTGACGATGCCACTGAGCCATACCACAGCCTTACGCACAAACTTGGGTGTCCACTCACAGGGACCTACGAGCCAGGGTGTTTGCACACGTGTGAGGTTCTCGGCAGCGCTCTCGTCGATGACAAGCTCGATGTTGGGATGCTGCTGTAGGTGTGTGGCGGGTACGCGGTCGGTAATCTCGCCCTCTACAATCTGCTGCACGGCAGTCGCCTTCTCCTCGCCCCATGCCATAAGCACGATGCGGTCGGCGCGCATGATGGTGCCGATACCCATGGTGATAGCCATCTTGGGCGTGTTCTCCAAACCGAAGAACTGGCTCGACTGCACCTTGCGCGAGTTGTGCGACAGCTCCACGAGGCGTGTGTGCGACTTGGCGTACGAGCCCTGCTCGTTGAAGCCCACCTGGCCATTCTCGCCAAAGCCGATTACCATGAGATCAATCTTGCGTATCGACTTATCGAGGTTTGCGCAGTACTCCGAAATCTCACTCTCGGGGACTGTGCCATCGGGGATGTGCACATTCTCGGGCTGTATGTCGATATGCTTAAGGAACTCGTCGTGGATATGGAAGTTGCGGCTCTGCTGCTCTGTGCTACGTATGGGGTAGAACTCATCGAGCGAGTATACCGCTACGCTCTTAAACGAAATCTCACCCGCCTTGTGGCGCTTAACCAACTCGCGGTATAGACCGAGGGGTGTGCGGCCAGTGGTTAGGCCAAGCACGAATGGTGGCAACTCCTCGTATATGTCGCGTGCCGAGGCGTTGTCTACATGGTTGCGCACCATGCGGCAAATTATGTCAGCAACATACTGAACGCCATGGTATTCGCTCTCGAATACACGAGTAGCCATACGCTCGTAGCGGTGCACAATATCTTTGGGTGCCGACTCCTTGATGAGTCCGCCATCTTTTGGAAGTTGATACTTGTTATTCATAGGTTCGTATCGTTTTGTTGTCTCATTAAACCTGTATGCAGAGCATACAATGTTCAAAGGTAGTGATTTTTTTCAAAGATAAGACCAAAACGGTGGAAAAAAATGGAAAGTGGAGTAGGGGTGATTGTCATAAAGAGATGAAAGAGACCAAAGGGTGGCTGCTATTAAGAGTTGTAGTCTCTTGTGTCGAATAAAAAAAGGCCGCCAACCAGCGGTTGACAGCCCTTGCTTATAGAGTTTGTTGTATCTTACTTTTTGAAGTAGCGGTTGTAGAGACCCTCGAAGCCCTTGCCGTGGCGAGCCTCATCCTTTGCCATCTCGTGAACAGTGTCGTGGATAGCATCGTAGTTGTTCTGCTTTGCAAGTGCTGCGATGCGCATCTTGTCTGCACAAGCACCGCTCTCAGCGTTCATACGCTTCTCGAGGTTGGTCTTTGTATCCCATACGCAGTCGCCCAAGAGCTCAGCGAACTTCGATGCGTGCTCTGCCTCCTCAAATGCGTAGCGCTTAAAAGCCTCAGCGATCTCGGGGTAGCCCTCGCGGTCTGCCTGGCGGCTCATTGCCAAGTACATACCTACCTCGGTGCACTCGCCCATGAAGTGGTTGTTCAAGCCCTCAAGAATCTCGGGGTGGTCAACCTTGCCATCGCCAATCTTGTGCTCTGTAACGAACTCGAGTGCCTTGTTCTCCTCAGCCATCTCGTTGAACTTGTCTGCTCCAACCTTGCACAATGGGCACTTCTCAGGAGCCTCGTTACCCTCGTGAATATATCCGCATACTGAACAAATAAACTTCTTTGCCATAATCTTATTAGTTTTAGGTGTTAATAAATTTTTATATCTTTTTTTATTGGTTTTATTCCTGTTTCCGGGTGCAAATATAAGGGCAATTTTTTATTATGCAATAGTTTTTCCTTAATGATTTCTTATAGCTGCATAAGTCATACTTATATATGCTGATTATCAGGCTATTTCTTGCGAGCGCCGATTGCGAGAATCACACCGAGAGCTACACCCAACAGAGCTGCAAAGAGCACACGGTACTCGCTTGGAAGCATAAACGTGATGGTGTGGGCAGGGTACCAGAACAATGGAATGGTCTTCTTAAATACGAAGCTCCACTGGCGGTCCCAGTTGAGGGTAGTGATAAGGCGGCGCATTGGGATAGGCTTGAAGAGTGCCTTAACCGAGCCTCCGCACTCTGCGATATGTGTGTCGGTAATCTTGTGGAAGGTCATAAACACGGGTGCAAAGAAGGTGTTCATCATCACAGAGATTGAGAGTGCTACGACAAACTTACCCCATGACACGTTCTCGTCGCCACCACCCATATCGGTGATGAAGCCTGGGATACCTTTCGAGAATACGACCATCGCCATAGAGATAACCACGCCGAGCAAGCCCCAAACGACCATGCGGGGCACGACGCCGAAGTTGGGTGCTGTATATTTTCCGGTAGAGATTCGGCAGCCGAGCATCTCGCCAAGTGTGGCAAGAATGCCAAACTTAAGGAATGCCATAATCATAGCGTGCTCAGCGTTGAATGTCTTATACCAATCGTATAGCTCAGGAATTAGGAAGAAGGGGAGGAATATCGCCAACATCACAAGGGCGAAGTAGAGGTCTTGACGTTTCATGTATTATCGTGTTTGATAGTTAATAATAAGCAAAGGTAAGAAAAAATATCTGATTATGAAAAAAAACTAAATCTCCTCTGTGTAGACCCTACCGAAGCGGTCGGTGGCGGTGATGGTAATCTTGCTATTTGGCGCTGTGGGCTTGCAGCGGAAGTAGTGGCGGTGGGGACGTGCCGAGCGGCGTAGGCGCTGCATATACTTCTTGCGGTAGTCGGCCTCGTGCTCCACGTAGTACATATAGTCGGGGTCGAGTATCGCTATCTGCTCCATAGCACCCATATCCACGCCGTTTTCGCTCCATGTGAGTGACCACTTGCTATCCCAGCCCACTGCCTTAACCACGACATACTCCTCGTGCTCGGCAACTCTGCCCACGGGGTAGACTATCAAGGGCTCGTTGGCGTTGCGACCAAAGATGCGGTGGTGCCACATCCACTCGCCATCGCGCTCCTCGATGCAGAAAACGCCCTGAGGTGTGCCATCGGCGCAGATGGGGGCAAACCACAGGTTGCCGCTAACTTGTGCCACGCTGTGCTCTATGATGTCGGGGGTGTGGTCGGCGGTAAAGTGGCGGTGGCCATGACCCGTGATAAGGTCAATTTTACGGTCGCCGACGATGCTGATAATGGGCTTGGCATAGGGTATAAAACCTCCCGTGCGGTGGCTTGTAGCGGGTGCGTGCATACATACTGCAACATGCTCTACATCAGTATACTCCTCCATTGTCTGTGCCAACCAGATAAGCTGGTCGGCATCGACCTTAAGGCCATATTTCGTGTGGTCGGTGTAGTCGATATTGTCGAGCGTAACGAAGAGTGTCTCGCCAAGCATAAAGGCCTGGTTGCGCGCACCGAAGGCCTCGACGTAGGCCTGCTCGGCTTTGGCCTGGTTGCGCTGGTGGCGTTTGTTGTGGTCGTGGTTGCCAATCACGGCGTAGACGGGCACGCCAAGCGACTCGAAGTCGGCCTTCACGCGGGGTAGAAACTTCGTCGTGTCCCACACCACGTCGCCCGTAAGGAGTATGGCGGTGGGGTAGCCCGTGGCGTTGTACTCCTCGACAATGGTGGCTATTTGGGGTATTATCTCCTTTTCGAGGCGTGTTATCTGCTCCTCGGTTTGGGGCTGTGGGTCGCCAACGACGATAAGGTTAAAGCCGTTCGATTGTGCCGATGCGCCGCACAAACATAAAAGCGTCGCAATCAGCGAGGTAAAGATTCTTCTCGAAATTCTCATTTTATAGGTTGTTAGTTATGGTTCACCTTGCAAATATACAAAAAAACTCGAATTGCAAAAATTCGCGCGCGTGTGAGCATATTTATTAGAAATATTTACTATCTTTGTCGGGTTATGGAGAATTTTGTAGTATCAGCACGCAAGTATCGTCCCGCGACCTTCGCTTCGGTTGTCGGACAGCGTCATATAACATCAACATTGAAGAACGCCATCGAGCGTGGTCAGTTGGCACATGCCTACCTCTTCTGCGGTCCCCGCGGTGTGGGTAAGACGACGTGTGCGCGTATCTTCGCCAAGGCTATCAATTGCCTAAATCCACAGTCGGGTGAGGCATGCAACGAGTGTGAGTCGTGCCGTTCGTTCAACGAGGGACGCTCGCTCAACGTCCACGAGCTCGATGCGGCATCGAACAACTCTGTGGATGACATCCGCAACCTCATCGAACAGGTGCGCATCATCCCACAGCAGGGTCGCTACTCGGTATTTGTTATCGACGAGGTGCACATGCTCTCGTCTGCGGCGTTCAACGCATTTTTGAAGACATTGGAGGAGCCTCCCAAGCACGCCATCTTTGTGCTTGCAACAACCGAGAAGCATAAGATTATACCCACCATCCTCTCGCGCTGTCAGATCTACGACTTCAACCGTATCAGGGTTGAGGATGGCGTGGAGTATCTGCGCTACATAGCTACGAAGGAGGGTGTCGAGGCCGATGATGAGGCTCTTAACCTCATCGCCCACAAGGCCGATGGCGGTATGCGCGATGCGTTGTCGATGTTCGATAAGGCGGTGTCGTTCTGCGGTGCTAAGCTCAACTATAAGGATGTGGCATCCACGCTCAACGTCCTCGACTACGACACATACTTCAAGGCTACCGACCTGCTCCTTGCGGGTAACTATGTCGACGTCTTAATGCTCTTTGACGAGGTGTTGTCCAAGGGCTTCTCGCCACAGGTCTTCATCTCGGGATTGAATGCCCATATGCGCGATCTCTTGATGGCTAAGGGCCCTGCGGTGTCGCTTGTGGAGTTCACGGGTACGCTTGTGAAGCGATACAAGGCTCAGGCTGCGGCATGCAACGAACTCTTCTTGTTCAACTCCATAGCTCTGCTCACGGAGGCGGACGGTAAGATACGACAGTCGTCAAATCAGCGACTGCTTGTGGAACTGGGACTCATGAAGATTGCGGGTCTCGGTCAAAAAAAAAATGACGAGGTAGCATCGCTCTCGCTCGACGAGCTTGAGACGCTAACGTTTGCCACAAACTTCGCTCTTGCCGACCTTGTGGCCGTAGCACCTCAGCCTCAGCAGCCGGTAGTGCCTCAGCCAGTACCCCAGCCAGCACCAGCACCCCAGCCAGTTCAGCAGGTGGTAACACCCACCCCAGCGCCAGCGCCACAGAGTGTGGAGATGGCGAGTGTGGCAGCTGAGAGCGTGGAGACAAAGCCTGGCATGCGTCGTGCACAACGTAGACAGACGTCGTCGAGTGTCTCGATAAACGGACTACTAAATGGCGATGCCCTAACGGCGACGGAGCTTGCCGAGCAGGAGGCAGCAAAGAGCGAGCAGATATACATCGACCCCTCGTGCCAGGAGAAGATATCGCTTAAGAGGGATGCTATTATCGAGCGCATCAAGCGTGAGCGTCCACGTATCAGCGTCGCCTTCCTAAACTTCAGTGTTGAGGGTAACGTCGTAAGGATGGCAGTTCCCTCGCGCGAGTTGCACGACGAGATTATGTACGAGAGGTCCGACCTGCAGCGTATCATCGCCGAGGTGAGTGGTGTCAAGGGTCTTATCGAGATTACGGTGGATGTAAACGAGCAGATTAAGGCGTCGCGCCCCATCACGCTTGAAGATAGACTCAAGCACCTCATTGCAAAGAACGAGCGACTGGTGCAGATGCTCGATGTGCTAAAACTCGATGCAGAGTAACCCTATATCAACAGAATTAGATAACTAAAACATAGATTAACGATGAAAAATTTTATTGAAGAACTCGAGTGGCGCGGTATGATTCATACCGTAATGCCCGGCGCCGATGAGGAGCTTAAGAAGGGTATGGCTTCGGCATACCTCGGTATCGACCCCACGGCAGACTCACTCCATATCGGTCACCTCGTGGGTGTCATGATTTTGAAGCACTTCCAGATGTGTGGTCACCGCCCTATCGCCCTTATCGGTGGCGCTACAGGCATGATTGGCGACCCATCGGGTAAGTCGCAGGAGCGCAACCTCCTCGACGAGGCTACATTGCGCCACAACCAGGAGGCTATCAAGAATCAGCTCTCGAAGCTTATCGACTTCGACTCTGAGGCCGAGAACAAGGCTATCCTTGTGAACAACTACGACTGGATGAAGGAGTTTTCGTTCCTCGAGTTTGCACGCGACATCGGTAAGTGTATCACTGTGAACTACATGATGGCTAAGGACTCTGTGAAGAAGCGCTTCAATGGCGACGGCGATGGCATGTCGTTCACGGAGTTTACATACCAGCTCTTGCAGGGCTACGACTTCTTGCACCTATACAAGGAGTATGGCTGTAAGTTCCAGCTCGGTGGCGCAGACCAGTGGGGTAACATCACCACAGGTACTGAGCTTATCCGCCGTAAGCTCGGTGGCGAGAATGAGGCATTCGCCATCACTTGCCCCCTTATCACTAAGGCTGACGGCACAAAGTTCGGTAAGACCGAGAGCGGCAACGTATGGCTCGATGCACGCTACACCTCGCCCTACAAATTCTACCAGTTCTGGCTCAATGTAAGCGACGAGGACGCAAAGCGATATATCAAGATATTTACGCTGCTCGACCGCGAGACTATCGAGGCACTTATAGCGGAGCACGACGCTGCACCCCACCTCCGTGTGTTGCAGAAGCGTCTCGCAGAGATCCTCACCGAGACCATCCACTCGAAGGAGGAGCTCGAGAAGGCTCAGGCTGCTACAAACATCCTCTTCGGTAACGCTACATCTGAGGCGTTGCGCTCGTTGGATGAGGCAACATTGTTGCAGGTGTTCGAGGGTGTGCCCCAGTTCACCATCACACGTGGCGACCTCGAGAAGCCATTTGTAGACATCGTGGCAGATGCTTGCAAGGTATTCCCCTCGAAGGGTGAGTGCCGCAAGATGATTCAGGGCGGTGGCGTACAGCTCAACAAGGAGAAGGTGGCAGATGCTATGCGTGGCGTAACGGATGCAGACCTTATCGCGGGTAAGTACCTCTTGGTGCAGCGCGGTAAGAAGAACTACTACCTCATCACTGTGGAGTAAGAAGTGTAATATATTGATTAACAGATAATAACGTGAATCCAATATACACCATACGCCTTGATGGCATCTATGTGCGTGCCTTTCATGGCTGCTACGACCTCGAGCAGCAGGTGGGCAACCGCTTTCGTGTCGACATCACAATTCGCACGCCGCTGGGCGACCTTCCCGCAACGGACGACGTGACGCAGGCGGTGAACTACTTGACCGTATTCGAGATTGTGGAGCGCATCATGCAGCGCACACAGCGCACCATAGAGGCTGCGGCATCGAACGTAATCGCGGCAATAAAAGAGGCCTTCCCCCAGATTGTGGAGGTGGAGTGCACCGTGGCGAAGATAGCCCCACCCCTCGGTGGTAAGATTGACAAGGTGAGTGTAACATTAATTGGCTAATATTATGGCAGATAATAGTGCAAAGCGTGGAGGCTTTGGCGGTAAGTTTGCCGCCATCCTCGCTGCTGCAGGCTCGGCAATCGGCTTGGGCAACATCTGGCGCTTCCCCTACATAACATCGGAGAATGGTGGTGGTGCATTCATCATCATCTACCTCGGCTGCATCCTTCTGTTGGGTCTCCCGCTGCTTATCGCGGAGTTCTCGGTGGGTCACAACGCCAAGAGCAACCCCATCGACGCCTTTAAGAAGATTCGTAAGGGCTGGGGATGGCTCGGTGCTGCGGGTCTCATCTCCGTAACCCTTATCATGGGCTACTACTTCGTGATTTCGGGATGGACAATCAACTATGCCATTGCCTCAGCAACAGATAGCATAGGTAGCAACTATGAGGGCTTCTTTGAGGCCTTCACCACGGCGCCATACGCACCGCTTATCTACACCTATCTCTTTATCCTTGCCAACCACTTCATCATCACAGGTGGTGTGCAGGGCGGCATCGAGAAGGCATCGAAAATTATGATGCCCCTGCTCTTTGCCATCCTTATCGTGTTGGCCGTCTACTCGTTGTGGATGCCCGATGGTCGTGAGGCCATAGGCAATGTCTTTACTCCCGACTTCTCGAAGGTGTCGGGCAAGACCTTCCTCGATGCCATGGGTCAGGCATTCTTCACACTCTCGGTAGGTATGGGTGCTATGCTCATCTATGGCTCATACTTTAAGAAGGGTACTAAGATTGCGGGCACGGCAATTAGCGTGGTATCGTTGGATACGCTCGTTGCGCTCATCGCCGCTATCATCGTGTTCTCGGCTGGCGTTGAGGGTGCTGCAGGTCCAGCGCTTGCCTTTGTGGCTATGCCCTCGGTATTTGCAAGCATGCCCTGGGGTAATGTCTGGGCTACGCTCTTTTTCTTGCTCTTGGCACTTGCGGCGCTATCTTCGACAATCTCTATGCACGAGGCTGTGACATCGTACTTCGTGGAGAAGCGTGGCATGTCGCGTAAGAGGGGTGCATGGATTGTAACTATCCTTGCCATGGTGTTGGCGACCTTTGCATCGCTCTCACTCGGCGTATTGGACGGCGTCAAGGTGCTCAACCTCAACTTCTTTGACCTCTTGGATAAGTTCACCTCTATCGTTATGTTGCCCTTGTTGGGTATTCTTACTGCGGTATTCGTGGGCTGGTTGTGGAAGAAGGAGGATATGCGCGCGGAGCTTACAGCAGAGGGTGGTATCGACCGTAAGTCATACCCCATCGTGCGCTTCTTGTTGCGTTGGGTATGCCCCGTCTTGGTATCAGTAGTCTTCGTATTTGGCATCTACGACTTCGTGGATAAGCAGCTTCACCCCGAGCAGGCCGAGGGGAGCGCTACAACGGAGCAGGTACAGGAGACTGACACCGACACAAAACTCATAGTAAACAGCCAGTCGAATGTCTTGCGCGTAGGCAAGGAGCGACTCAAGGCTTCGGATTTGAATGCGGTGCATGCCAATAAGCCCAATTTCAAGCAGGCAGAGTTGGAGTTCACTCCCATATCAGTAAAACAGCAAAACAACAACAATAACAACTAACTAAAACAATTATGGCTGATTTCATCTATCAGGAGCCCTATCCTATCCAGGCGGATAAGACAGAGTATCGCCTTCTCACGAAGGAGTATGTAAAGGTTGTAGAGTGCGACGGACGTAAGATCTTGAAGGTAGACCCCAAGGGCCTCGAGCTCTTGGCTAAGGAGGCTTATGCCGACGTATCGTTCTATTTGCGCGCCTCACACCTCCAGAAGCTCGCTAACATCCTCGAGGATCCCGAGGCTACAGACAACGACAAGTTCGTGGCATACACCATGCTCTTGAACCAGTGCGTAGCTGCTGAGGGCGAGTTGCCCACATGCCAGGATACTGGTACTGCAATCTGCATCGGTCACAAGGGTGAGGATGTGTACACCGGCGCCAACGACGCTGAGTGCATCTCACGCGGTGTGTACGAGACATACAAGGAGCACAACCTCCGCTACTCACAGGTGGTGCCCTTCACTATGACCGAGGAGAAGAACTCTGGTAGCAACCTCCCCGCACAGATCGACATCTACGCTGGTCACCCCGGTATGGAGTACGAGTTCTTGTTCATCACTAAGGGTGGTGGCTCGGCAAATAAGACATTCCTCTACCAGCAGACTAAGGCCTTGTTGAACGAGGAGTCGTTGACAGCATTCATCAAGAAGCATATCCTCGACCTCGGCACTTCGGCATGTCCTCCCTACCACCTCGCATTGTGTATCGGTGGTACATCTGCTGAGATGTGTCTCTCAACAGTTAAGAAGGCTTCGGCGGGCTACCTCGACGAGCTTCCAACATCGGGTAACGAGGGTGGCCGTTGCTTCCGCGACCTCGAGTGGGAGGCAAAGGTGGAGAAGATCTGCCAGGAGATTGGCCTCGGCGCACAGTTTGGTGGTAAGTACTACGTACACGACGTACGCGTAATCCGCGCACCACGTCACGCTGCATCATGCCCCGTAGCTATCGGTGTAAGCTGCTCTGCAGACCGTAACATCAAGGCTAAGATTACTCCCGAGGGTATCTTCCTCGAGAAGCTCGAGAAGAACCCCGCACGCTTCCTCCCAGCTAAGGCTCCCGCAATGTCGCCAGCGGTAGACATCGACCTCGATGAGGGTATGGACAAGGTACGTGAGATCCTCTCTAAGTACCCCATCAAGACACGTCTCAACCTCAAGGGTACGCTCGTTGTAGCTCGTGACATCGCTCACGCACGCATCAAGCAGATGCTCGACGAGGGTAAGCCTATGCCCGAATACTTCAAGAAGCACCCCGTATACTATGCAGGTCCTGCAAAGACCCCCGCAGGCATGGCATCAGGCTCATTCGGCCCCACAACAGCGGGTCGTATGGACTCATACGTAGACCTCTTCCAGAAGGCTGGTGGCTCAATGGTCATGGTAGCTAAGGGCAACCGCTCGCAGCAGGTTACCGACGCATGTAAGGCTAACGGCGGCTTCTACCTCGGCTCTATCGGTGGTCCTGCAGCCATCCTCGCTAAGAACTCTATCAAGAGCGTAGAGGTTGTAGACTTCGAGGAGCTCGGCATGGAGGCTGTACGCAAGATCTATGTGGAGAACTTCCCTGCCTTCATCATCGTTGATGATAAGGGTAATGATTTTTTTGCCGACTACGCACATTAAAATTGTATAGCAGGGTTATTTTGTCACTTAGCTTGAGAGCGAAATGCTCACATACATTTTGGTATGCTCCGCTTTCGCTCTCTGCGACTAATCACCAAACTAACCCTACTCTCCAATTTTAATCATTAGAGGGTATAGCAGGGTTATTTCGGTGTCTGGCTCGTTGGTGAAATCCTCACATACTTCTTGTATGCTGCGGTTTCACTAACTTCGACCAGCCCCCAAACTAACCCTACTCTCCAATTTTAATTGGTGGTGGGGTATGGTGAGGCGGTCAGGCTTGCACAACAAAGAAATAGTATGCCCCGCTCTCCAATTTTAATTATTAGGGAGATTAGGGAGATTAAGGAGTTTAGGGAATTTAGGGAGAGGGTGTGGTATACTCCTCCCTAAACTCCCTAAGTTCCCTAAATTCTCTTATATAGCTTTCCTCGCTTTATGCAATAAAACGCTTTTCCGAGGCGTTTGAGAAGTATCGGAGAAAAACAAAGTTTGTATGATGAGATTACGTCATTTCCTACTTGTGCTGCCCCTACTCATGTTGTCGTGGGTGGCATCGGCACAGGTATCATTTACGGTGGATGCCCCAGCGCTAACAGCACTCGGGCAGCCCTTTCGTGTAGCATTCTCGGTAGATGCGCAGCCCGAAAATGGTAGCTTCGCAGGTCCCTCATTTGCTGACTTCGACATCTTGGCAGGCCCAAGCGTCTCGACGGGACACTCCGTGCAGTTCATCAACGGCAAGCAGTCGTCGAGCTACAACTGCACCTACACCTATGTGCTCATGCCACGCGAGAGTGGCACATTTACCATAGGCTCGGCATCGATAAAGGTCGAGGGTAAGACATACACCACAAAGCCACAACTCGTGGAGGTGATAGCCGAGAACGAGAGTGCTGGAGGCTCCGCAGCGTCGAGCACGTCGCCCGAGACCAGCATAGGCAAGGATGATGTGTTACTACGCCTCAAGGTATCCTCAACGGACCTATACAAGGGTGAGTCGTTGCGTGCCTCACTGGTACTATACACCCGCGTAACGGTGGAGAACATCGAGAGCCTGACGATGCCGCCATTCGATGGCTTTTGGTCGCAGGAGCTAACCTTCGACAATGCCCCCTCGCGCGAGGAGTACAATGGTCGCGTCTACGAGACATATAAGATTACAGAGCTGCTGCTCTCGCCACAGGAGAGTGGCAAGATTGTCATACCCGAGGCGGTGATGAACGTCGGTGTGCAGGTTGTGGTGCAGGATAAGCGTAGCTACGACCCCATCTTCGGTGGCCGACAGGTGTATCGCATATCGCGAGAGTTGAAGAGTGCACCCGTTACAATCAACGTCAAGGAGTTTCCCGCAGGTGCTCCGCAGTCGTTCAATGGCGCGGTGGGTAGCTTCACGCTCAGTAGCACCATGCCCGAGGCAGAGATTGAGGCAAACAGTGCAGACCAGATTGAGCTAACCCTATCTGGCACGGGTAACCTTAAGTTTATAACAGCGCCACGCATAGCGTTCCCCGAGAGCTTCGAGGTATACGACACCAAGGTTGTGGATAACGTCAAGCTCACGACAACAGGCACTACAGGAAGCATAACATATACATACCCCTTCGTAGCGCGCTCGGCGGGTACGTTCACCATACCTCGCATCGAGTTCTCGTTCTTCAACCCCGAGACGCAGAGCTACGAGACACTTGCCACAGAGCCCTTCACCCTCGTAGTTAAGGATGATGGCAGTGGCACGGCGACAACGACACCCTCGTCGAGCTACAACTATGGAGGCCCCATGCGCCAGCTCGACCGCGACATACGCTTCATAAACACGGGTAAGCTCCCCGCAAAGGCGTTAGCGCCCTTCATCCTCACGCCACTATACTGGTTGGTGATAGTGGTGATGGTGGCACTCGCCATTGTCATCTTCGTAGTGTTGCGCAAGCGCCTACGCGAGCGTAGTAATACCGTGGCACGCCGCATGCGCCATGCTGATAAGATTGCTGTGCAGCGCCTACGCATGGCCGAGAGATATATGCGCGACGAGAATCGCCACGCCTTCTACGAGGAGATGCTGCGCGCGATGTGGGGATACATAAGCGACAAGTTCAACATCCCCGTTGCGAGCCTAACGAAGGAGAAGATACGCGAGGAGTTGTATCGTCGCAACGTGGCGGAGACCACAGCAGAGCAGTTCTGCGAGGTTATATCGCGCTCGGAGGAGGCGCAGTATGCACCCTCGGCAACGGGCGAGATGGGCGATATATACGCAGAGGCTGTGGAGGTGATTTCTAAGATTGAATCGGCAGTAAAACGTTAAGCAATGAGACCTATATATAATATAATATGTGCAGCCCTTGTGGCTGTAGTCGTGGCTGTAGTGCCCACACGTAGCCATGCCGCAGATAGCGCAACTACGGCGCGTGCAAGCTGGGATGCCGGCATCGAGGCATACAACGCAAGGGAGTATGCCGCGGCAGTTGAGGCCTTCGAGATGGTCGTTACGCTCGAGGAGGCATCGGCAGATGTATACTACAACCTGGCAAATGCCTACTTCAAGCTCGGACAGCAGAACACGTCGCGACCCTTTGCGGGTGGTGAGCTTGGACGTGCTGTGCTCAACTATGAGCGCGCCCTGAAGCTCGACCCTACGCACGATGATGCGCGTTACAACCTCGATATTGCAAAGGACTACACCAACGACACCGAGGCGGTGCCCGAGAGCTTCATCGTGCGCTTGTGGCACTCCATGGCGGGGCTTATGACAACAAATGGGTGGGTGATATTCTCGCTCGTAGTGCTGGGCTTGGCGCTCGCAGCGCTATGCACCTATCTCCTTAATGGCAACGTCGTGGTGCGCAAGGTGGCATTCTTCCTATCGCTCATCTTGGGACTACTCTTCATCCTCGCTACGGCACTCTCGCTAACGCAGAAGGGCGCAGCAGAGGTGGATAACCGCGCCGTGATACTCGTAAACGATACAACCCCCGTGCATGCCTCTCCAGATAGCGCCTCGAAGGTGATACGCGAGCCCTCGCAGGGTGTAAGCGTGGAGGTGGAGCGCCGTGAGGGCGACTGGTGTGAGGTGCGCTTCGCCGATGGCGAGAAGGGCTGGGTGCGCAGTGCTAACATAGAGATTATATAGGCTATGTCGAAGCTACTCGATGATGTATGCTCGGAGCTCCAGCGCCTGCCAGGCATAGGCCGCCGTACGGCGCTGCGCCTCGCCATGCACATGCTAAAGATGGAGCCCGAGGTTGTGGACTCGCTATCCAATAGCATCGCACGCTTCCGCCACGATATACGCTACTGCAGGGGGTGTAACAACCTCTCGGATGCAGAGCTATGCCCCATATGTATGGATGCCAACCGCGACCACTCGACAATATGCGTTGTGGAGCAGGTGGCAGACCTCATGTCTATAGAGAATACGGGTCAGTACCGCGGCATATACCACGTCTTAGGTGGCGTAATATCGCCTATGCAGGGTGTAGGACCCTCCGACCTAAAGATAGACCTCCTCTGCGACAAACTCCTTGCAGGGGGCGTTAAAGAGGTGATTATAGCCATCTCCACATCTGTGGAGGGCGAGACAACGCTCTTCTACCTTATGAGCCGCCTTAAGGCCTTCCCCGATGTCAAGGTTACGACCATAGCGCGAGGCATAGGCTTTGGCGACGAGTTGGAGTATGTGGACGAGCTGACCATCACGCATGCGCTACTTAATCGCCGCGAGATATAGTGTTCTCGTGTGATACGAGGAGTCTGCGGCATATCACAAACAAAACCTCCCAAGGCTGTACGTCAAAAGTACTATCCTTGGGAGGCGTTTTGTTATCTGCGTAGGTCCATCGTTGTGGGGGCCTGGTAGATGCGGATGTCGAAGAGGGGTGCGAGGGCCAAGACGTGAGATACAATCTCGGTCTGCAGGTGCTCGTGGGGAACCCATCTAACGTCCGCCGTGAAGAAGTACATCTCGATAGGCAGACCCCACTCCGTGGGCTGCAACTGGCGCACCATAGAGAGCATCTTATGGTTGACGCGGGGGTGGCCGTCAATGAAGCGATTTAGACATTTAATATATAGGTCTACGTTTGTGAAGCGTACACCCTCAATGCTCTCTGTTGCCACGCCATCCATAAGCTCGCGTGTAGCTTCGTTGCCACGTAGGCGCTCAATGAGGGCATCGTCGGCAAAGGCGATGCTCGAAATATCGACCTTAATAGAGCGCTTGATACGGCGACCTCCCGACTCGAACATTGCCTGCCAGTTGTCGAAGGGCTCGCTGATAAGGAGGTATGGGGGTATGGTTTGGAGCGTGTTGTTCCAAGCACGAATCTTGATTGTGGTGAGCGTAACCTCCTCTACAATGCCGTCGATGCCGCGTGAGGGCATCTCAATCCAATCGCCCACCTTGAGCATGTTATTGAGCGAGAGCTGCACACCCGCGATAAGGCCCATGAGGCTATCCTTAAAGATGAACGATATAACCGCTGCTGAGGCACCAAGACCCGTGAGAAGCAGCATGGGCGATCTGTCTAAGAGTATCGAGATAACGAGTATGAGGCCGATGAGGAATATTATCACATATCCCGTCTGTAGCAGACCACGTATGGGCTTACCCTGCATGCCTGGCTGGCGCTCCAAGAGCTCGTAGAGGGCCTTTAGGAGTGAGTAGACGAAGAGAAGTCCCGCCAGTACGGTCCATATATCCACGATGTTGTAGAGTGCTCCCTGCAGCCACTTACCCGTGATGCTTGCAGAGTAGATGATAGATGGAAGGGCAATCTTGAAGATGATGGGCATAAGGATGTAGCCCAGGCGATTCATCACCTTGTCGTCGAAGATGACCTCATCCCATGTAAACTTCGTGCGGTGCACACCCCAGTGCACAAGGCGCACTACGCCACGGCGCATGAGGGCGTGGATGAGCAACACGCAAAGCACGATGCCTATGAGCACCACCCAGCCGTCGATTTTGTCGGCAAGCTCCTGTGTGCAGCCAGCATCTATCAGCAACTTATGTATCCACTTTATCAGATTTGGTGTCGACATCTCCATATCGCGAGGTAGTTTGAATATCCCTTAAATGTTAGAATGTGATGCCAATACCGATAAATACGCTCTGGTCGAGGCGCTTACGGTTGAGGTCCTTCGTGTTGAAGGTGTATGGCTCCTTATACACGGGGCGGGGGTTCATCATATATGCCTGGTAGCCCAGCGTGATGTCGTACTTGAAGCGGCTCTCGGGCTTCTGGATACGTATGCCGACGCCCGCAGCTCCCGTAGCACCAATGCGCACACCCTCCTTGAAGAGTACGTTAGTACCGAGGTTCAGGAAGTTGAAGAGGCAGGTCTTACGCTTGCCATAGTAGTAGTGTGCCGTAGCGTAGATGGGCATCGTGGTGTAGTCGTACTGTATCTGCGCACCGAGCTCCATACCCACCTTCCAGTGGTTGTTGATGAAGTAGCCGCCATTGAGCAACACGGCGCCGCCAAACTTTGCATGCGCGTTGTATGCACTCACTGGTCTCTCCGAGCCTACACGCATATAGTCGAGCTCGTAGAAGAGGAGGTTGGCGCGACCCGTAGCACCCCACTCCCAGCCTGAGTAGTGGCGTGTCTTACGCTCTATCTCCTCGGGGGTCTCACGACGCTTAGCCTCGGCTGAGGATAGTGCCACAAGTGCAAAGAGCACTAAAAGTAGTGTTTTCTTCATATTTAATCTTCTCTATTACCTGATTATAACGATAATCTTGGCGCCTTATTGTGCCGTTAAATGCCACGCACGTGGCACTCCCATGCCCATGCGGCACGTAGCGTGTCGCGTAGCTCGCGCTCGGCATGCCAACCCAATACCTCGTTAGCACGTGTGGTGTCGGCCCATACGGCTGTCACATCACCAGCACGGCGGGGAGCTACCTTATAGTTGAGTTTGAGGGCGTTAGCCTCCTCGAAGCCGCGCACAAGTTCGAAGACTGATACGGGCTTGCCTGTGCCAACGTTGAACACCTCGTAGCGCTCCGTGTTACGCTCGCGCACCATGCGGTCGATGGCGTGGACGTGGGCACGTGCGAGGTCTACGATGTCGATATAGTCGCGCAAGCATGAGCCGTCGGGGGTGGGGTAGTCGTCACCGAAGATGCTCAAGCACTCGCGGATGCCTGCTGCGGTCTGCGTGATGTAGGGCACGAGGTTGTTCGGAACACCACGTGGCAACTCGCCAATGAGTGCCGAGGGGTGTGCACCGATGGGGTTGAAGTAGCGCAACGCGATGCCCGAGAGCCCCTCTGTCGCTGCTACCATGTCGCGGAGGATATCCTCGCTCATCTGCTTGGTGTTGCCATAGGGCGATGTCGCGGGCTTGCGTGGGGTGAGCTCCGTAACGGGGAGCACATCTGCGTCGCCATAGACGGTAGCCGAGGATGAGAATACGATATTTTTGCGTCCGTACTCCTTCATCAACTCGAGGATGTTGACCAACGAGATGAGGTTGTTGCGGTAGTACTTCATGGGTTCTGCCACCGACTCACCCACAGCCTTGAATGCTGCGAAGTGGATGGCCGAGTCGAAGTCGTAGGCCTCGAAGATGCGGCGCATGGCCTCCTTGTCGCAGCAGTCTGCCTCGACGAAGGTGGGCTCCACGCCCGTAATCTTGCGGATGCCCTCGAGGGATGAGGCATCGCTATTTGAGAAGTTGTCGACGATGACAACCTCATATCCTGCATTGATAAGTTCAACGGTGGTGTGCGAGCCAATATAGCCTGCACCACCAGCTACGAGTACTATCTTGTTCATAGAAAAAGTTGTTTTTCAATCTACAAAGGTAGGAATTTTATCCCAAACAAAGGGCTCTTGGTTGGATATTTTTCCTCACGACCCAAAAATCGTGCTCACGAGCGACGAATTATGAAATAATTATAATAACTTTGTCGGTGTAAATGAGAATAAAAACATAGTATCAAAGATTATGAAAGTATACAAATTTGGAGGTGCTTCGGTTAAGAACGCGGATGGTGTGCGCAACCTACTCGATATTGTTACGGGCGAGAAGGAGCTATTCATCATCGTCTCGGCTATGGGTAAGACAACAAATGCCCTCGAGGGTGTCTTTGCCGCAATGCAGCTGGGCGACGAGGCCCTTGCCTTAAGCCGCATCGACGAGAGCTATGCCTACCACCGCACAATCATCGACGACCTCATGGGTGCCGACATCACCATCGAGCAGGTGGATACACTCTTCGAGCAGCTGCGCAACATCGTGCGCAACACCATCTACCGCGCCTCGGATGCCGAGTTGTGGTACGACACCATCGTTGCCTTTGGCGAGTTGGTATCTACGACAATAATCTCGAACTACCTCAATGGCCACGGCGTGGCAAACCGTTGGGTAGATATGCGTCGTGCCTTCCTCACCGAGCAGCGACATAAGGATGCCAACGTCAACCTCGAGGCTACGGCGGTGCGCCTAAAGCGTGAGATTAAGGATAGCGCAGTAAGCGTATTCGTGGGTCAGGGCTTCATAGGTGGTGCTCCCGATGGTACAACAACGACACTCGGACGTGAGGGCTCGGACTACTCGGCGGCTATCGTAGCCAACGTGCTCGACGCGGAGTCTATGAGCGTGTGGAAGGATGTGGATGGCATTCTGAATGCCGACCCCAAGAAGTTCCCCGATGCCAAGAAGATTGAGCGTCTGAACTACATGGATACCATAGAGATGGCATATAGTGGTGCGCAGATTATCCACCCCAAGACCATCAAGCCCCTGCAGCAGAAGAACATACCTCTCTACGTGCGACCCTTTGGTAATAAGCACGCAGCGGGCTCGGTAATCACGGGAGATGTGGAGCGTGCCTACGAGCCTATCATGATACACAAGGAGAACCAGGTGTTGCTCAAGCTCCACTCGCGCGACTTGTCGTTCGTGCTCGAGGAGAAGTTCGCACGCCTCTTTACCACCTTCGACAGCCACCGCATACGCATAAACCTCGTGCACAACTCGGCGGTAGACCTACACATCGCCGTGGATGCATCGTGGCATATAGACGAGGCTATATCGGAGTTGATGGCAGATGGCTTCGACGTGGAGAAGCAGGAGGATGTGGTGCTCGTGACCATACGCTACTACAACGACAAGTTGTATCGCGAGTACGCCTTCGACGAGCGCATCATCATCAAGCAGACCACGCCCCACTCATTGCGTTTTGTACGTACTAAATAATATGTGTTGGAGTATGAGAAAGTTTTTTGGTACACTATGTTTGGCGCTCGCCCTCTATGGCAGTGCCAATGCGCAGTTGCTCTACAAGATTTCGGGCAACGGCCTCAAGGAGGCATCCTATGTCGTTGGTACTTACCACCTTGCACCAGCATCGTTTGCCGATGAGATTAGGGGCATGAAGGAGGCCTTCGCCTCGGTGGAGCAGGTATACGGCGAGGTGGATATGCTCTCGGAGCAGGCGGCTCAGATGAAGATGATGCAGGCGATGATGCTCCCCGAGGGCAAGTATATCGACGACATGTTCACGGCCGAGGAGATGGAGCGCATAAATGCCTATGTGCGTCAGGCGATGGGCATGGAGCTCACATCGCCCATGCTACGCGAGCAGTTGGGTAGGATGCGACCCTCGGTGCTGGCCATGCAGCTCACACTGCTTGAGTTTATGAAGGTTACGCCCAACTTCAACCCTAACGACCTTATAGACAGCCACTTCCAAAAGGAGGCGCGCAAGCGCGGCTTGGCCGTGGGAGGCTTCGAGACTGTGGAGTTTCAGATGGAGTTGCTCTATGGCGAGACTACCGACGAAGAGGAGCGCAAGGCGTTGCTGAAGGTGGTGGATGACAAGGAGGCTTTGCTCGCGGAGATGAAGGCGATGACCGAGGCATACTTCTCGTTCGACATGAAGGGCATACACGCGCTCACGGAGAAGAGCGTAACAACGGGTGAGATGACACCCGAGGAGTTCGCCGAGATGATTACCGACCGCAACCGCCGATGGGTAGAGGCCATGCCCGCAATCATGGAGGATAAGCCCACGCTCTTTGTCGTTGGCGCAGGTCACCTCCCTGGCGATGAGGGTGTCATAGAATTACTAAAGACTGCAGGCTACAAAGTTAAGGCGGTGAAATAGGGGATAGGGAAGCAAGGGACTTAAGGGACGAAAGAGACGAAAGGGACCAAAGGGACGATAGGGATGGCTCGGACATTTCTGTTGATAGCGACTTCCCTTTCGTCTCTTTGGTCTCTTTTGTCTCTTTTGTCTCTTTGGAAATATCCCCCCTCCCTTTTAGTTTCGTATCATAGTGAGGCGTTCCCAAAGCCAGCGGGGGATGAGACGCCAAAAGCCTACCAAGAGTCTATAGCGCCAGTCGAAAATCGTGATGCGCTGGTGGCAGCGTAGCGAGCGGACGACAAATTTCGCGGCCCTCTCGGCACTCATAATCATGGGGTAGCGCTTCTCGGGGTTGAGTATCTCCGTAGCCACGAAGCCGGGGCGTATGTCGCCAACACTCAGGGGTATACGCTGCATGCTGGCGTGCTGAGCAAGGGCTACAAGATAGGCACTCTGCATGCTCTTAGTGGCCGAGTAGGCGGGTGCGGGGCCCATGCCCATGGTGCCAGCCACGGAGGTGATGACGGCGACATGCGCCTTATGCCTACTGTTGTAGGCGGGTTCGCGCTTGACGTAGTTGATGAAGTGGTCGACGATGCGCACCATGCCTGCGCAGTTTGTCTCCACGGTGCGTAGCTCCATGGCCTCGTCGAGCGTGGGGTTCTGCTTGCCTATGCCCGAGGCGTAGAGCAGGGCGTCGGGCGCTCCAACTTCGGCGATAAGCGCATCGAGAGCATCGACGGCAGAGGGTTGCGTAACATCCATCACGCGGTAGCTAACGAGCTCTCTGCCAAAGCGTTGCTGTAGCTCTATAAGGCGCTCCTCGCGGCGACCAGCAATGCCCACGCGTATGCCCTCACCTGCGAGGCGTTCCACCACGGCACGTCCTATGCCCGAGGTTGCACCGATAACGATTACACTCATAATGGTTGACATGAAAAAAAAGTAGGGCTGCCCGAAGACAGCCCTTGAATCACTTTTTGGTGACAGATTATGCCTCAGGAGCAATAGCCTCAGAGGGGCAAACGCCTGCGCAAGTACCGCAGTCGATGCACTTATCTGCGTCGATTACATAGATGTCACCTGCTGAAATTGCCTCAACGGGGCACTCGCCGATACATGTACCACATGCAACGCAAGAATCTGAAATTTTGTAAGCCATATTACTTAATTTTTTAATGAGTGTTTCGGATTATGCACGCTATTTCCGTGCAAATATACAAATTATTTTATAAAATCAAAGCCTGTGTAAGGAATTAATGCATCGGGGATGCGAATACCCTCCTCTGTCTGGTTGTTTTCGAGCAGTGCCGCTACGATGCGAGGCAGTGCAAGAGATGAGCCATTCAGTGTGTGGCACAACTGATTTTTGCGGTTCTCATCGCGGTAGCGGAGCTTGAGGCGGTTCGCCTGGAACGACTCGAAGTTCGATACAGACGACACCTCCAACCAGCGCTGCTGTGCCTCCGAGTATACCTCGAAGTCGTAGGTGAGGGCCGAGGTGAACGACATGTCGCCACCACATAGGCGCAAGATGCGGTAGGGCAAGCCGAGCGATGCCACGATAGACTCCACGTGCGCCACCATGGCGTCGAGAGCCTCGTATGAGTTGTCGGGGTGTGCCACCTGCACTATCTCCACCTTGTCGAACTGGTGTAGGCGGTTCAGACCGCGCACATCCTTGCCATAGGAGCCCGCCTCGCGACGGAAGCAGGGGGTGTAGGCCGTCATCTTCACGGGGAGCTGGCTCTCGTCGAGGATCACATCGCGGAAGATGTTGGTTACGGGAACCTCGGCTGTGGGCACGAGGTAGAAGCCATCGGCTGTGGCGTGGTACATCTGACCCTCCTTATCGGGTAGCTGGCCTGTGCCGAAGCCCGAGGCCTCGTTCACCATGATGGGAGGCTCAACCTCCTGATAACCAGCGGCAGTGTTGCAGTCGAGGAAGTAGTTGATGAGTGCGCGCTGTAGGCGTGCGCCCTTACCCTTATATACGGGGAAGCCCGCGCCTGTGAGCTTCACGCCGAGGTCGAAGTCTATGATGTCGTACTTCTTGGCGAGCTCCCAGTGGGGGAGTGCCTCGCCCGAAATCTTGCTCTGGCGCTCCACGAGCTTAACTACGACATTGTCCTCGGCGGTGCGACCCTCGGGTACAATGTCTGAGGGCATGTTGGGCAGCAGTACCACCTCATTTTGAAGCTCCTCGGCTGCGCGGTCCGACTCCTCTTTTAGCTGCTGTGAGCGCGCCTTGAGTCCCGCTACCTCAGCTTTCTTAGCCTCGGCAGCCTCCTTCTCGCCCTTTGCCATGAGTGCGCCAATCTGCTTTGCCGCGGCATTCTGCGCTGCGAGGCAGTTGTCCAACTCCATCTGTAGCGCCTTGCGCTTATCGTCGAGCTCCTCGATGCGTGCGATGATGGGTGCAGCATCTACGCCCTTCTTCTGTAGGCGGCGTATAGCCTCCTCCTTATTCTCTCGTAATTGCTTCAGTGTAAGCATATATCTTGGTTTTTATAACTTTCAACTTACAAAGATAACACAAAGTTGGCGATGTTGTACCGAAAGAGGCGAAAAAAAGAGCGTACTCACAAAAATACTGCTACAAAAGAGACAAAAGAGACCTAAGAGACGAAAGGGACGAAAGGGAAATCGGACAGCATCTTTTTTTGTCTTAGGGAATTTAGAGAATTTAGGGAGTTTAAGGTGACATTCCCTAACCTCCCTAATCTCCCTAACCTCCCTAATCTCCCTAAATTCTCTTTTGTCTCTTTCGTCCCTTCTGTCTCTTTTGTGGCGGTTTTTCACTTTCCACTTTTTTTTGCTATCTTTGTGCGATTATATACCTACATAACCGCTAACCATAAAATGAGTGCAAAAAAGAGATATATAGAGCTTCTATCGCCCGCGCGCAACTACGAGGCTGCCATAGCCGCCATAGACTGCGGTGCCGATGCCATATATATTGGTGCCGAGAGCTTCGGTGCACGCCGTGGTGCTACCAACACCAGCGCCGACATCGCCCGAGTGGTGGACTATGCCCATCTCTTTGGCGTTAAGGTGTTTGTGACGCTTAACACCATACTCTACGAGCGCGAGCTCAAGGAGGCCGAGGCCCTCGCCCGCAAGCTTATAGAGGTGGGCGTAGATGCCCTCATTGTGCAGGATATGGCATACCGCGAGATGAACCTCCCAGTGGAGCTACACGCCTCGACACAGGTGTGTAATATGACTCCTGAGGGTGCTAAGTTCTTGGAGGATAGTGGCTTTTCGCGCGTCATATTGGAGCGTGCCCTCTCGTTGGACGAGATACGCGCCATACGCCGAGCCACGGAGGTGGACCTCGAGTGCTTCATACATGGCGCAATATGTGTGGGACATAGTGGTCGCTGCTACCTCTCGCGTTCGCAGTCCACGCGCTCGGGCAATCGTGGCGAGTGCTCGCAGCCCTGCCGCCTAACGTACGACCTCGTCACGGAGCGCGGTGAGAAGATAATCAAGGGCAAACACCTTCTTTCGGTCAAGGACTTCGACCTCTCGGCGCGCATCGGCGAGCTTATAGATGCTGGCGTGGTGTCGTTCAAGATTGAGGGCCGACTTAAGGATGACACCTACATCAAGAACGTAGTAAGTTACTACCGCCGTAAGATAGACGAGGCGCTGGCTTCGCGCAAGGATTGCGTGCGTGCCTCGGTGGGCTGCTCCGAGATAGAGTTCGAGCCCGACCCCAAGAAGAGTTTTACGCGCGATGGTGGCGAGTATATGTACTCGGGTAAGAGGGCAGGTGTCGCCTCGTTTCTCACGCCTAAGGCCGTGGGCGAATATGTGGGATGCGTGGCCTCAACCTCGAAGCGCGACTTTAAGCTTGTGAGCAAGGAGGGGCTAAATGCTGGCGATGGCATCTGCATCATCACCCCCGAGGGCATCGTGGGCACGAATGTCAACCGCGTGGAGGGTGCTTTTGTCGAGCCCAACCGCATGGAGGGCATCAAGGCGGGCATGGAGGTCTATCGCAACTACGACCACCGCTTCGCGCAGGCTGTGGAGCGCAGCCGCACACGCCGTGCCGTGGATGCTGAGTGTCGCCTTATACTCTCTGCCGAAGGTATAAGTGCTACCTATACCGATGAGGAGGGCTTCAGCGTCGATGTAGCGCGCAGCATGGCCTTGGATGAGGCTAAGAGCGTGGAGAAGATGCGCTCGGTAGCCGAGGAGCAGATGGCCAAGAGTGGTGATAGCATCTTCCGTGTTAGCCGCGTGAGGGTGGAGGGCGCAGAGTGGTTTGCCACGGCTAAAGTACTTGCCGAACTCAGGCGCGAGGCGTTGTCTATGTTGGCCGCGAAGCGCATGACGCGCACCATAGCCCACGACATACGCACCGATAGTGGCGAGGCGCGCTTCCCCGTGCAGAGGCTCGGTGCCCAGTACAACGTCGTGAACTCGCTCTCGCGCCGCTTCTACCAGAAGCATGGCGTGGAGCACATCGTCGACGGCCTCGACCTCTGGGCTACGACACATGGTGAGCGTGTCATGGAGTCGAGCTACTGCATACGTCGCGAGATTGGCGAGTGCCTTAAGCAGGGCACGAAGCTCCGCGAAAGGCTCTACATCGAGCATGGTCGCCACCGCTACCGCCTCGACTTCGACTGCGAAAAGTGCCGCATGTCGCTCGTAGATTGCACTATTAACGAAACACGTAAATAACCTCTATTATGATTAAGCAGTTGACACCTAATATCCCTGACTATGAACTTCTCGACACTGGCGAGGGTGAGAAGTTGGAGCGTTTTGGTCGCTATGTAGTGCGCCGCCCCGAGCCTCAGGCCATCTGGCGCAAGAGCCTCGCTAATGGCGAATGGCTTAAGGCCGATGCCTCCTTCCTCCGCGACTCGAAGAGCGAGGAGCGTGGCGAGTGGAGGCTAAAGCCCGAGATGCCCTCACGCTGGATTGTAGGCTTCGACTACAAGGATATGCATCTGCGTATGCGCTTGGCGCTCACGTCGTTCAAGCACGTAGGCATCTTCCCCGAGCAGGCAGCAAACTGGGAGTTCATCTACGACACTATCCACGAAGTGCGCCAGCAGGGCGTCGACCGCCCCAAGGTCTTAAACCTCTTTGCCTATACGGGAGGTGCTACGCTTGCGGCACGCGCCGCGGGTGCCGATGTCACGCATGTAGACTCCGTTAAGCAGGTCGTGACATGGTCGCGCGAGAATATGGAGTCGTCGGGCTTGGATGGTGTGCGCTGGATAGTTGAGGATGCCACAAAATTTGTGGAGCGCGAGGTGCGTCGTGGCAATAAGTACCACGGTATCATCCTCGACCCCCCAGCCTATGGCCGTGGTGCCAATGGCGAGAAGTGGGTCTTGGAGAGCGACATCTGCCATATGTTGGAGACCTGCGCACAGCTCCTGGAGCCTACCAACGCCTTCTTGGTGTTCAATTTGTACTCTATGGGCTTATCGTCGATGCTTGCCCGCACGGCTGTGCATCAGGCATTTGGCACTCCCAACGAGGAGCAGATGGGTGAACTCTACTTCGAGGATGGCTCTAAGAAGCAGATACCCTTCGGCACATACTACCGCTTTAAGAGATAGCCCCTGCGATGCGTGAACTCTGGAGCATAATGTGGTCGTTTCTGAAGATTGGCGCCTTCACCTTTGGTGGCGGCTACGCCATGATACCCCTCATACAGCATGAGGTTATACATAGGCGTAAGTGGCTCTCGGAGCGCGAATTTTCCGACCTCCTCACGCTCGCTCAGGCCGCCCCCGGCCCCATATCGCTCAACACGGCGGTATTCGTGGGCTACAAGCAGCGCAGATACCTCGGCTCGTTGGCCGCAATCGTGGGTGTGGTCATCCCCTCGTTCATCATCATACTGCTTGTGGCCATCTTCTTCGACAACATGCGCCACAACCACTGGGTAGATGCGGCATTCAAGGGCATGCGCCCCGCCGTCGTGGCACTCATCATCGCCCCCATCGTGGGCCTCACGCGCGGCATGCGCTGGTGGATGATAGCCGTGGCATTGGCCACAGCCGTCGTGGTGTGGTACTTCGGCATCTCGCCCATATGGTTCTTAATAGGTGGCGCCGTGGTGGGCCTACTCTGCGCCGCACATAAGGGAAAGGGGGCCAACTCATGATACTTGTGCTACTGAGGCTCTTTGTGAGTTATTTGAAGATAGGCTTCTTTGGCTTTGGTGGTGGCTACGCCATGCTCTCGCTCATACACAGCGAGGTGGTGGAGCACAACGGCTGGCTCACGAATGCCGAGTTTGCGGACATCGTCGCGGTGTCGCAGATGACACCTGGACCTATCGCCATCAACTCCGCAACCTACATAGGCTACGAGGTGGCGGGAGTGTGGGGCTCCGTCGTGGCTACGGTGGCCGTATGCCTCCCCGCGCTAACCATCATGATGCTTCTCACGCGCTTCTTCCTGCGCCTTCACGACAACCGCTATGTGCAGGGTGTTGTGGGTGGCATGAAGCCCATAGTTGTGGGCATGATAATGTCGGCCGCGTTGCTGCTCATCTTCCCCGCCTCGGACGATGGTCGTAGCTTCATCGACGGCTGGAGCTGGGTTATCTTCGCCGCGGTGCTCGGAGGCTCGGCACGCAAAGTAAACCCCATACTGCTCATCGTAGCGTCGGGCGTTGCGGGTGTTTTAATTTATGGAATGTAAAGAGTTATGAATCAAGATAATAATATATTAGATGGCTTAAGCGCCGTACAGCGCGAAGCCGTTGTCAACTACGATGGTCCCACGCTCATCATCGCGGGTGCGGGCTCTGGTAAGACACGTGTGCTCACCACACGCATCGCCTATATGCTATCCGAGGGTGTGGACCCCTCCTCGATTCTTGCGCTCACCTTTACCAACAAGGCGGCACGCGAGATGCGCGAGCGTATCGAGAAACTCGTAGGCCCCAAGGCACGCTTCATACGCATGGGCACGTTCCATTCGGTCTTTGCCCGCCTACTCAGGGAGAATGCCGAGCGCATAGGCTACACCTCGAGCTACACCATCTACGAGCCCAGCGATGTCAAGAACCTCATTAAGGCCATCATCAAGGATAAGAACCTCAACGAGGAGCGCTACAAGCCCCAGAACGTTGCGGCACGCATATCTATGGCCAAGAACTGCCTCATCACGCCTGGCGCATATATCGCCAATGCCACCATCGTGGGCGAGGACCGCGAGGCAAAGATGCCCGAGGTGGGCGACATCTACAACGAGTACTGCATACGCTGCAAGCGCAATGGCGCAATGGACTTCGACGACCTTCTGCTGCAGACCAATATCCTCTTGCGCGATGCCCCCGACGTGCTGGAGCAGTACCAGGACAAGTTCAAGTACCTCTTGGTGGATGAGTATCAGGATACCAACATGGCGCAGTACATCATCGTGCGCCGCTTGGCACTGAAGCACTCCAACGTCTGCGTTGTGGGTGACGATGCCCAGAGCATCTACGCCTTCCGTGGTGCCAAGATTGAGAACATCCTCTCGTTCCAGCGTGACTACCCCGCGGCTAAGGTCTACAAACTCGAGCAGAATTACCGCTCTACGCAGACCATCGTCGAGGCCGCCAACTCACTCATCAAGAACAACTCGCGCCGCTTGGATAAGAGGTGCTTCTCGGCAGCCGCCATGGGCGATAAGATCTCGCTCGTGCGCGTGTTGGAGGATAGCTACGAACCCGTTGAGGTGGCCATGGACATCAAGAATAAGGCTCGTGAGGGAGCCCAGTGGAGCGACTTCGCCATCCTCTACCGCACCAATAAGCAGCATGGTCTCTTCGAGTCGGCACTCGCACGCAGGGGCATCCCCTATCGCGTCTACAAGGGCATGTCGCTCTTGGAACATAAGGATGTGCGCAACCTCATTGCCTACTTCAGCGTCATCCTCAACCCCAATGACGACGAGTCGTTCAAGCGCATCGTGAACTACCCTGCGCGAGGCATCGGAGATACCACCATAGCGCGCATCGCGGAGATTGCAGCCGAGAGGGGTACCTCTATGTGGCATGCTGTGCACGAACTCGTCTCCTCTACCGCCCCCATGGAGCAGGTGGAGAGGGTCGTAGTGCGTAAGGTTGGCGACTTTGTGCGCCTTATCAAGGAACTTGCGGCGCTACGCTCGGAGATGGGTGTCTGCGACTTCGCCAAGGAGGTCATGTCACGCTCAGGCATCCTCCACGCCCTCGAGGCGGAGAAGAAGCCCGAGAACGACACCGCCAAAGACTACCTCGACCAGTTGCTGGCTATGATGAGCTCCTACGAGGATGAGTGCAACCGCGAGATGGAGGATGGCCTCAGAGAGGTGGACTACACACCCTCGGTGGATGAGTGGATGCAGAATATGATGCTTCAGAACGACCAGGATACCGAGGACGATGGCAACAAGGTTACACTTATGACCGTGCACTCGGCAAAGGGCCTGGAGTACGACTATGTATATATAGTAGGTATGGAGGAGGGTCTGTTCCCCTCAAGCCGCTCGGCAGAGTCGCTTGCCGATTTGGAGGAGGAGCGCCGCCTGATGTATGTGGCTATCACGCGCGCAAAGAGGGGCCTTATGCTCACCTACTCGGAGATGCGTCGCGTGTGGGGTAAGACTGAGAACACCTCGCCCAGCCGCTTCCTAAAGGAGATAGACCAGGAGTTCCTCGAAGCCAACTTCGACATCGAAGAGCTCTCGGGTCGCAACCGCTGGGAGCGCGCATTGGGTGATGGCGAGGCCTCACGACCAAGATTCGAGTCGCTAAAGAGTCGTTATGGTGGTGGCAGTGGCCGCCGAGGAGGTGCGGGACGTGCGGAGCGCCCCCGTCCCGAGGTCATCAACACACCCCCACCCATCGACCCTGCACGCGCTGGCATGCGCTCTGTGGGTGTGCACCGCGAGGGTGGTGCTACGGTGTTGGGCGACTGCATATATAAGGTTGGCGACCGCGTGTCGCATCCCAAGTTTGGTGCTGGTAGGGTAGAGCGTATCGACCCCTTAACGACCGACCACAAGGTGACCATTGTCTTTGATACCTACGGCACAAAGACGCTCCTTGCCAACTTTGCAAAACTAACTAAACTATAACGACCTATGCGCGAGGTGATGCTCTCGGTCGTTATGACCACCTTCAACCACGAACGCTACATCGCCACGGCGATAGAGAGTGTGCTGCGCCAGCAGACCGACTTCCCGATAGAGATTGTCATCGGCGAGGACTGCAGCACAGACCGCACGCTAAACATCGCTATGGACTACCATATGCAGTACCCCGAGGCCATACGCATAGTGCGCTCCGAGCACAACGTGGGCTGGAGGGCCAACTACCGCCGCACCATCGCCGCGGCACGTGGCCGCTACATCGCGCTACTCGATGGCGACGACTACTTCACCCACCGCAAGAAGCTGCAGATGCAGGTAGACCTCCTCGAGGCCAACCCTGACGTAGGCATGTGCTATGGCCGCTCGGAGAGGGTCGACGAGAGTGGTAGAACCACGATATACCCCGAGGGTGAGTGCGCCACAACCTTCGAGGCTATGCTTAGGCGCAACCCCGCGGAGAACTGCACTGTCGTGGCACGCAGGGAGCTTGTGGAGCGCTACTACGCCGAGATACGCCCCGAGGAGCACCCCGAGTGGCTCACGGACGACCTGCCTATGTGGTTATGGTTTGCTGCCAACAGCCGCTACATGGCCATCGACTGCCCCATGTCGGTGCACCGTGTGCTTAACTATAGCGTCAGCCACAACCCCGACTACCGCCGAAAGATAGCGTTCGTAGACTCGCTCTACGACATCAGCCTATGGTACGACGAGCGATACAACCATTCGCGCATGCGCCACGAACTGCTCACCACGAAGCACAACACAGCCCTCTGGGTGCTATCCTACAATGGTGGCATGGGCGAGTACCTAAGGCGTTGGCATAGAGATGCTAAGGAGTATAAGCAACTGAGAAAGAACCTCGCCTCGTACGGCCTCTTCGCCAAGAAGGTGTTGTGGCGTATGTGGCACAAAACTAAGCGATAGCGATGACTACAAAGGAGCGATATAGGGGCATTGTGGAGTACTTCTCCGCAGCCATGCCCACGGCAGAGAGCGAACTCGACTTCCGCAACCCATTTGAGTTGCTTGTTGCCGTTGTGCTCTCGGCACAGTGCACCGATAAGCGTGTTAACCTCACCACGCCCGCACTGTTCAAGGCATACCCCAATGCCGATGCCATGTCTAAGGCCACGGCGGAGGAGATATACGAGTACATCAAGAGCATATCGTACCCCAACAACAAGGCTAAACACTTAGCGGCCCTCTCCCGCCAGATAGTCGAAAAATTCGATGGCGAAGTGCCCACCGACCCCGACGACCTGCAGTCGTTGCAGGGTGTGGGGCGCAAGACGGCAAACGTTGTGGGTGCAGTCTTGTGGGGTAGGGAGGTTATGCCCGTCGACACGCATGTCTTTCGTGTTGCGGCACGCATAGGCCTCAGCCGCAATGCTAAGACCCCCCTTGCCACGGAGCGCCAACTCGAAAAGGGCTTTCCTAAGGAGCTGCTACCCATAGCGCACCACTGGCTCATACTCCATGGCCGCTACACCTGCATCGCACGCAGGCCCAAGTGCGAGGCGTGTGGCATAACTGCCTACTGCAAATACTTCAAAGATAATAATATAACTAAGTGATATGAAGCGTATTGCTATACTTTTAACCATGCTTGTTACGGCGTGCACCACGCCCTCATACCCAGGCTTAGACAATCCATCCTACACGCCCAATAGCCAGACGGATAGGGATATCATCGCCTACATCGACCAGCGCCTCGACGAGGAGTACTACTGGCTCGATGAGGTCGCCGAGAAGAGCTACCTCTTCGACCGCGAGCACGCCAAGTGGAACGAATACCTCCACAAGTCGCTCAACATGCTCAACACGAACCTCGATGATGGCTACGTCAAGAGCAACGGCCAGCGCTCCTTCTACTCCTATATCACGGAGCTTAGCAGCGCCACACGTGCCGAGACCACGGGTTTTGGCATCCTTCTGCACTACACCATCCTTGTGGGCAACGGCAGTAATAACTACTACTACTTTATTATAGACCACGTATATCCCGACTCTCCAGCCGCTGAGGCGGGCCTCAAGCGTGGCGATATGATTACGAAGATTGATGGTAGCAACATCACCAGCGGCAACTACTCGGGCCTCTTTACGGCTATCCAGAATAACTCGCGCGCAAGCCTCAAGCTCGACCTCCAGCGCCAGACCACTGGCGAGAGCCTTAGCGTAGAGCTTACGAAGGCTCAGTACGATGCCAGTCCCATTGCGAGTTGCAAGGTAATCGAGGCTGGTGGCACGAAGATTGGCTACCTCGCCTATACGAGCTTCGACAGCGCCTACGACGAAGAGCTTGTCGCAGCACTGCGCACCCTCGCAGCTGAGGGGGCTACGGAGGTCATCCTCGACCTGCGCATCAACCGCGGTGGCTCGGTGAATAGCTCCTCTATCCTCTGCTCGGCACTCATGCCTCAAAGCATGGAGGGTAAGACGCTCTGCACCCTTGTGCGCAACCCCAACAACATGAAGAGTAATAAGTCTTCGATCTTTAACCTCAAAGATACGGGCGCGGTGTTTAGCCTCGATAGGCTTACGGTGCTCTGCTCCAGCTACTCGGCTTCGGCCTCAGAGCTTGTTGTGATGGGTCTGCGTGGCCTCGATGTCCCTGTTAAGCTAATAGGCTCACAAACAGAGGGTAAGAACTGTGGTATGGATGTTACGCGTAAGAGCATAGGCGGCAAGAACTTAGAGTTTGCCCCTATCACCTTCATGTGCTTCGATGCTAAGGGTAGTGGCGACTGGGGTGAGGGCATAGTCCCCGACATCGACCTTAAGGACGAGAACAACAAATATGGTCTCCACGATGGTAACTACCCCCTCCCACGTGCCGACTGGGGTGACGCGGAGCACGACATAGCCCTCTGTGTTGCCATTGCTGAGATTACGGGTAAGCCCATCACTGCAACACGCAGTGTTGAGGCTGCGGAGACCTATGCAACCCTCGCCCTCGAGAACCCCATATTGGGCATACGCCTCTATGCCGACGAAACGGAGTAATTTTGCAATAAATTTTATAACTTTGCAATATTTGGAACGTTAGGCGCGTTTCCTCAAAGACAAAACCCTGTAGAGTAATACGAAATAAACATATAACAATGAACGAAGTAGTTAATATCAAAGAGCTCAATGCGCAGATTCAGGAGGAGTCGGTATTTGTCGACACCTTGCGCAAGGAGATGTCACGCGTAATCATCGGCCAGCAGCACCTCGTAGACACGTTGCTCATCGGCCTCTTGTCGGACGGCCACATCTTGTTGGAGGGTGTGCCAGGCTTGGCTAAAACATTGGCTATCACCACACTTTCAAAGGCTGTAGATGCTAAGTTCGCGCGTATCCAGTTTACGCCCGACTTGCTCCCTGCCGACCTTATCGGTACGCTCATCTACTCGCAGCGCAACGAGGAGTTTTCCGTTAAGCGTGGTCCTATCTTCGCCAACTTCATCCTCGCCGACGAGATCAACCGTTCGCCAGCAAAGGTGCAGTCAGCACTCTTGGAGGCCATGCAGGAGAAGCAGGTGACTATTGGTGATACAACCTACCCCCTTCCCCAGCCATTCTTGGTGCTCGCCACGCAGAACCCCTTGGAGCAGGAGGGTACGTACCCATTGCCCGAGGCACAGGTAGACCGATTCATGCTTAAGGCAAAGATATCATACCCCAAGCGCACTGAGGAGTTGGAGATTGTACGCCTAAATATCTCTGGCTCAGGCATGCCCGAGATTAATAAGGTCATCTCTCCCGAGGATATCATGCGTGCCCGCGAGATTGTGAATAGGGTCTACATGGACGAGAAGATTGAGAAGTATATTATCGACATCATCTTCGCTACACGCGAGCCTGCGGAGTACCACTTGAACAACCTCCAGTCGCTCATCGCCTATGGTGGCTCACCCCGTGCCTCTATCGCCTTGGCAAAGGCGGCACGTGCCTACGCCTTCATCCAGCGCCGCGGCTATGTCATTCCCGAGGATGTGCGCGCCGTATGCCACGACGTATTGCGCCACCGCATAGGCCTCACGTACGAGGCTGAGGCTAACAACATCACCTCGGAGCAGATTATTACCGACATTCTCAACAACGTTATCGTACCCTAATGCACCTCACCGAGCAAGACATACTCAAGCGCGTACGCCAAATCGAGATCAAGACGCGCGGTCTCTCCGACGAGATCTTTGCAGGTAAGTACCACTCCGCCTTCCGTGGCCGTGGTATGTCCTTCGCCGAGGTTCGCGAGTACCGCGTGGGCGACGACGTGCGCGATATCGACTGGAATGTTACGGCACGCTCGGAGCGCACCCATGTCAAGGTTTTCGAGGAGGAGCGTGAGCTCACGATGATGCTTGTTGTCGATGTCTCGCCCTCGCGCATGTTCGGCTCTAAGGAGCTCACCAAGAAGAACGTTATCACCGAGATAGCTGCAACCCTCGCCTTCTCTGCTGCCAAGAACAACGACAAGGTGGGCTGCATCCTCTTCTCGGATAGGGTGGAGAAGTTCATACCCCCGAAGAAGGGACGTGCGCACGTCATGATGATCATCCGCGAGCTTGTAGGCTTCGAGCCTCAGGGCACCTCTACCAACATCTCGGAGGCGTTGCGCTACCTTGTGGGCGTGAATAAGAAGCGTGCAACGACGTTTCTACTCTCTGACCTTATAAATGCCGAGAGCGACATGGCGAAGCTCGATGATGCCCTCAAGATAGCATCGTCGAAGCACGACATCATGGCCGTAAAGGTCTACGACGAGCGCGACAGGGACCTCCCTAACGTCGGCATCGTCGAGGTTCAGGACTCGGAGACGGGACGCAGAGCTTGGCTCGACACCTCGTCGCGTGCTGTGCGCCGCTTCTGGGCCGAGAACTACGACCAGCGTGCAGCAACTATGAAGAGCATGCTGCAGCAGAACCGCGTCGACATGGTCGATGTAGCTACGGACGAAGACTATGTTGTGGAGCTTATAAAGATGTTTAAGCAACGATGAAACAACGACTTATAAATAGAGCAAATATACTCATTGTCCTGCTGCTTACCTCTATATGGGGTTTTGAGGCGCGTGCCCAGGAGCCCGTTGTTAGCGGCAGCCTCTCAAAGGATAGTGTCGAGGTGGGTGACCACTTCGACTATACCATCGACGTAGAGGTGGATATCGCTACGCGCTGGATACCCCCAACCTATGGTAAGCTACTTACCGAGGAGGAGGCCAAAAAACTCGACGAGGCTAAGAGGAGCATTTCTCAGTACAAGGAGTACAACGACGACATTATAGAGGTGATAGAGGACTACCCCATCGACACGCTCAAGGTGGAGGGTCGTCGAGTCACTCTGCGCAAGCGCTACCGCATGGCGGTGATGGAGACGGGCGACATACCCTTCGTCCCCGTCATTGCCTACTACGCCAAGAACCGCGATGAGGCAGACACGCTCTTCTCGCGCGACACACTGCGCCTACATGTCAAGAGCTACGAAGAGCTCGACACCACACTCTTCCTGACGTTCGACCAGAAGAGTGGTGGCATCGTTGTCGATAGTCTCCTTGCTCGCGAGAAGCTTCGCGATGAGGGCATCTACACACAGAAGGACCTACCCTTTATCTTTGCCGAGATTAAGGACTACGTCACATACGGCGCTATAGGCTTGATACTCTTTGGTTTAATAGTATGGCTCGCAGCATGGCTTATCGTCCGATATATGCGTAAGCGCAAGGCTATGCCCCGTACTCTGCCAAAGATACCGCCCCACGTCGTGGCAAACAAGGCCCTCGTGGAGTTGGGTCACCGCAAGCTATGGCAGAAGGGTAAGTTCAAGGCCTACTACACGGCGCTGACCTCCATCTTGCGTACCTATATCTCGAGTCGCTGGGATGTAGGCGCGTTGGAGATGACCACCGACGAGATTATCATGGCTCTGCGCGACGTGGATATGCCCTCGGCAAGCCGCACCGACCTCATAACGATACTTCGCACCGCCGACATGGTTAAGTTCGCTAAGGCCGAGCCCGAGGCTGAGGATAACGAGGAGAACCTAAGCCGTGCCCTCTACTTTGTGGAGAACACCAAGGAGGAGGATAAGGCGCGCTATGCCGGTAAGCAGGATATTAACATCGAGACTAACATCGAAGACTAATGAGACAGCTCAATCACATATTTATGGCTCTTTGCCTTGTGCTTCTCGGTGTCGCACTGCCCGAGAGTGCCGTTGCTCAGTACTTCCCCGAGCGCAAGTTGGTGCGCGAGGGTAACGAGCAGTTCAAGGCGCGCAACTTCAGCAATAGCCTGAAGAAGTATGAGGAGGCCTATTTGCGCGACTCGACAAAGTATGAAGTTCTCTACAACCGTGCGAATGCCTACTACCATAAGAAGGCCAACTCGCCCGAGGATAAGGAGATGACCTACGAAGAGTCTAACGCCCTCTACGAGGCTATTGCGGGCGATAAGCTCCTTACCAAGGAGCAGCGTGCAGAGGCATACCGCAACCTCGGTGAGAGCCTCTTTGCGCAGGAGGAGTACGAGGCCGCATTGAACACCTTTAGAGAGTCGTTGCGCCTCAATCCCGCCGACGAGGAGACAAAGTATAACTATGTGCTTACCAAGCGTATAGTAGACCAGAAACGCGCATCGCAGAACCAAAACCAGAATCAGGATCAGAACCAAAACCAGGACCAGAATCAGGATCAAAACCAGGATCAGAATCAGGACCAGAATGGTGGCGGAGAGAACAACGAGAATAACGAGAACAACGACAACTCCGACCAGAATAAGGATCAGAACCAGAATGGTGGTGATAAGAACCAGCAGGGCGACAACCAGCAGGATGATAAGAACCAGCAGGGCGACGATAAGAACGATCCTAAGCAGGGTGAGGGTGACGATGACAAGCAGAGTGGCAACGACGATAGCCAGGGTAATGGCGACCAGGAGCGAGAGCAGAATGGTGCACCCCAGCCCAAGGAGCTAAGCCCCGAGAAGCAGCGTATGCTCGATGCTATACAGGCCGAGGAGGACAAGACTCAGGACAAGCTCGGCGATAAGAAGAAGGGTGTAATAATCCCCGGAAAGAAGAATTGGTAGAGTATGACATTTTTGTATCCTAACATATTGTGGTTGATGGCGATACTTCCGTGTATCGTCGTCTACTACATCTTGGTGGCGCGCCGCAAGGCCTCGCTTACGGTCTCTACAATCGGCGGTAAGCGTGCCCCCCGCCCACTGAGATATTGGTTGCGCCCACTGCCCATAGTGTTGCGCGTAGGTGCCATGGCAATGCTTATTGTGGCCCTTGCCCGCCCCGTAAACATCACCAACGAGCATGAGACAACAACCGACGGTATCGACATCGCCCTTGCGATGGACATCTCGGGCTCGATGCTTGCGCGCGACTTCACCCCCGACCGTCTAACCTCGGCGAAGCAGCTTGCAGCGGAGTTCGTGGCAAACCGCCGTGGCGACCGCATTGCCGTTGTGGCATTTGCTGGCGAGGCATTCACACAAGCACCCCTCACGTCTGATCAGGCAACGGTGGAGACCATGCTTTCGCGTCTGCGCAGTGGTGTGGTGGATGATGGCACAGCCATAGGTAATGGCCTCGCAACGGCCATCAACCGCCTTAGGGAGAGTAGTGCGAAGTCCAAGGTCATCATCCTGCTTACGGATGGTGTCAACAACCGCGGTCAGATATCGCCCCTCATGGCGGCGGAGATTGCTCGCGACATGGGTATTAAGGTCTACACCATTGGTGTTGGCACACGTGGTCGCGCACCCTACCCCGCAGTCGACATGTTTGGCAACCAGACAACAATAATGGCCGATGTGGAGATTGACGAGGAGCTACTGCGCGAAATATCCTCTATGACGGGAGGTGCATACTATCGTGCGGTGAATGATGAGGCGTTGCGCCAGATATATGCCGAGATTAACGAATTGGAGACAAGTAAAGTGCAGGTGACAAACTACCAGACCTACGACGAGCTCTTCCTTCTGTGGGCACTCTTGGGTCTCTTGTTCCTCGGCTTGGAGTTTATTTTTGACAAGGTGGTACTCAACCGCCTACCATAAACTGTTTACAGATGAACGAGATAGGTATATTCGAATTTGCAGCTCCCGAGCGCTTGTGGTGGCTCGTGCTGGTGCCACTGATTATCGTTGGCTACTGGCTCACGACGCTATGGGCGAAGCGCAAGCTACGCCGCTTTGGCCACAAGGCCACACTCAAGGAGCTTATGCCCGACCACTCTGTTGTGCGCGGCTGGATTAAGATTTCGCTCTTTGCCCTTGCCGTGGGCTTCGTTGTGCTGGCCGTGGCGCGCCCACAAACGGGCTCGAAGCTACGCAGCGTCGAGAGCAAGGGTAGGGAGATAGTGCTTGCCGTAGATGTGTCGAACTCTATGCTTGCTGAGGATACCGAGCCCAGCCGTATGGCCCGCACACGCTACGCCATACAGCAGCTCACGCGCCATATGAAGAGTGACCATGTGGGCATCGTAGCCTTTGCCGACGATGTGGAGGTGTTATTGCCCATCACCTCGGACTACAAGATGGCCGAGTCGAAGATACGTAGCCTCTCTCCCGCGCTTATTGCCAATCAGGGCACGGATGTGGGTGAGGCCTTAGAGGTGGCGCTTATGTCCTTCTCTACCAACGCGCGCACCAGCCGCAGTCGCGTAATCATCCTTATCACGGATGGTGAGGCGCACGACGATATGGCGTTGGCTGTTGCCGAGCGTGCCAATGAGGAGGGTGTCGTAATCTGCTGCATCGGCATCGGTACGCCCGAGGGTACAACGCTCCAGATCGACGGCCAGATAATCGAGGATGAGAGTGGTAAGATGGTGGTTACGAAGCTCAACGAGCAGCTGCTTATGGAGATAGCATCCACCACGGGTGGCGTATATATACGCTCTACAAACGCTAACTTCGGCCTCGAGGAGATTGTGGCGCAGTTGGACACCATGGAGAGCGCAAAACTTACGCACCGCAACTTCGAGGAGTATGACGAGGAGTATATGTGGTTCTTGGGCGTGGCACTCTTGTTGCTTTTTGTCGAGTGCCATGTGCTTGGTCGCCGCAACCCCTTGCTACGTGGCGTAAAGCTCTTCGAGCGAACTAAGAGATAGTGTAAATAACAACTTGTATAACTACTAAAATACTACAACTATGACAATTAGAGAGTTGGAACCCAAACTTATTTGGGAGCAGTTTGATGACATCACACGTGTTCCCCGCCCCTCAAAGAAGGAGAAGAAGATTATCGCATGGCTTCAGGAGTTTGCTGCTAAGCATGGCTTCGAGCACGAGACAGATGCTACAGGTAACGTCGTAATCCGCAAGGCTGCTACTGCAGGCTACGAGAACCGCCCCGCAGTTATTCTCCAGTCACACATGGATATGGTGTGCGAGAAGCGCTCAGACGTGGAGTTCGACTTCGAGAACGACCCCATCCGCACCTTCATCAAGGATGGCTGGGTATATGCTGAGGGTACAACGCTTGGTGCTGACTGCGGTATCGGTATGGCTGCAGCCTTGGCTGTGTTGCTCGACGAGACATTGGAGCACCCCGCAATTGAGGCACTCTTTACTGTAGACGAGGAGACAGGCCTTACAGGTGCTTTTGGCCTTGGTGAGGGCATGCTCACGGGTAAGTATCTCATCAACCTCGACTCTGAGGATGAGGGCGAGCTCTTTATTGGCTGCGCAGGCGGTATCGACACCGTGGCACATATGAACTACGAGACTGAGGAGGCTCCCGAGGGCTACACCTTCGTGCGCCTCGAGGTTGGCGACTTGTTGGGTGGCCACTCTGGCGACGACATCGACAAGGGTCGTGCAAACTCTAACAAGCTCCTTGCGCGCTTCCTCTACAACGCTATCGATACATTCCAGGTTGTGCTTGCCGATTTCAATGGCGGTAACTTGCGCAATGCTATTCCCCGCGAGGCATATGCCGTGGTGGGTGTCCCCACAGAGTCTAAGGAGGATTTCGAGGAGCGTTACCTCGAGTTCGGTCAGGCCTTGATGGAGGAGTTCAAGCACACAGAGCCCGATATGCGCTTTGCTGTGGAGGATGTGGAGAAGGCTCCCGCAGTTGTTATGTCTAACGACGACCTCTGCTACTTGCTTCTCACCCTCGTAGGTCTTCCCAATGGCGTGTTGGCTATGTCATTCGCTATGCCTGGCCTCGTAGAGACATCTTCAAATCTTGCATCTGTGAAGTTCAACCACGAGGAGTGCAAGATTACCGTTACAACCTCACAGCGCTCATCTGTTGAGAGTGCTAAGCTCTATGCAGCGCAGACCATCGAGTCGGTATTCTACCTCTCAGGCTTCGACGTAGAGCACTCTGATGGCTACCCCGGTTGGGCTCCTAACCCCGACTCGCAGTTGCTCAAGACCTCTGTAGAGTGCTACCGTCGCCTCTTTGCCGCAGAGCCTAAGGTGCGTGCTATCCACGCAGGTTTGGAGTGTGGTCTCTTCCTCGAGAAGTACCCACACCTCGAGATGGTATCGTTCGGTCCCACTTTGCGCGGCGTACACTCGCCCACCGAGCGCCTCGAGATCGCTACTGTAGATAAGTTCTGGAAGTTACTCGTAGAGTTGCTTAAGGTTATCGAGTAGAGCATAGACGGCCGTGGCAACACTCATTGATGTGTTTAACGCACTTCATGCGGAGGTTGTCACCTTTAGAACGCTTACACCACAGCTTATTGCCCAGAAGAATATCTTCGTAGGTAATAATGCTGTGGTGTTGCGTTGTAGGGTGGCAGGAAGGGAGTATTCCCTGAAGTGCTATCCGCACCATCGCCGTAATGCACGTGCTATATATGGCAGTGCACTCAGCGAGGGCGAGCTCGCTGTGTACAGCCTGCATGGCGAGATGGAGTATGTAGATGTGGTGGCTACGCCATGGATCGAGGGTGTCACACTCGACAGGCTCTTGCGCGACCCCATGTGCGACTACTATGCCCTTTTGGAGCGCTTCGAGAGCTTTGCCCTCGACGTGTTGCGTGGTGAGTGGGCACATGGCGACATCAAACCCGAGAATATCGTTGTAGAGCCTAATGGCACTATGCGCCTTATCGACTTCGACTCGGCATGGCTTCCAGGCTTCACGCAGAGCGATATGGAGGAGGCGGGCACACCCTCCTTTAGCCACCCCATGCACGAGGAGCGCCGCTTCGATAAGCATATCGACGACTTCTCTATCGCACTTGTTGTCACCATGCTTGCCGCGTTGTCGCAGAGCAGGAATGCCTTTGCACCATATATAGATGTCGAAAGCGCGCTCTTTAGTCCTTGTGCCGTAGTAGCAGGAACAGATAAACTACTAAATAAGGCCCTCACGCTCTTCGAGCGCAATGGCGATGCGACACACTATGCCATAGCGCAGTCGCTATATGGCTGCGACGGAACAATCCCCAATCTTATTGAGCTTCTTGAACTCGGTGTAAAACAAGTGCTTTAGGGGTTGTGACACCATGATATTACCAACACTTTTGTCCATAAATATGGTATATTAGCCTCACTTTGCCTAAAAAACCTACGCTTTTGGGCTCTACATAGCAAATAATTTTTATCTTTGCCGCCGAATTTTAGGAGAACCTAATATGCTTAATTATAAGACATACGAAAATATTCCTGATGCCAAGTGGGTTGTTATGATTCATGGTGCTGGTGGTAATATGGAGGTGTGGTTCAAGCAGATTTCGGCTTATTCACGCCACTTCAATATACTCCTCGTCGACCTTGCGTGTCATGGTGACTCTAACCAGAAGGAGGTTTTCTCAGAATCTTTCGACTTCGACATGGCTGCACGTCAGGTGTTGGAGGTTGTCGACCACCTCGGCATCGAGAAGGCGCATTTTGTGGGCCTTTCGCTCGGTAGCATCATCGCACATGCCGTAGTTAAGGCAGCCCCCGAACGCGCATATAGCATGGTATTGGTAGGTGCTGTAACATGCCTTAGCCTTATGACTAAGTTCCTTTTGAACTTCGTTCGTTGCTGCAGATTTATTCTTCCCTTCGCGCTTATTAAGCGTCTGTTGGCAGACTCCATCATTCCCCAGCAGAAGTATGCCGAGTCGAAGAGCCTCTTCTTGCGATGCGCGCAGAAGGTCACCTACGACGGCTTTATGCAGTGGATGAGTCTTCTCTCTATTGCCGATAGCTATCTCAAGCGCCTCGTGAAGGAGGATCTCAACACTCCTACGCTCTATGTCATGGGCGAGGATGACCACCTCTTTCTCAGCAACGTGCGCTCGGTTGTGGCAAATAGCGGCGACAATGTATCGCTCAGCGTCATTAAGAAGGCGGGTCATGTATGTAATGTAGATAATAAGGATGAGTTCAACCGCGTGTCGTTGGGCTTCCTTACGCAGTGCTAATAGCTGCACAATATAAAAGTAGAGTCTGTCTAACAATCAAAAAAGTTAGGCAGGCTCTATTTATTATAAAGTTAAACATTTCAGGATATTGGCGCTTTTTCGCGATTTTAGTATTAGGCGACTGGCACATGCGTAGCAGAATAGCCAGAATCGTTATTATA
>JAFYWG010000039.1 GCA_017558115.1 Alistipes sp.
ACTACTTTGAAAACCGCTCTACTAATGCTTCAGCGGAGAGTTTCAATGCAAAAGTTAAGGCATTCAGAAATCAGTTCCGTGGCGTTAGCGATATACCATTCTTTATTTTTAGATTAGCTACAATTTTTGCGTAACTTTTCTTCTGTCCCACCGGAATTCCGGACTGATCCTAAAATTGGCTACTGCGCAGATAGAGTCACGTATCTGATTTTGTATTGGTTGGGTATGCTTGTATACTATGGCCATTGCAAAACAAAAATAGCGTAACTTTCGTTACGCTATCTGCTCATTTGGTCGGGATGACAAGATTCGAACTTGCGACAACACGCCCCCCAGACGTGTACTCTAACCGGGCTGAGCTACATCCCGAACTGGTTTTGCGGTGCAAAGATAATAATAAATTTTCTAATAATGCAAATTTATTTCAAAAAAAATGTAACTTTGTAGCATGAAATTTTTCCTTAACATATCACTTCTTCTACTAACAATCTCATTATTCGTAGGTTGTGCAGAAGAGTCAACACATGGCGCCGAGAACTTCAAAACCGTAGTTTACGACCCATTATACGCGTCTGGCTTCACCATCGACGAGGATGAGGCGGGCAATAGTCTCGTTCGCGTGACACGCCCATGGCAGGGTAACGCCCTCGAGGAGCAGACACTCGCGATATTCGCTACTTCGGAGGCGGCAAAGGGTTACTCGGGTCAGCATATTGTGGGCTATGCAGAGAGAGTTGTCTGCATGTCGACAAGCCACATAGCGATGCTCGATGCCATAGAGAGAGCGGATGCCGTGGTTGGTGTATCGGGAAAGCAGTATATAACAAATGAGGTGGTGACAAGCAACCCTGCGGTTAAGGATATAGGCTACGACAGCAATCTCAACTATGAGGCTCTTGTGTTGCTCAAGCCAGACGTGGTACTTATGTATGGTGTATCGGCGGCGAACGATGCCGTTACAGCGAAGCTCCGCGACCTCGATATCCCCTACCTCTATCTCGGTGACTACACCGAGGAGTCGCCGCTGGGTAAGGCGGAGTGGGTGGTAGCAATAGCCGAGATTATGGGTTGCCGCGAGAGGGGCGAGGAGGCATTTCATCAGATTGTGCATCGCTACAACGAGGTGCGTAGTAGTGTGGTGCGCCAAAGTGATGCTCCCAAGGTGATGTTCAACCTCCCATATCAGGATGTGTGGTATATGCCCTCGGATGATAGTTACATGGTGCAGCTTATCGAAGATGCTGGAGGCACCTATATATATAAAGGTAGGAACACCTCGGGTGGCTCGAAGGGTATAAGCCTCGAGGAGGCGTATATGCTTGTGTCGGAGGCCGACGTATGGCTCAATGTGGGTCAGTGCTCTACAATGAATGAGTTGCGTAGCTCCGCGCCCCACTTTGCGCATACCGATGTTGTGCTTAGTGGCGAGGTATATAACAACAATCGCCGATGCACACGTGCAGGAGGCAGCGACTTCTGGGAGTCAGCAATAGTGCGCCCCGACGTGGTATTGAGCGATCTGGCTACAATCATCGCGGGTGGTGACGCCCCAACATACTATTATCAGCAACTCAAATAATGGAGCGCAGACAACTACATAGATTGAGCATCACGCTCTTTGTGCTTTTGGGCATCGCGCTTGTGGCTCTCGCCATCGCCGATATGCTCATAGGCACTGAGCCCATTCCCGTAAGCGAGATTGTATCGTTGTTATGGGGTGATGCGAGCGAGGAGCATGCTACAATCATCTACAAACTGCGTATGCCTAAAGTTATCGTAGCCATCGTTGCGGGCATGGCGCTCTCGGCAAGTGGTCTTTTGATGCAAACGCTTTTCCGCAACCCCTTAGCAGGACCCTATGTGCTCGGCATAAACTCGGGTGCGAGTTTCGCCGTGGCGCTCTTCACGCTTGCTGTGCCCATGATGACAGCGGAGATGTCGTGGCTCTATAACATCGGTGTTACGGGTGTTGCGCTTATAGGCTCTGCGGCGATACTATTTATGGTCATGGCGCTCTCGCGTAGGATAAAGAGCATCAGTGTGATACTCATCCTCGGTATGATGCTTGGCTCGGCAATATCGGCCGTGGTGGGCATACTGCAGTATATGGGAACGGAGGAGTCGCTCAAGGCCTTTATCGTGTGGACTATGGGTTCGCTGTCGAATGTCGATACAGGTCAACTATATATCTTTGTTCCCGTTGTTGTTGTGGGTCTTGTGCTGTCGTTGGCGGCTGTTAAGCCTCTAAATATGCTACTCTTGGGTGAGAGCAACGCCCGAACTTTGGGTCTCAACATCAGGCTCTCGCGCGCCATAATCTTTGTGGCAACGACGCTGCTTGCGGGTACTGTCACGGCCTATTGCGGTCCTATCGGCTTTATAGGTCTCGCCATGCCCCACCTTGCACGCATGACCTTCCGCACATCGGACCACCGTGTGCTTATGCCCGCGGCGATGTTGTGGGGAGGTGTGTCGATGTTGTTATGCTGTCTGCTTAGCGATGTCATAGCGCGCTACAGCGTTATGCTCCCCGTCAATACGCTCACCGCACTACTCGGTGTGCCCATCATCATATTTGTCGTACTCCGTAATCGCAACCGCCAGTAATGATTAAACTTCAGGATATAACCCTCGCATTTGGCAAGCGCACGCTTATCTCGCATGCCTCGGCGCACTTCAAGTGTGGTCAGATGACGGCACTGCTGGGTCGTAATGGCACGGGTAAGAGTACGCTTCTGCGCGCTATCGCCTCGTTGGGCGCGTTGCAGGGGGGCACGATAGAGATTGGTGGTAAGGACCTCGGTGCACTCTCGAACGCGGAGCTAGCACGCAAGATAGCCTTTGTGAATACCGAGCGCGTAATGGTAGAAGCGATGACGGCATACGACTTGGTGGCTGTGGGTCGCTCACCATATACCGACTGGAGTGGTAGGCTGCGCGGTAGCGACCATGAGATTATCGAGCGCTCCATTCGCATTGCTGGTGTGGAGCACCTTGCAGAGAGATATGTAGATACGCTCTCGGATGGCGAGTGTCAGAGAGTGATGATTGCTAAGGCCTTGGCACAGGATACGCCTGCCATTCTCTTGGACGAGCCCACTTCGTACCTCGATATGCCGAACCGCTATGAGCTATGCACACTTCTTGGGCGCTTGGCGCACGATGAGGGTAAGTGCGTCTTGTTCTCTACGCACGAACTCGACATAGCCCTCACGCTATCGGATAATATCGCCCTTGTCGACACGCCTAAGTTACTATATATGCCTACAAATGAGATGATTGCCTCGGGTAGCATCGAGCGACTTTTCGATAGTCCCTACATTAGGTTTGATGCCTCGACCCGCTCGATACACCTTAAGTAGTGTATACTTTTTGTGGAGAATTTAATTTTTTTCACAAATTCCTTTGCCAAATCGAAAATTTTGCGTACCTTCGCACCCGCTAAACTGCTCACATATACGTAGCTGTTAGTGGTAAGGCCCGTTCGTCTATCGGTTAGGACACAAGATTTTCATTCTTGAAAGACGAGTTCGACTCTCGTACGGGCTACTCTTGGCGTGTCACACATGATGTGTGGTGCGTGCGGTTAAAACTTGTTTTAGGAGCGGGCTAAAAGCCTATCCGACAGCGACTACGGTCGTTACGATGCGCCAGCTGATTGGTGCGGGGAGGTACTCTCGAATAGATCAGCAAAACAATAAGAAACATAAAAAGTAAAAAACATAACAAAGTAAAACTATGGCAAATCACAAGTCATCGAAGAAGAGAATTCGTCAGACCGTAACAAAGCGTGCACACAACCGTCTTTACCACAAGACTACTCGTAATGCAGTTAAGGCATTGCGTAACACTTCAGAGCGCAGCGCAGCTGAGGCACTTTTGCCTAAGGTAAGCTCTATGTTGGATAAGCTCGCAAAGCACAACATCATCCACAAGAACAAGGCTGCTAACCTTAAGAGCTCACTCGCTTTGCACGTTAACGCATTGTAATTTGCGGTTTACGTCAAAAAATAGAGGCTACCAACCATTGGTGGCCTCTGTTTTTTTGTATAATAGCACCATTATACCTATCTTTGTACTAATCGAATTACGTCAAACCATACCATTATGAGAGAGGTCAACCCCAAAGATACTAACCGCGCCAAAGCCTTCGAACTGTGGATGCGATCACCCATGCCCATGGTCACTATGACTAAGACCTTCGACATCACCCGCCTTAGGCGTGTTGCACGTAGCAAGGGCGTGAAGCTAAACATGCTTATGTGCTATGCTATAGGTCGTGCTGCGAGCGACTTTGGCGAGTTCTTCCTACTGCCCGTAGGAGATAAACTGATGCAGTTTGACCACCTGGCTATAAACACCATTGTGATGACCAAGAGTGGCGGTATCAACACCTGCGACATACCATTCACCATGGATATACACCAGTTTGCGGCAGACTATTTGCGCCTAACGGACGAGGTGGCGGCGAACGAGGAGGACTACAATCTCGGTGACGACTATATGGTTATCGGCACCTCGGCGCTCACTAAGTGCGAGCTCGACTCGGTGGTAAACCTCTATGCAGGCTTCTATAACAACCCCTTTGTTGTGTGGGGTAAATATCGCAATGGGTGGTTCCGCACAACGCTTCCCATATCGTTTCAGTTCCACCACACGCAGATGGATGGCCCCGTATCTACGGGCTTCCTAAATAGACTGCAGGAGGTGTTTGATAGTATTGAGTATTAGGCTATGAAGGAGATATATTTTGCTGGTGGTTGCTTCTGGGGTACTGAGCACTACCTCAAGCAGATACGTGGCGTAGTAACCACTGAAGTGGGCTATGCAAATGGCAATGGCGAGAACCCCACATACGAGGAGGTATATACCGATGCTACGGGCTTTGTGGAGTGCGTGAAAGTGGTCTACGACCCCGCAATACTGCCCCTTGAAAAGGTTGTGGAGTTGTATTTCCACTCTATCGATCCGCTCTCGCTAAACCAGCAGGGTAACGACATCGGCACGCGCTATCGCACGGGAATATACTATGTCCGCGAGAGCGATAGGGAGACCATTGAGAAGGTGTATCGCACCATGGAGAGCAAGGTGGGTGCTACGCTTGCTGTGGAGCTCGAGCCGCTACACAACTTCTACATCGCCGAGGAGTACCACCAAGACTACTTGGATAAGAACCCCGCGGGCTATTGTCATCTTCCATACTACCTCTTTGAATATGCGCGCATAGCGAACAAGTAAACGTGTTAGCAACATGTTTCACTATGCTATCATTTTCCTTTATTTCTGTTCTTTTAGAAGTAAAAATGTGAAAAAGTGGCGACACAAATAAAGTAAGACAATATTTTTCACTATATTTGCGCTCTAAACAGAGATAATGTAGTCGTAAGAATGGATGTAGTAATTACATATGTAGATGGTTTAGATCCTCTTTGGCAGAGGGATTACGAGGAGCATACCAATATCCCTATTCTCGAGAAGCGCTTCCGTGACTGGGGTACGTTGCGCTACCTTATGCGTGGCGTAGCGGTGAACATGCCCTTTATCCGCAAGGTGCACCTCGTGGTAGCGCGCGATAGCCAGGTGCCAAAGTGGGTTAACCGCAACGAGGTTAACGTGGTGTTGCACAAGGATATAATCCCTGAGAAGTTCCTTCCTACATTCAACTGCAACCCCATTGAGTTGCACCTCCACCGCATCAAGGATCTCGACGAGCAGTATGTATATTTCAACGACGACGTCTTCCCACTTAAGAAGTGCGAGCCCACAGACTTCTTTGTTGATGGCAAGGGTCAGCTCGGCATGAGTCGCCACCTCCTATCCATCGATATGTTCAAGAAGATATGTCGCAATTCGGATGTCATGGCGCGTCGTGCTCTCGGTATGAAGCCATCGTTGTTCTTCTTGCGTCCACAGCATGTCTGCACACCCATGATTAAGAGTGAGTGTGAGGCGTTGTATGAGAGCGTTAAGGATGAACTTCACGCCTCGATAACCATGACACGTACTGCGAAGAATGTTAGCCAGTATGTATTCCTCAACTACATGTACCTCAATGGCACATTGCAGAATAATCGTCTCTCGAAGCGTCACTTCTCACTCGGTATCACCTCTACGGAGAAACTTCGTAAGTTTATTATCAACCCCACGAAGACATTTACCTGCATAAATGATGTGCAGCTAAGCCACGAGCGTTTCGAGGAGTTGCGTAAGGTCCTAATAGACGCCTTTGAGACACTACTACCCAACAAATCGAAATACGAAATCTAACAAATATATAGGACACTATGCAGTGTCCTATTTTTGTCTTACATTTATAGTATATTGCAGATGCTATGTTGGACTTAGATAGAACCATGCTGCACTCGCTTGTGGAAGAGTATCGTGCGAACTTCTCGAAAAATATATCGCGCGAGATATATAAGTGGCGTATCGTGGAGTGCTTCCAGCGACATTGGGATATTGAGGCAGGGGATTTCGCCTCAATGCTATCGAAGGCCTTTTCACAAGCAGATAGACTTATCGAGTCGCGCTACCGATATCCGTGTAGGATGTTGAAGCGCTTTGCGGAGCTATATCCCGAGGATGTGCGCTCACTATTTCGTGTGCTCTACGACGAGTCGCGACCTATGGCTCTGCGTATACGTGCCTATCTTTGGGGCATGGATATGCTCCTCGAACGCGTGGAGAGTGGTAGTGCTGCGGCGCACTTTCAAACATATCATGTAGTGAGTGTAGCGCTCTGGCTACGTTATCCCGATAATCACTTCATCTATAAACATAAGGTGGCTCAAAGCCTCTTCGATGCGCTCGGAGTAAAGCAGATGCCACGAGGTGTCGGTGCCATCGTTGCCACCTACGAGTTGTATGGCGTGGTGGCAGAGGTCTTACGCAGCGATGCAGCATATCGTTCGATGCTTGATGCTGCGCTCGATGAGGGGTGTTACCCCGATAGGGCTATGGTGACTGCCGCAATCGACTTTGCAGAGTATGTAGCGCGATATAGGGTGCGCTATCAGCCTGCAGGGCAGGGCGCAGGCCTCTATCTAACCTGGGATGATGCCATAGTGCGCGTGTTGGGCGATAGTAAGGAGGCTATGCATAGTGCCGAAGTTGCGGAGCGAATACTGCGAGATGGGCTATATAGCACGGCGCGACGCTCGCCACAGAGGATTGTCGCTTGCTACATCAAAGAGAATGCTTTAGGGTTGTATCGTTTGGTGCGCAGGGGGTGTTATACGCTCTCGGAGTTTGGTCGCGCGAGGTATAGGGTGCTCGTTGGTAGTGTAGATTACCCGATCTTTGAGACGAACCTTGCAGTAGCTGCGGAGGTGGAGCGTAATTATGCGGCGTATACTCTAAATATTGAGGAGGAGTATAACTTAGTTTTTGACGACACGTCAGCTGACAATAAGGCGTTTGAGAGGTTTGTAAATAGATATTTCAGTTCGCAATATCCAACTCTTTATGTTGGATGTGAGCATGGCGTGTTGCTTTGCTCAAAGGGTGTTGAGGTGGTAGTTCTTCCGTACACATATGTGGAGTCGGCATCTCACTATCAGGTTATGGCAGAACTATACGAGAGGGTTAATCGAGGAGGGTGCTCGGTGGGCCTTTTGCTATATGTTGGTGGTGATGCTCCAGTATTTAATGCCGTGATTGATGGTAAGCGACTGATGGTTGCAAGCGTGGGTGCTAACGCCTCGTTTTATGAGTTCTGTCAGGCTGTAGATAGGGCTATTGAGCGCATCTTCGTGTAACTCAATTCAAATATTTTCAAGCGCATAGGCAGTTTGTCCAACTTTTTTTGTATCTTTGTATACTGAAAATACTGCTATCAAGAGATCAATACTTTAATAATATGATTAAGAAACTATCAATGCTTTTCGTTGCTGTGGCTGCAATGGTTGCTGCAACGCCCGCCTTTGGCGCTGAGCCCGAGGCTGTAAAGCCCAACTACGAGTTGGCAGAGCGATTCTCGCCTACAAAGGTGCGTCGCCTTGTTCCCCAGACCGCTGTCCACCCAGGTTGGTTCAAGAATTCATCAAAGTTCTGGTACTCATGGAGAAACATAGATGGCACCACATTCTATGTTGTAGACCCAGCATCTGGCAAGCGCACAGAGTTATGGAACATGGGTGAGCTTGCCGAGAAGGTTACGCTCGACACCAACTATCCATTTGACTGGCAGCACCTCCCCATTCGCAACATGGAGCTCAAGGAGGATAAATATGTTCTTTTCGACATCGCTCCAGCTGATGTAATGGTTGAGAACAACGACTACACACCCAAAGATGATGAGGGTATGGGTCTTGTATTCCACTACAAGTGGGACATCGCAACAAAGAGCCTCGAGCGCATCGATGAGCGTGACCCTTGGTACCCTGAGTGGGCAAATGTGTCACCCGATGGCCGTATCGCTGTCTACCAGAAGGATAACAACCTTTGGTACATGTCTACAGAGGATGTAGAGAAGTGGGCACGCGATCCTCAGGACTCTACAATCGTGGAGCACCAGATTACAACCGACGCTACTGAGGATACTGCATACCACTGGTTCGAGGACTGCATCGAGCAGCTCAAGGAGGGTGAGCGCTACCGCGTATACTTGCAGTGGTCGCCCGACTCAAAGCACTTCGCTACAGTGCGTTCTAACACCTCTATGCTCAAGGACTTCTGGGTGATTAACATCTTGAAGGAGCGCCCCGAGTTGTTCGAGTATAAGTATCAGATGCCAGGCGAGCAGAGCCCCGACTTCTGGTTGGAGTTGTTCAATGCCGAGACATTCGAGCGCCGTGAGGTGGATATGTCGAAGTATAAGGAGCAGATGCTCTTCATCTGTAACCGCCCCACGAAGTATGCAGACTACTACGAGCGTCCAGTGCGCATGGTATGGCAGGGTGACAACGATAAGTTCTATGTTGTACGTCAGAGTCGCGACATTAAGCGTGCAGACCTCTGTGTGGTAGACGTGGCAACAGCTACAGCAAAGGATGTTATAGAGGAGAAGATGAATACCTCTATAGAGTGGCAGATGCCCACACTCGTAAACGGTGGCAAGGAGATTATCCAGTGGTCGGAGCGTACAGGTTGGGCACACCTATATCGCTATTCGGCTGAGGGTGAGCTTATCAACCAGATTACTAAGGGCGAGTGGCACGTGTCTAACGTTCTCGGCGTCGATGATGCTAAGCGTGTTATCTACTTCACCGCTACTGGCTACAACAAGGATGAGAACCCCTACTACTTGCACCTCTTCCGTGTAAACTACGACGGTACAGGCCTCAAGCAGCTCGATCCCATGGATTTCAATGGCGACTTCTCGCTTTCGGACGATTGCCGCTACTTCGTTACTACATACTCGCGTGCTGATGCTGCTCCCGTATCGGAGCTATACACCGTTGATGGCAAGAAGATTATGACACTCGCAGAGGTAGACCTCGAGCCTCTCTTCGCTATCGGCTACCAGTATCCCGAGCCCTTCGTAGTTAAGGCTGCAGATGGCATCACCGATCTCCACGGCGTGATGTTCAAGCCCTACGACTTCGACCCCAACAAGAAGTATCCTATCATCGAGTACGTCTATCCAGGTCCTCAGACCGAGGCTGTAGAGCAGTCATGGTATCAGCCTTTGATTCGTACTGACCGCCTCGCACAAATGGGCTTCATTGTCATTACAGTAGGTAACCGCGGTGGTCATCCCGACCGCTCGAAGTGGTACCACAACTATGGCTATGGTAACTTGCGTGACTACGGTCTTAAGGATAAGGTTGTCGCAGCACAGCAGCTTGCGGCACGCCACAGCTTCATCGACATCGAGCGTGTCGGTATTCATGGTCACTCGGGTGGTGGCTTCATGTCTACAGCTGCTATTTTGATGTACCCCGACTTCTTCGACGTTGCAGTCTCATGCGCGGGTAACCACGATAATAACATCTACAACCGCTGGTGGAGCGAGAAGCACCACGGCATCATGGAGGTAGAGCAGGGTGGCGAGATTGTGTTTGAGTACCACATCTCTGCAAACCACGAGATCGCTGACCGCTTGAAGGGTAACCTCTTGCTTGTGCATGGCGACATCGACGAGAATGTACACCCCGGCTGTACTCTCCGCGTTGTGGATGCCCTTATTCGCAATAACAAACGCTTCGATATGCTCTTGTTGCCTGGCCAGCGTCACGGCTTCGGCGATATGAACGAGTACTTCTTCTGGCGTATGGCGGACTACTTCGCTGAGCACCTCTTGGGTGAGCGCGAGACAACAACCGACATTCCTCAGCTCAATAACGACATCTAATAGCGATGGCTGAGGAGTTAAAGATTGCCCAGGGTGGCAAGTGTGAGCGTTACGACCTGCTTTATAGGCAGGTCGTTGCTCTTACAAAGGGTGAGTGCGACGATATTGCCAATATGGCAAATGTCGCAGCTATGATTCACGCCACGATAGAACCGCTATGGACTGGTTTTTACCGCGTTGTGGGTGATGAGTTGGTGCTTGGTCCATTCCAAGGCCCGCTGGCTTGTAGTCGCATTAAACGTGGCAAGGGTGTGTGTGGCATAGCGTGGGAGCGTGGCGAGACCATTGTCGTCGAGGATGTAGAGAAATTTCCCGGTCATATAGCTTGTTCTTCGCTTTCGCGTAGCGAGATTGTGGTTCCTGTATGGCGCGACAAGAGGGTAGTAGCGGTGTTGGATATAGATAGCGCAGCACTTGCCACCTTCGACCAGACAGATAGAGTGTGGTTAGAGCGCATCGTAGAGTGCTTTGGCGATAAGAGGAGCATCGTTGCCATAAAGCGTGTCACGATGCGTGAGTTGGTAGCTGCGGTGCCATGCAGCAGCAACTATACCTTTTCTACAGCGCCAGATAGCGAGTCGCGCGACTATGATGATAATATGTGGAGTGATCTTGTGAGCAACATTATCGACTACTGTGGAGGCGATGCTGATAGGGTGGTTAAAACCTATGTCAACCACTTCGATAAGGATGACAACTATATCATGACCTACGCCCTTGAGCTTTCGGAGAATGAATTTGAGGAGCTTAAGAGCGACTGCGAGGAGTGGCGCATGGAGGAGATATAAGACAATTAGTAATTAGTAATGTGAAATAAAATTGGGACTGCCCTTTGTGGACAGTCCCAATCTCTTTCTACGTAGTTCTACATAGTCCGAACTTGTCTATTATCATTAGAAGTATCGTGTTAAGCTTACGCCTATATTCATTAGTCCATATTGATTAAAGAAAGGTGTTTTCCTAGTGTCACCTAGATCTAAAAGAACTACACCGATAGAGGGTGTGTAATCAAATGATATTCCTATTGGAACCTCTTTAAATCTTAATCCCACCTTTGTCAATAGAGTAGAACCAATATAGGCTATTCCTGAATTTCCACCGGCATTACTACCCATTCCTAAATCGAATGACCACTCTGTCTTACCGCCTGGACCATCCCAGATTACAATTTTTCGTCCATATAGAATTGTGAATTCTGCTGTAATGAAGTTGATGGATGCTAAACCAATTTCTTGTAAATTTTTGTTAACAAAAGCATACATTGATGGACCAAAGCGACCTTCTATATATGATGCATTATCGATGTAGTATTGTCCGACAACATTAAATCCAGCATCAACACGGAAACCCCAAGCCGATTTATATTCATAATCGGTTACTTCATCATTTTGACCAAATGCTACCACGGTCGTCATTAGTGCAAAGACTAAGAATAAAAGTCTCTTCATAATCATGTGAGTTGCAACACCAGACCCCAGAAATGTTAATTATATAAAATAAGAAAGTGTGGAGTCTATTAGTCTATCTGAATGGAGGTTCTGGAATACCTTTGACCAAATAAACAATACCCCACACCCGTATCGAGCATGAGGCAAGAAATGTCCCAGACTATACAATACGAAGTGACGAGTGTGTTGCTCTCCTTGGTCAATTGAAATTTTCCAGATTTCCATTCAAGGGATAAAAGCTAATACACTTTCTTCAAAAAATATGTAGTATCAAAAACATAGTGCTTTTGATATTACAAAGATAGTAGAATTTTCTTAAAATACCAAATATAGAAGATTAGTTGTTTCGTTTCTGAATATATGTTATCTAAGATAGTATTTTATGATGGGATAAGACAGAGGTAAGTGTATAAATAAATTGGGACTGCCCTTTGTGGACAGTCCCAATTTTTTTGCATCATTACCTAATTAGATAACCTATAAAAAATGGAGACTGCCCCGATGGGTAGCCTCCAGATTTTATCTACGTGGGGGTAGATTACTTTGCGTACGATACCGAACGAGTCTCGCGGATAACGGTAATCTTCACCTGACCGGGATATGTCATCTCGTCCTGAATCTTCTTTGCTATGTCGTGTGACAATGCCTCCGACTCCTGGTCTGAGAGCTTGTCGGCACCAACGATAACGCGGAGCTCACGACCTGCCTGGATAGCATAGGTCTTAACAACGCCAGGGTATGAGAGTGCGATACCCTCCATCTCCTTAAGACGCTTGATGTATGACTCCACAACCTCGCGGCGTGCACCGGGGCGAGCACCCGAGATGGCGTCACACACCTGGATGATAGGTGCGATGAGAGATGTCATCTCTGCCTCGTCGTGGTGAGCACCGATGGCGTTGCATACGTCGGGCTTCTCCTTGTACTTCTCGGCGAGCTTCATACCGATGATTGCGTGTGGCAATTCGGGCTCATCATCGGGCACCTTGCCGATATCGTGCAAGAGACCTGCGCGGCGTGCCGCCTTGGGGTTGAGGCCAAGCTCTGCAGCCATGATGCCTGCGAGGTTTGCAGTCTCGCGAGCGTGCTGCAAGAGGTTCTGACCATATGAAGAGCGGTACTTCATCTTACCAATAAGGCGGATAAGCTCAGGGTGTAGACCATGAATACCGAGGTCGATGGTGGTGCGCTTGCCTACCTCTACGATCTCCTCCTCGATCTGCTTCTTAACCTTTGCTACAACCTCCTCGATGCGTGCGGGGTGGATACGACCATCTGTTACGAGCTGGTGCAATGCAAGGCGTGCAATCTCGCGACGTACGGGGTCGAAGCCCGAGAGGATGATAGCCTCAGGGGTATCGTCAACGATAATCTCGATGCCAGTTGCTGCCTCCAAAGCGCGGATGTTACGACCCTCGCGACCGATGATGCGGCCCTTTACCTCGTCCGACTCGATGTTGAACACCGTAACGGCATTCTCGATAGCGGTCTCGGTAGCCACGCGCTGGATAGATGCTACGACGATGCGCTTAGCCTCCTTTGTTGCTGAGAGCTTAGCCTCCTCGATAGTCTCTGCTACGTATGCTGCGGCCTCGGCCTTAGCCTCGTTCTTCATATTCTCAATAAGAACGTTCTTTGCCTCCTCAGAGCTCATGCCCGAGATCTGCTCGAGGCGTGAGTTCTGCTCCTTGATTACCGATGCGAGCTCCTCCTTCTTTGTCTCGAGCTCCGCGGCGCGTGTCTCAAGCTGCTCCTTACGCTTGTCGTAGTCCGAAGCTTTCTTGTCGAGGTCGCGCTCTTTGTGCTGGAGGTTTGCCTCGAGCTGCTTAGCGCGCTGCTCGCTCTGCTGCAGTTTCTGGTTGCGCTCATTCACCTGGCGATCGTGGTCGCTCTTAAGCTGGATAAACTTCTCCTTTGCCTGCAACATCTTCTCCTTTTTTATCATTTCGCCATCTGCCTCGGCCTTTGCTACGATGGCCTTGGCGCGTGATTTAGCTATGAAGTAGGCCGCGAAGCCTCCTACCAAAGCACCAACCACCAAACCGACGACTGTCAAAATTACTGGTTCCATAGTTGTTGAATGTTATATAGTTAGTTTAATTGGTTGCAAAAAAAAATCCGCACGGACTCCTTAACTTGTTTGACGAATCCGCAGATAAGTCATAGGTGGGGCTCCGAGGCACGCAACAGTCCACTGGTGGTATTAGCACACCCCGAAGGGTTGAGGCCTTGTTTTGTAACTTCACTCGAGAGTTGTCCCAATGTTATATAAATTGTACAGTTCGCAAAGCTTTTAAGGAATCTATGCGGGATAGATTTTTCTATATGAAAGAACGCTGACGCACTTATGGGGTGCATCGCCCATATATGTTGCAAATATTAAGCCTAAAGCCTACGGTAGAAGTGTGAATATAGATTCCACACTTAACCTTTATGCCGCAGTTAACCCTTCACGTACTTACGTATGCGCTCCTCGATGGCGTGTAGCTCCTCTACATCCTCATCGCCAAGTGCCGAGCTGTGCTCGGTGGTTAGTGCGAGTATTGAGTATCGCAGTGCGGCCATGGCAATACGATCCTGCATGTCGAATTTCGGAATCTTTGAGTACTCCGTAATCTTCTCATTGAGGCGCTTTGCCGCTACGCGATATAGCTCTTCATTTGCTGCGTCGATGGTCATCGGGTAGCTCTTGCCAGCTATTGATATGTTAACCTTTATCTTACCTTCTGCCATCGTTGTTAATTATTATCCTCTTCGTGTTTTATGGCGGCTATGCAGCGGTCAACCTCCCGCAATAAATTGTTGACACGCTGTCGTGCACGCTCGACATTGCCACCTTCGCCACTCATCACGGCGCTAAGCTCGGCGCTCTTAAGGCGTGTGTCGAGGTCGCGAACCTTCTCTTCAAGGCGTCGCTTCTCCCCCTGTAGCCTGTCGCGCTCTTTGGCTAACGCTCGGCACTCGGCAGCAATACGACTATGGTCGGCAATAAGCCTCTCCACCTCGTCACGTAGTCTCTTTATGATCTCCTTCTCTGCCATAAAAGTGCAATGTCGCTATTGTGCAACATGGTTTTATTGCCCAAAGATAATATTTTCTCAGGCAATAACCAAATTTTTAGTTAAAAACTTTTGCTCCCCGCTACTTGACAAGTTCAGCGTAGAGGTCGTAGTCCTCGCAGTCTGTCACGACCACATTGTAGAAGCGGCCACGCATGAGGCGCTTGCCGAAGCTCTCGATGATGAGCTCCTGGTCCACCTCAGGTGAGTCGTACTCCGAGCGACCTATGTAGAAGTCACCCTCCTTGCGGTCGATAATGACGCGCATGGTCTGGCCTACGCGGCGTGCGTTATTCTCCAACGATACGCGCTCCTGAAGGCGCATGATGCGATCTACACGGTCGTGCTTAACCTCCTCAGGTACATTGTCTTTGAGGCGTGTAGCTGAGTATGTGCCCTCCTCCTCCGAGTAGGGGAATACGCCGAGGCGGTCGAACTTAGTGTCGCGCACAAACTCCATAAGCTCAGAGAAGTCCTCCTCCGTCTCACCAGGGTAGCCCACAAGGAGCGTGGTGCGTAGTGCGATGTCGGGAATAGAGGCACGAAGCTTCTCGATAAGGCGCAAAGCATCGGCCTTTGTATGGCGGCGCTTCATTAGCGAGAGCTGGTTGTCTGATATGTGCTGGAATGGGATGTCGAGGTATCGGCAGATCTTCTTCTGTCGTGCCATAACCTCGATGACCTCATCGGGGAAGTCGGTGGGGTAGGCATAGTGCAAACGTATCCACTCCAACTTCTCAATGGCGCAAAGGCGCTCCAACAACTCACCGAGCTTACGCTCACCATAGATGTCTACACCATAGTATGTGGTATCCTGTGCGATAACCATAATCTCGCGCACGCCCTTTGCCACAAGAGCCTCAGCCTCGGCCACAAGAGCCTCCATGGGCACCGACTTGTGGCGACCACGGATGAGAGGTATGGCGCAGTAACCACACATCCAGTTGCAGCCCTCCGAGATCTTGAGGTAGGCGTAGTGCGAGGGTGTTGAGAGCTCGCGCTTTGTCTCATTCTCGTTGCGGTACTTTGCACCGAGACGCTCAACGATGCCTGCCCAGTCGTTGACACCGAAGAAGTCGTCAACCTCGGGTAGCTCGGGACGTAGCTCGTCAGCATAGCGCTGCGAGAGGCAGCCCACAACGAATAGCTCCTCAATCTTACCCGCCATCTTAAGCTCAGCGGCGCGGAGGATGGTGTCGATGGACTCCTGCTTAGCATCGCCAATAAAGCCGCAGGTGTTGATTACAACCACCTCTGCATCTGTGCGGTCGCTATCGAAGACGATGGTGTAGCCATAGTCGTGCAACTGTGCTGCGAGGTGCTCCGAGTCCACGGTATTCTTTGAGCAACCGAGGGTTATGATGTTGATTTTCTTCATATTACAATGCTATTTAGCGTCGCCAAACATGGCGCGTACAAACTCCTTGCGGTCGAACATCTTGAGCTGGTCGATGCCCTCACCGATGCCGATATAGCGCACGGGGATGTGGAACTTATCGCTGATGCCGATTACCACGCCACCCTTTGCTGTACCGTCGAGTTTGGTGATGGTAAGCGATGTAACCTGTGTAGCCTCGGTAAACTGCTTAGCCTGCTCGAAGGCGTTCTGGCCTGTAGAGCCGTCAAGCACGAGCATCACGTCGTGGGGAGCATCGGGGATGACCTTAGACATTACGTTGCGAATCTTTGTAAGCTCCTTCATTAGGCCCACCTTGTTGTGGAGTCGGCCAGCGGTGTCGATAAGCACCACGTCGGCATTGTTAGCCACTGCCGAGCGGATGGTGTCGTATGCCACAGATGCGGGGTCTGAGCCCATCTCCTGGCGTACCATTGTAGCACCTGCACGCTCTGCCCATACGGCGAGCTGGTCGATAGCTGCGGCGCGGAACGTGTCGGCAGCACCGATATATACCTTGCGACCCGCCTTTGTAAGCTGTGCAGCAAGTTTGCCGATAGTCGTAGTCTTACCTGCGCCATTCACGCCCACAACCATAAGCACGAAGGGTGTACCCTCCTTAACCTCAATGCCGAAGTCTTCGGTAGAGCGGTGTGACTCCTCCATGAGTTGTGCTATCTCGTCGCGGAGGATATATTGCAACTCCTCGGTGTTGAGGTACTTGTCGCGTGCTACGCGTGCCTCGATGCGCTCGATAATCTTAACGGTGGTGTCCACGCCCACGTCCGAGGTGATAAGCACCTCCTCGAGGTCATCGAGTACGTCGGCATCAACGGTTGTGCGGCCTGCGATGGCGCGCTTGAGCTTACCGAAGAAGCCCTCTTTACTCTTCTCGAGACCAGCCTCGAGTTCCTTACGCTCGGCCTCGGCCTTAGCCTCTTCCTCACGCTTCTCCTCGAGGATCTTAGCCTCCTGCTCCTCTGCTGATATTGGAGCCGTCTCAACCTTAGGCTCCTCTACCTTCTTCTTTTTGAATAGATCAAAAAATCCCATAGTATAAAATCGTTAATTTCTTATTTATTCGTTGTATAACAAGTATTTGCGGCGTTGCTCCCTAAATTTCTCAACATCCTCGCTCCACTTTGCCTCTATCTCCTCGGCCGTAGCTCCCGCCATAATCATCTCGCGGACGTAGCTAACACCCATGAGCTTTTCGAACATCTGCGTGAAGAATTTTTCCTCTATGCCGAGGTTGTGGTACGCCCTAACAATATAGGAGAGGTCTATTCCCGCGTCCCATATCTCCTCGTTGCTAAGCGTGCGCAGGTCCTCACCATAGCAGAGTTTACCCATGTGTGGTGGCTTCGCTGAGCCAGCGTTAGGCGTGGGCGTAAAGCTAAAGTCGTAGCCCTTAAGGTCGGGGTGACCATAGATCTCGAATGGTGCCTCCGTGCCTCGTCCCATGCTTAGCACCGTGCCCTCGAAGAGGCAGGTGGTGGGATAGAGGTATATGGAGTGCTGTGTGGGTAGGTTGGGCGATGGCGCAATGGGCAGGGTGTAGTGTGTTGTGTGGTCGTAGTTCTGACACTTCACCACCGTTAGCTTAGCGGGCTTAGCCCAGCCCTCTCCTATAGCCATCGTAGCTATCTCGCCCATGGTCATGCCATGCACAACGGGTATGGGCAGCCAGCCCACGCCCGACTTATATTTCATATCGAGGATAGGGCCGTCGACATAGTGACCATTGGGGTTTGGTCTGTCGAGGACTATGACCTCCGAGCCGAAGTCGGCGCATGCATCCACCATGCGGAGCATAGATATATAATAGGTGTAGAATCTAAGGCCCACGTCTTGCATGTCGACAACAAGCACGTCGAAGGAGCGCATCACAGCATCCGTGGGGCGCTGTGTGTTGCCGTTGTAGAGGGAGAGGATAGCGATACCCGTCTTGCTATCTGAGCCGTCCTCAATTTTTGCCCCTGCCTCTACGGCTCCTCTAAAGCCATGCTCAGGGGCGAAGATGCCCACCACGTTGATACCCTCGCGGTGCATAACGTCTACAATATGGTTCTCCGAGTCGTACATAGCCGTGTGGTTGGCAAGCACTGCAACGCGCCTATCACGCAGTAGGGGCATGTAGGTGGCGGTGTCTTGTGCTCCCACGACAACTTCGCGCGTAGGCTCCTGCGCAGCACTGTCGTCGGGTGTTGCGGCGTGGCTACTGCATGCAAGGAGCATGAGCGAGGCTAAGAGTATGTGTAGTCTTCGAAGCATTAGTATTGTAGTAGGTACTCCTTAATAAAGTTATCCAAGTCACCATCCATCACGGCGTCTACGTTCGATGTCTGGTAGCCTGTGCGGTGGTCCTTGACGCGGCGGTCATCGAAGACATAGCTACGTATCTGCGAACCCCACTCTATGCGCTTCTTGGTGGCCTCGAGCGCCTGCTGTGTCGCCATGCGCTTGTCCAACTCGCGCTGGTAGAGCTTCGAGCGCAGGATGCGCATAGCATTCTCGCGGTTGTTGAGCTGCGAGCGTGTCTCCATATTCTCGATAAGGAACTCCACGGGCTCTCCCGTCTCAGCATCCTTGCCATGGTAGCGCAGACGAACGGCCGTCTCCACCTTGTTTACATTCTGACCACCTGCGCCACTCGAACGGAAGGTGTCCCACTCGATGTCGGCGGGTGAGATGTTAATCTCGATGGTGTCGTCCACGGCGGGCGAGATAAATACTGAGGCGAAGGTTGTCTGGCGCTTGTTGTTGGCATTGAAGGGTGAGAGACGCACCATGCGGTGCACGCCACTCTCGCTACGTAGGTAGCCGTAGGCATACTCTCCCTCGAACTCTAAGGTGCACGACTTTACGCCCACCTCCTCACCAGCCTGGTAGTTCGCCACCTTGACGGTGTAGCCATGAGCCTCACCCCAACGCGTGTACATGCGCATGATCATCTGTGCCCAGTCGAGGGCCTCAGTGCCACCTGCACCAGCGTTGATGTCCATGATAGCGCCCAATTTGTCCTCCTTGCCCGAGAGCATCTGCTTAAGTTCGAGCTTCTCGATGAGTTCCATAGCTGCGTCATACTGCGCCTCGGCTTCGGCCTCCGTGAGAACACCCTCTGCCACGAAGTCGGGGAGTAGGTCGAGATCATCTACGGTGCGCACGCAAGCCTCGTAGTCGTCGATAGAGGCCTTGATGTCTGCAACCTTTTTAAGCTGCTTGCGTGCCTCGTCGGGGTTATCCCAGAAGTTGGGCTCCTCGGTGCGCTCCTGCTCGTTCTGTAGGTCTATGCGGCGCTGCTCGACATCGATAGATGCCGAGAGCTTCGCCACGCGAGATTTAAGGTCGTTTATCTGGTCTATGTTAACCATACGTTATTCAATCTCCCAGTCAAAACCATCCTTGCGGTCCTTAACGCGGATGCCGATTGCTGTGAGGTTGTCACGAATCTTGTCCGACGTAGCCCAATCCTTGTTGGCCTTAGCCTCCATACGCATTGTGAGAAGCATATCCACCAAGGGTGATACCATATCCTTGCCGCCAGCATCTGCAGCCTTCTCATTACGCAAACCAAGAATGTCAAATACGTAGCGGTTAAATGTGGCCTTCAACGCCTCGAGGTCCTCAGCTGTGAATGACTGCTGACCCTCTGTCGCCTGGTTGATGATGCGCACCCAATCGAAGAGTGCAGAGATAACCATGGGCGAGTTGAGGTCATCGGCCATAGCCTCCTTGCAACGGCGCTCCAACTCCGAAACATCGGCTGTAGACTTATCAGCAGCCTTGAGCTTTGCCAATGCCTCCACGGCCTTCATCAAGCGGTCGAGACCCTTCTCTGCAGCCTGCAATGCATCGTTCGAGAAGTCGAGTGTCGAGCGGTAGTGGGCCTGGAGCACGAAGAAGCGGATGGTCATAGGCGAGTATGCCTGCTCGAGGATGGGGTGTGAACCTGTGAATAACTGCTCGAGGGTGATGAAGTTGCCGAGCGACTTACCCATCTTCTGGCCATTGATAGTAATCATGTTGTTGTGTACCCAGTAGCGTGCTGAGTCCTTGCCCATAGCGGCTGTAGACTGCGCAATCTCACACTCGTGGTGGGGGAACATGAGGTCCATGCCACCGCCGTGGATGTCGAACTGCTCACCGAGATACTTTGTGCTCATCGCTGTACACTCCATGTGCCAGCCGGGGAAGCCGTCGCTCCAGGGCGAGGGCCAGCGCATGATATGCTCGGGTGCCGCCTTCTTCCATAGGGCGAAGTCGTATGAGTGGTGCTTGTCGCTCTGGCCGTCGAGCTCGCGGGTGTTAGTCACGATGTCGTCGAGGTTGCGGCCTGAGAGACGACCATAGTGGAAGTCCTTGTTGTACTTCTCCACATCGAAGTAGATGGAACCATTAGACTCGTAGGCATATCCCGCCTCGAGGATGCGCTTAACCATCTCAATCTGCTCGATGATGTGACCTGATGCGTGGGGCTCGATAGAGGGCGACTTAACGCCGAGCTCGCGCATAGCGTCGTGGTAGCGCTCGGTGTAGTAGTGTGCAATCTCCATGGGCTCGAGCTGCTCGAGGCGTGCCTTCTTCGCAATCTTATCCTCGCCCTCGTCGGCATCCTGCTCGAGGTGGCCTACATCGGTGATGTTACGCACGTAGCGCACCTTGTAGCCCAACGACTCGAAGTAGCGGAACATGAGGTCGAAGGTGACAGCGGGACGTGCATGACCCAAGTGTGGGTCGCCATATACGGTAGGACCGCAGACATACATGCCTACGTGCTCGGGGTTGATAGGCTCGAACGTCTCCTTGCGACGTGTGAGCGTATTGTACAGGGTAATCTTTTCCATTATTGTATTGTTTTTTTGTTAATTGTCTTTTTTCTGGGTTCTATAGGTTTCTGGGGTGATTTGGGTCGGTTGTGTGCTGACCTTGAAGCACTCCCCATTCGAACCCATCGAACTGAGTCCGTGTCAATGCTTATATCACCTCCACAGGCTCCATGCCGTACTCGTGGGCGTAGGCTTGAATCATAGCCTTCACCTCCTTGCGGTTGAGGAACTTCACCATATCGCGGTGGTAGAGGGTCTCAGGACCATCGTAGCCGAGCTGTGGCGAGAAGTCGAGGTAGTAGTAGATAGAGTAGATGTTGAATATATGCGCCTCCAAGAGTGCCAACTTCGGATCACGCTCCGAGTTGGGTGTAATCTTGTCGATGGCGTTTACATAGTTCTTCACCAACACCTCGAACTGCAAGGGGTTTTCCACAAGAGCATCCTCCTTGGTGGGGTTTGCAAGCCACTCGTAGCTACCTGCAACGTCTACCGCCTCCTTCATAACGTCGATGATGTCCAACATCGCGAAGTTGAGCTCACGATTGACAGTCGAAGAGAAGGTGTCGATGTTGCAGAACTGCAAGTAGTACTTAGCCCACTCGCCACGGCATGCGATATACTCTGCCGCAAGCTTATCACCACGCACAAAGGTCGCCTCATATGCCTCGGTTAAGCTAATCGCATTGTCGCCATGCTTAACAGCCTGTGAGTAGAGGGGTGAGCTATCGGCGTTAAGGCCTCGGTGCTCGGCGGTGCGTAGTAGCTCCTCGTAGGTGATAGAGGCGTTGTCCAGATACTCTATGTCGTCGTACGATGAAGCTACGGTGCGACTCATGCCGAGGGCCTCGTTGAGCATCTCTATAGCCCTTGTATACTCCTCGATGGCGAGTACCATGCGCGATGTCGCAAGGGTGTAGTATGTCTGGATGTAGCTATAGGTGTTCTCGTAGGTGTAGTCTATCTTTTTGTTGGGTAACACCTCGAGGGCACGGTTGAGCAGCGCCTCGGCCTTATCGAAGTCATCCATAGCCTCGCGAGCGATGGTGTAGCTGTCCTCGGCATAGCGGGCATCGTCAATAGCGTAGTTGCCATCGTTGACAAAGGCGGCAGCCACACGTACAAAGCCCTCGCGGATGCGTGTCGCTGCGATGTTGAAGCGTGTGAAGTAGTCGCAAAGGACACCCTCCTCGGCGATATTACCAAACTGCAGAGGCTTAGTGATGCTACCCTCGACGTTCTCACCCATGAAGATGGGGTAGAGAGCCTCGTGATTGAGGTAGCCGACATTGCCGCCACGGCTCTCGGTGCGTATGGGTACGAAGGTGTAGCAGAAGCCCTCGTAGCGGGCATACTGTGAGATGCCGTAGTCCTTCATGATGTAGGGTTGTGTGAAGGCCAAGGGACGCTTCCAGTCGAAGTGCGCCAAGAGGTCGAGCATCATGAGGTAGTCCTTAGTGAGGTAGCTGCTACCGATTGATATGCTCACAGTGTCGACCATTTTGTCGCGCTCGCTCTCCGAGACGATGCCTGAGGCGATTGCTGCATCCTTATCCACGGGTATGAGGTAGTTCTTAGCCGCGAGGATGTAGTCGCACGCCGTGCCGTCGATGAAGCTGTCTGCCTTGGGGTTGAGACGACCCATAATCTCGAAGTCTGCAGCACGCTCCTCGGGTGCTATATCGCTATCGTTCTCAACAATGCGCATGATGCCGTCGTTGACAATGAGTAGTAGGGCACGATCCTCAGCCTCGGCGTTACGGTCGAGGCTTGCGCCATCATGCACAAAGAGGCGTATAGCATCCTTGAGGTAGATGTCGGCATTCGCCATCTTACGATACTTACGCTCGTAATCGTTGTATGCCTTCAAGTCGCTCAAGAACTCCTGGTTGTACTCTACCTCCTCGAGGATGAGCATAGCGAACTGGAACTCGGCGAAGTCCTGCATCTTGTTTGCGGGCACCTCTGCCTCGCCAGTGAGGTATGTGTAGAACTCATCGCTGTCGTACTCGTTGAATATCTGCTGTGCCTGGTAGTATAGGTTCTCGAGGTACTCGAATGTTACATCCTCCTCCTGGCCTGTATCGGGCATGTAGATGCGGTATGTCTTCTCGTTCAGAATGCTACGCACTGCGGCACGCATAGAGGTGTTGCCCTCGCCAAGGAGTAGGTCGATGGGTTCAGCCACGATGACAAAGTCGTTCACGAAGCTGTACTTCGTTGCGGGGATGGTGAATGGCACGCCCTCGGCCTCGTTTGCCGCAAGTTTCATCTCGTCGACATACCACTCGCCACCGAGGTACGAGGTATTCATGATGCGTACATCGGGACGTACGCCCTCCACCTCCTGGCAGTACCACAAGGGGAAGGTGTCGTTATCGCCATAGTTGAGCAATATGGCGTTCTTGGGCGCTGTGTTGAGGTAGTTTAGACCGAGGTCACGTGTGTAGTAGCGGCCTGAGCGGTCGTGGTCGTCCCAGTTCTCCGTAGCGAGCACTACGGGGACACTCGCCGAGAGTAAGAGACCCACGGCAACAGCTGTGGTGGGGATGGCTGCGCTCTTAGCGGTATGCTTGCTAACAAGCGAACTGAGCATATGACTTATGGCCGCGGCGCCAAGACCAATCCAAATAGAGAAGGCGTAGAAGGCACCAGCATATACGTAGTCACGCTCGCGGGGCTCACCCGGTGCGGTGTTGAAGTAGACTACAAGGGCTATACCCATCATTACGTACAACAACGACACGATGATGAAGTTGCGCCAGTCGCTCGACATCTGGTATACGATGCCCACAAGGCCGAGCAAGAGGGGTAGGAAGAAGTAGGTGTTGCGTGCAGGGTTGTTACGTTGCTCCGCAGGGATGTTATCGGTGGGACCTGTGAAGAGCTCGTCGATGAAGTCGATACCTGAGATCCAACCGCCGTGCAAGTAGATGCCATTCTCGGCATCGGTAGTTAGCTGGATGTCGTCCTGGCGGCCTACGAAGTTCCACATGAAGTAACGGACGTACATATCACCAAGCTGGTAGTCCATGAAGTAGGCCACATCCTCGCCTGCTGTGGGCTCGTACCATGTGTTGCCGTTGCCATCCGATACCTCTTTTGAGGGGTGGCCATCCTTGAGCGTTACCCACTCTGCCTCGTACTGCTTAGCACGGCTGTGGAACCACATGCGTGGGAAGAGTGAATTAGCCTCGCTTGGGTATACATAGTCGTCGAATATCTCGCGCTCCTCATACATACCAGTCTCAGGGTTGAGCCATGTCATGGTCTTTGATTTGTAGTTACCTGTGGGTAGGTACTGGTCGTCGGAGGTGACATCGCTATTTAGCTCAATCATAGACTCGGGCATTGCCGAGTAGTAGGGTCCGTAGATGAGGGGGCGGTTACCATACTGATCGCGGTTCAAGAGGCTCAATAGCGCGTGAGGATTCGATGGGTTGTTAGAGTTCATCGGAGGGGTGGCATTGGCGCGGATGGCCACTGCGGCGTAAGAGCCGAAGCCGATGAGAATGACGGTGATGGCCAGTGCCACGCCGTTGAGGATAATGTAGCGACGGCTATGGGTGAACCATATGAGTGCGGCGAGTGAGCCCAAGAGCAACACCACGAAGATGAGCATGCCAGCATTCACGGGCATGCCGAGGGTGTTCACTGCGAAGGTGTCGAATGCTGCGCCAAGGGCCACGGTGTAGGGTATGATGATGCCGTTTATAGCTCCAAGGATAAGGAACGACACTGCCAACGCACCGAATATCTGGAGCGTGTAGTGCCACTTGTTTTTACACTCATAGCGGCGGAAGAACCATATCATAACCAGCGCAGGGATGGTCAAGAGGTTGAGGATGTGAACGCCGATAGAGAGGCCCATGAGGTAGGCGATGAGGATTATCCAGCGCATGGCCGTTGGCCTGTCGGCATTCTCCTCCCACTTAAGCATAAGCCACACTACAAGGGCTGTGAACATCGATGAAAGGGCATAAACCTCACCCTCTACGGCCGAGAACCAGAAGGTGTCGGTGTAGGCGTAGGCCATGGCGCCAATCGCTCCTGAGCCTATGATAAGGAGACGCTTATACAGGGGCATAGCCTCACCCTCGCGGTGTACGATGCGGCGCGCAAGGTGGGTGATGGTCCAGAAGAGGAACATGATACATAGGCTTGAGGCTATGCAGTTCATGCCGTTAATCATCATTGGTACATCCTCGGGTGATGCGGCGAAGAGCGATGCCACGCGGGCAAGGAGCATGTATAGTGGAGCTCCAGGGGGGTGACCCACTTCGAGCTTATACGATGTGGCTATAAACTCGCTACAATCCCACATACTTGTTGTGGGCTCCATGGTTAACAGGTAGGAGATAGTTGCTGCTGCAAAAACCATCCAACCGGTAATGTTATTCCATAGTTTGAACTCTCTCATATTGCTTGTATTTTGATTACTCAGTATAATTAACCCGCAAATATAATAATATTTGCCCAAGAAAACAAATCTTGCGCGCAAATTGCGGGGTATTTGGTCTTTTTAGCTCACGACCACCACAAATTCGCGGCACTCTCTATGTCATCCTGAGTGAGGAGCGGTTGGGGGAGCGGTTAGGGAATTTAGGGAGTTTAGGGAGTTTATGGAAATTAGGGAGGGCCGTCCTTAAATTCCTTAATCTCCTTAACTTCCTTAGCCCCCTTACGCCCCACCCAGTGCCATCTTATCACACTTTATCACCTATGCAATACTGACACCAGCAACGTCATCCCAGAGGCAATATTTGCTGCTCCAAATTTTTGAGCTTTACACTTTTTTTACTATCTTTGCCTAATTAATTAGTTTTTTATGGCATACGATGTTATAGTTATAGGCGCTGGTGCCGCGGGACTTATGGCCGCGGGCACTGCAGCCATGAGCGGTCGCTCGGTGCTCCTCATGGAGAAGATGGAGAAGGCGGGTCGTAAGATTCGCATTACGGGTAAGGGTCGTTGTAACCTCACTAATGCGCGCCCCGCAGAGGAGTTCCTTGAGAAGGTGCGCGCTAATGCAGACTTCTTCTCGGTAGCCTTCGCCGAGTTCAATAATCGCGCAACAATCAAATTCTTCGAGCGCATTGGCGTAAAGCTCGAGACGGAGCGTGGCGAGCGTGTATTCCCTAAGAGTGGTAAGGCGTGGGATATAGCAAACGCCTTGGTTGACTTCTGCGAGGATAAGGGTGTGAAAATTGTGTACAAGACGCAGGTGACTGCCATCGAGACACTTGGTGGTAAGGTTACGGGTGTGCGCTACCGCAATAACCGTGGTTTTGAGCGCCGTGAGGAGTGTGACCACGTTATCGTGGCTACGGGTGGCGTGAGCTACCCCTCGACTGGCTCTACGGGTGATGGTTACGAGTTCGCTGCAGCCGTGGGTCATAACATCGAGCCCGTGCGTCCTTCGCTTACACCTTTGCAGACATCGCACCCACAGCGCGAGTATCTTAACGGCTTGTTACTTAAGAATGTGGGTGCTAAACTATACGTCGACAATGAGCTTGTGCAGGAGGAGTTCGGCGAGTTGGGCTTCTCGGAGCGCGGCATAGAGGGTGCTGTGGCATTGCGCATGAGCCGCGACGCTGTGGATGCTATCATCGACGAGAAGCGTGTCAAGATTATCGTAGACCTTAAGCCTGCGTTGGATGAGGAGACCCTGCTTGCGCGTATTGATCGCGAGATAGCCGAGATGCAGCCCTCGGAGTTCTTCTCGGAGTTGTTGCGTAAACTTGTGCCAAAGCAGTTGGTGGTACCTCTGGCTAAGGAGGTGGATTTCCACTCTAAGACATATGTGAGCAAACTCACCGAGGCGGAGAAGATGCGCCTCGTAAAGATATTGAAGGGCATGGCATTCCCTATTTCGGATTATGCTCCATTCCAGTTTGCTATCGTAACGGCTGGTGGCGTGGCCTGCGACGAGGTGAATAAGTATACCATGGAGTCGTTGAAAGTCAAGGGCTTATATTTTGCGGGCGAGGTGCTCGACCTCGATGCTAACACCGGTGGCTACAACATGCAGATTGCCTTCTCTACAGGTCGCCTTGCTGGACAGCTAAAAAAGTAAAATGGGGTAGTATGAAACGTTCGGGACGTACACTTAAAGCAAGGCTCTACGGACTTAAGCACCTATCGTCACGCATAAAGCGCGCGCGCTTCTTCCGTGGCCATGGCGTGCACTCACCATACGTATATAACATCGTGCGTAAGGTGTTTATGCAGTGTAAGCTCGTGGCTCAACGTGATGACCTCTACGAGGCACTCAAGGGTTGTGGCGTCGCCGAGCGTAGATGTGTGCAGTTGCAAAACCTTGTGGAGCATTGCGGCTACGACGAGTGGAAAATTGATACTATAGAGGCGTGCGACTTCCTTGTCTGCACACTTGCTACTACCTACGACATGCTGCAGCCATATGTGGACTATGCCCGCGAGCATGGCATCACGCTCTGCATAATGGATCCCTATAACAATGCTAACCGCTGGGAGGTATGTCGCAGTATCGTGGAGAATCACCCCTCGACAACGGTAGATAACAGAGCCTACCTCTTGGTGTTTAACAACCACTTGCCTAAGCAGGTGTTCATATTGTAATTGTACTAAACACAGATTGTTATGAAGATATATACAAAGACTGGAGATGCTGGCACCACCTCGCTTATTGGTGGCGAGCGCGTAGCAAAGTGTGACCCTCGTGTTGAGGCCTACGGCACGGTGGATGAGCTTATGGCCTTCGTGGCATTGCTCACCGACACGCTGACTGAGGATGCGCGCACCGCGACGCTTGTTGAGCCTCTGCAACGCATAGAGTCGCAGCTTATGACCGCCTCGGCGCTCTTTGCCGTGGGCAAGGGTGGCGAGGGTAAGGTTGCCCCGATAGCCGAGGAGTGCATTACGGAGCTCGAGGAGCTTATCGATGCCATGCAGTCGGAGATTCCCGCAATCACTAAGTTCACTATCCCTGGTGGTCACAAGGCTGTGTCGTTGTGTCATGTATGCCGCACCGTGTGCCGTAGGGCTGAGCGTGCTGCGCTGCGTGCACAGGAGGTTGCTGAGGTCGATGCACAGGCATTGAAGTATTTGAATCGCCTCTCGGACTACCTATATACGCTTGGTCGCGTGGTTGCTGAGCGCTTGAAGGTCGAGGAGCGCCTCTGGATACCATAGCCAAAATCGGCTGACGTTCAAAGATTTTGGGTGGAGACTATTGCAAATATAAATTTTTTTATACATTTGCATGCTAATTCGGCAAAAATGGCCGTTTATGACAGGAAATTAACTTAAAAACAGAATAACACTATGTATTGGACATTGGAGCTTGCATCGAAGTTGGAGGATGCACCATGGCCCGCAACAAAGGAGGAGCTTATCGACTACGCTGTTCGTTCGGGCGCACCACTTGAGGTATTGGAGAACCTTCAGGAGATTGAGGATGAGGGAGATATCTACGAGAGTATCGAGGACATCTGGCCCGACTATCCCTCAAAGGATGACTTCTTCTTTAACGAGGAGGAGTATTAAGAGGTTGAGAAAGGTTAAAAACCTAAATATCAACAATTTACAAAGACCGATTGGGCAGTCCAGTCGGTCTTTTTTTGCCCAAAAACTACCTAAAAACTACCCAAAATTGAGCGAAAACTGCCCAAATACTGCCCTGAAACTATTACCAAATCCCCCTAAAAATAAGAGTAGTAAGTGAGGGGTGGCACACTGCCCAAACACTGCCCAGACGCTCTGCAAGGCACTTTTTGCAAGAAAGCGAGCAACTCTGAAAAACCGCTCTTTGAGGTCAAAAACTTACCCATAATTTCCCGCTTTCACTGCCCAGTGAACGAAAAGACTATATGTTACTACGCTGATACTACTATATTTAAGTGTGTAGTAGCAGGGGCGCTTGTCGAACTTTCTGCCGAGCATGTAAAATTTTTTTCGCAAAATCATTGAATATTTTAGGGTTGTTTGTTATGTATAAGAGGGAAGTATAACAACACAATAAATTATATTAAAGTTATGGAGAAAGAATTTAGATTTAGAGGTCCAGGTAATCTGCCGATTATACCACCACTCGAAGAGAGTGATGAAATAGAAGAGCGCGACGAGCAGAGTGCAATGACAGAAGATAAGAAGCATTCAGACCGCTACTTTCTGCAATATAAGTATATCCCCGACTTGGTCGCTGATATGTTGAGTGGGAAAATCTCTGTTGATGATCTGATGGACAAAGATTGGTGGGAGTGTAGTATCCAATTGTTCAAGGATATGAACTTTTACTTCGAGTGGGATGAGTTGCATTGCGACAAAATAAAGGTCGATGATGATTATGAGATGGTGGTTTATACATTCCCAAAACCGAGACAAACTCCTGATGCCGCCTATGGTGCTGCGCTGATAAATATCACAAATAACAGTGCTATATATTACACATTGGAATACTCGTTCGGTGAGAAATGGATGTTGTGTAGTATGAATCAAGGAACGCATCGCAATTACGGCGAGGTCGAGAACCTAGGGTTGGAAAACTTCATAGAATTGGTGTCAGAAAAGGCGAAAGAATTTTAAGACTATTTTTATGCGATACCCCGATAAAGTGTTGTTCAAATGAAAAACATTTTGTATCTTTGTTATGCTTAACGCCGCTATAGGCGTGGAGTAGAACATTTTTTTGAAAGTGTTTTCGTATTGTCCGAAGTAGGAAATGTGGTAGTTTCAAGACTGAGGGACGGCGAACAACACTCTTCCTTGTATAGCTATGTGGCGGTATACGTTCTGCATACCTACCTCATACTATCCAAGTGTGGGGTATCGCATCGTTTATTGTTGTTACAGGTCTTTCCACAGCCTCCTACTTGATAAACGAAAGTCAGCTCCACACTTTCTTTGTATATATACTAACCATCCATCTCGGAGCTCGGTGGTCTTAATATGAAAAAGCATGAATGAACCTCAGGTAGAATCATATACATATGAGGGCATTGTTAATGATATTATTGCATTCAATAATGATCAGATAGTGCAACGCTTGCGTAATATATATTACAATCAAAATCTTCCGGAAATATTTGCAGTAAGCCGACGAGAGTTGAGTCATAGTTCGTTTTTAGCATGGTTGTTTACTAGTTCTGCGAATCATGGATTTGGTGTATTGCCTTTAAATCTTTTGCTAGAGTTATTCATCCTTAAAGGACGCCATAAAGGATTACTATCAGACAAATTGACAAATGCTATAATCACTCGCAGTTTTCATATTTCAGAATGTTCTGCCGTTACCGAGGAGAGTGTAACTACAAAGAAGGCAAAAGGAAGAGCGGATATAGTACTGACATGTAATGTGGATTTCCCCGACCAATCTCTGGATAAACTGAAAATCGTGATTGAAAATAAGGTTTATTCTGACGAGCATAGTAGTCAAACGCAGACATATTTCGAATACTATGAAAGCATTAGGTCGAAAAACGAGTCGGTTTTGTATGTGTTCCTCACACCACCTACTGTTACTTCTGGCGCTGAATGTGAACAGTTTGTTCATATTACATATCAGGATCTACTAGATCATATTTTTGAGCCGTTACGTCGCCAACCAGATATAAACCAACGAACAAAATTCATATTAGACGAGTATATAAATAGTCTTAGTATTCCGTCACATACAGTTGAGGAAAATAGTAGCACACATATTCAAACATCAATATTGGCAATAGGTATGGAAGAAAAAGAACTCCTACAATCATTTTGGGAAAAACATAACAGATTGATAATAGCTGCGTTGAATGCAATGTCTGGGGACAATGATGAGGCGAAAAAATTAATTAATAACTTGAGTAAGAAAGATTTTACTAAATACAAGGTCAATGGAGAAGGTCCCTATTATAAGAGAAGAATGGTTGAAGCAGTGGTGAATCTTTATTTAAAAGAACACCAAGACTCTAGTTTAGATGACCTAAAAAGTGTATTCCCAGATGAACTCCAGGGTGGCTCGTTAGGTGTTATTCGTACCACTGAAGACACGATAAAAGATAAAACAAGATATTTTGAATCTATTCATCCAAAGACCAACGTTAAATTCTTTATTTCTAATCAATGGGGACCTAACATTGAGAACTTTGTTAATCATGTAAATACATTAAATATTGGTATTCATATAGAAAAGTGCTAAGATAAATAATGGGAGGTCTATTGAGGTCCTAGATGGTCATAAGACAGCATATTCATATAGTATGGTCGACGATGACGACGAGTGGGATGATGACGAGGAGGAAGATGTAGAGGAAGAGGAGTGCTGCGAGGATGAGGAGGAATAGGAAGAGTTATATGTGAATTAGCAGATGAGATTATCTACTTAAGTAGATAATTACAAAATATATTGAATTTTTGCGACTTTTTTTGTTATGTATACATACAGGAAAAAGTATTAATTTATCTGATTATGACCACGACCATAATAATATCACAAGCAGTAGAATGGCTCAAAAAAATGGGCGTTAAGGTTGAGTTAAATACAGAACTCAATCAATACGAATTTGAGTATGGGGATGCATTTGTAATAATGCATGCTGACACTCCCGAAGGGGTATTATCGTTCACCTGTCCGTATGGTTTTGAGGATGAGACATCTACAATGAATAGAGCTATTTTCGACATGGCAAAAGGTTGGTGGAGTGAGTATACCTCCACTGAGTATTGCTTTTGTGAGTTTGTCGATAATGATTGCGCTTTTGTATGTTGTTTATATGGCAAAAACAATGCGACTGCGCTACGAAAAAATGAGCTAATCGAGATGCTTAACGATGCAGTAAGTAAATGGGAGTTGTTAATTTTTGCTATATCTATTGCAGAAAATACTATTCAAAAGGCTTAACGAATCATAAGGTAATGCATGACCGATTGGGCAGTCCAGTCGGTCATTTTTTTGTCTAAATACTACCCCAAAAACTGCCCTGACACAAACAAAAAAAGATCTGCCAGCATTTACGCTGGCAGATCTATTATATTGGATTGCAAAAGCAGTCCTAAAATTTTTCTTACTAATGATTATTTACAGTACTTATAACCATTAATGATAATAGCATTATCTGTTACAGTACAAACGTGAGTCTTGCCATCTTCATACTCGAGGATGATGTCGCTGCCAGAGAGATGCCATTTGCCACTTGCCTCCATGCTTAGATAACCTGACATATAAAAATCGCCTTTGCTCTCGATTGTACATGAGTCACAATGTGCGTTTTCATCACACCATGCCCACTCGCCAACAACTGCAGAGGCATCGATATATACAGGGTCAGAAGGATATGACTGAGTATCTGCGCTCCAAATGTAGCCCTCAATACCATTTACACGTACCTTAGTCCACTTGCCCTCAATGCTAAGCAACTCGGCAGCCTCTCCGTTACGCAATATGCCTAACACCTGAGACGTAGTTGAAGCCCCTGCACGTACGTTGAGATAGCCATCGTAGCTATTTGAGTATACCATAGGCACATCGCTCTCATAATCATAATCTTCGTAGTACTCTTCACCACATTCGTAGTATGTAGAACCTACATCATCCAAAACATAAGCACGCTCAGGGTCTTTGTCAAGCACCTCCATAAGCTCTTCACTCTGCTTCTCATCTAATGAGAGAACCCACTTCTCATAATCAATATAATGCTCTATGGCCGTTTCATAATCATCTGCCTCAACAGCTTTGTCCATCTTTGCAACATACTCCCAAAGCTGATCCTCGATTGACTTAGGCTCCTCCTTAGCATTACCGCCACCGCATGCTACAACGAGCGATGCGACAGCCAAAATAGCAAATAATTTCTTCATAGTTTAATAGTGTTTAAGTTATTATTTAGTTTGTTTAGTTTTTAGAGCTAACACAAATATAATAAATTTTTTTCTATGTAGGCCATATACACACAAAAAAAGAGTGCTTTTACTGATTTTTTGACACTCGTTATATAAATGTAACTAACGCAATGTTAATTTATCAAGGAGGGTAAGAATGCAGAAAGTGGCAGACTTTGCCCATAAGGCAAAGATGCAATTTTTTTCAAAATTTACTGCTAAGTATAAAAATTGTTATGGAAAATGTTTGTTTATGTGAGAAATATATGTATTTTTGTTTCGAGAATTTAGGTGTTATATTATGAGAAATGTTATTACCTCCGTGTGGAGATTCTACATCGACGGCTTCAAGTCGATGACTTGGGGTCGTGAACTATGGCTTTTGATACTCTTGAAAGTCATAATTCTCTTTGTCTTGTTACGCGGCTTCTTCTTCCAACCTGTGCTCGAAGGTAAGAGCGATACGCAGAAGATGGAGCATGTCGGCATGCAGCTCATTGAGAAACAAAACCAACAAACCAACATTGCACAACCTAATTAAGTAACCCAAATTAAAACTGTACTATTATGGTAGAAACCGCATTAGTCGATTGGTCGAGACTGCAGTTTGCTCTTACTGCAGCCTACCACTGGATCTTTGTGCCGCTGACGCTGGGCTTGGCCATCATCATGGCGACAATGGAGACCATATATGTTGTCAAGGGTGATGAGTTCTGGAAGAAGACTGCAAAGTTCTGGATGAAGCTCTTCGCTATCAACTTTGCCGTGGGTATCGCCACGGGTATAATCCTCGAGTTTGAGTTTGGCACTAACTGGAGCAACTACTCGTGGTTTGTGGGCGATATCTTCGGTGCGCCACTGGCCATCGAGGGCATCTTCGCCTTCTTTATGGAGGCTACCTTCTTTGCCGTGATGTTCTTCGGCTGGGAGAAGGTAAGCAAGCGCTTCCACCTCGCCTCTACATGGTTCACAGCCATAGGTGCGGCAATCTCTGCGCTATGGATTCTCGTTGCCAACTCGTGGATGCAAAACCCTGTAGGTATGGAGTTTAATCCCGATACCGTGCGCCATGAGATGGTCGACTTCTGGGCGGTGGTATTCAACCCCGTTGCTATATCTAAGTTCTTCCACGCTGTGTTTAGCGGCTGGATGACTGGTTCTATATTCGTAATCGGCATTAGCAGCTGGTATCTGTTGCGTGGTCGCGAGACCCGCTTTGCCCTTGCCAGCATACGTGTTGCTGCCATCGTGGGCATTATAGGCACCATCGCCGTGATGTTCAGTGGCGATAGCTCGGGTGTGCAGATGGCGAAGTATCAGCCCATGAAGCTCGCTGCGGCCGAGGGTCTCGAGGAGGGTGGCACGGAGGCTCCCTTCTCTGTTGTGCCAGGTGTAGAGGTGCCTGGAGCACTATCTTTCCTCGCCACGCACGACACGGAGGGTTATGTCCCTGGCATAGATAACATCATCGACGGCTACACCACGCCCGATGGTGAGGTGCACCCCTCTGCCGAGGAGAAGATTGAGCGCGGTAAGCTCGCTATAGATGCCTTTAAGCAGTATCGTGAGTTGTGCGACACTGACCCTGAGGCTGCGGCCGAGGCACGCGCCCTGCTCGACGAAAATATAGACTACTTCGGCTATGGTTATATTGACTCGACTGAGGAGCTTGTGCCACCCGTTAACCTTATATATTGGGCCTTCCGCATTATGGTGGGCTTGGGAGGCTTTCTCTTCTTGCTCATCGTAGTAGTGTTGTGGGCAGAGCGTTGTCGTCGCCTTGTGGGTATGCGCTGGCTGTTGTGGCTGGCGATAGCGGCAATACCTATGGTATATATCGCTGGTCAGGCGGGATGGATTGTTGCCGAGGTGGGACGTCAACCTTGGGTTATTGAGGGTCTGTTACCCACTAAGGCTGCGGTGTCGAGTGTCTCGGTGGAGTCTGTGCAGACCACCTTTTGGCTCTTCGTGGCCATCTTCACGCTCTTCCTTGCCATCGAGGTGCGCATCCTGCTCAAGGCCATCAAGCATGGTCCAATGATTGATAACGAATAACCCCTTTGTACTATGATAACATACGCATTTTTACAGCACTACTGGTGGTTTATTATCGCACTCTTGGGTGGTCTCTTGGTCTTTCTGCTCTTTGTGCAAGGTGGCAATGCTCTTATCTTCCTTGCGGGAAAGAGTGAGGCGGAGCGACAGCTTATAGTAAACTCTACGGGCCGTAAGTGGGAACTTACGTTTACCACACTTGTCACCTTTGGTGGCGCATTCTTCGCATCGTTCCCACTATTCTACAGCACCAGCTTTGGTGGCGCATACTGGGTGTGGATACTCATCCTCGTGACCTTCGTCTTCCAGGCTGTGTCGTACGAATTCCAGGGTAAGATGGGCAATATCCTCGGCAAGAACACATTCCGCATATTCCTTGTGTTGAATGGTTGCCTTGCACCCCTGCTCATAGGCACTGCCGTTGGAACATTCTTCACTGGCTCGGACTTCTACGTCGATAAGGGTGCCGTAACCGATATCGCAGCACCCACCATCAGCCGATGGGGTAGTGCATGGCATGGCTTGGAGGCTGTGGCCAACCCCTTCAACGTTGAGTTTGGCCTTATGGTGCTTATGCTCACCATCTCGCTCGGTGCGCTATACCTCATCAACAACATCGATAGCGAGAGGCTCGTCGCGCAGTTGCGACGCACGCTTGGCGTTAGCTTCGTAATCTTCCTCCTACTCTTTGTGCTGGTGATGTACCAGCTGCTCACGATGGATGGCTTTGCGGTGACCGAGTCGGGAGCTGTGGTCATGGAGAGCTACAAATATTGGCACAACCTCTTGGCTATGCCCGTGGTGTTAACGCTGCTGCTATGTGGTGCTGTATTGCTTGTTGCGGGTGTTGTAGCTACGCTTGTGCGCAAGGGCTTCACGCGCGGTATATGGCTTGCTGGACCGGGTACTGTGTTTGCTGTGATGGCACTCTTCATGGTTGCAGGCTACAACAATACGGCCTACTACCCATCTACTGCCGACCTCGATGCCTCGCTAACCATAGCAAATAGCTCGTCGAGTGAGTTTACGCTGAGCGCCATGGCTATAGTCTCGCTTATCATACCCTTTGTGGTGGCATACATCGCCTACTTCTGGCGTAAGATGGATAAGCAGTCGCTAACGAGTGAGGAGCTCGAAAGAGGCGAGAAGTACTAAATAGAGGTTTTGAGGGGAGTGTCCACGAGTGGCACTCCTCTTGTTTATTGTGTCACGTAGTGTCACCTTAAGTGTGTCATTTTGTCAGTTGTGGGGTGGTGGCACACTGTTTGTCGTGGTGCGTGCTACAGAAAACGAACATAAAACAAAAATAATACGACAATGAGAAATGGTAAAATTGGGGTGACAACAGAGAATATCTTCCCCGTAATTAAGAAGTTCCTATACTCCGACCACGAGATTTTCCTTCGCGAGTTAGTATCCAACGCTGTGGATGCTACGCAGAAGCTCAAGACCCTATCGTCGAAGGGTGAGGCTGAGGGCGAACTTGGAGACCTGACTATCCATGTGGCTGTGGATGAGGCGTCAAAAACTCTAACCATCACCGACCGAGGCATCGGCATGACAATGGAGGAGGTAGACCGCTACATCAACCAGATTGCCTTCTCGGGTGCCGAGGAGTTTATGGCGAAGTACAAGGATCAGGCTATCATAGGTCACTTCGGCCTCGGCTTCTACTCATCGTTCATGGTGGCAGACAAGGTGGAGATATTCACGCAGTCGTTCAAGAGCGAGGCCAAGAGTGTGCACTGGAGTTGCAACGGCTCACCCGAATTCGAGATGGAGGAGGTCAACGAAAAGTACGACCGCGGAACCCGCATCGTGCTACACATCTCTGAGGATTGTGCCGAGTATGCCCAGCGCACCGAGATAGCTAAGCTTCTTCGCAAGTATTGTCACTTCTTGCCCATTCCCATCGCATTTGGTAAGAGGCAGGAGTGGAAGGATGGCAAATATGTCGACACCGAGGAGTGGGACATAATCAACGACACCACACCTCTCTGGATGCGCAAGCCCGCGGAGATCAGCGAAGAGCAGTATAAGGCATTCTATGCCGACCTCTACCCCACAAGCGACGAGCCTCTATTCTATATTCACCTAAATATAGATTACCCCTTCAATCTTACGGGTATCCTCTACTTCCCTAAGATTCACTCCAATTTCGAGATTCAGAAGAACAAGATACAGCTCTACTCGAACCAGGTGTTTGTTACTGACGAGGTTACAGGCATCGTGCCCGAGTACTTGACACTCTTGCATGGTGTTATCGACTCTCCCGACATCCCGCTCAACGTGTCGCGTAGCTACTTGCAGAGCGATGCTAACGTTAAGAAGATTTCGGGCTACATCACACGCAAGGTTGCTGACCGCCTCCAGGAGTTGTTTAATACCATGCGCGAGGACTACGAGAAGAAGTGGGACGACCTCAAAATCTTCATTCAGTATGGCATTCTCACCGACGAGAAGTTTGCCGAGAAGGCTGCCAACTTCATGCTTGTCAAGAGCATAGAGGGTAAGTACTACACCCCCGCGGAGTATGTTGAGAAGATTAAGGAGACGCAGACCGATAAGGAGGGCTTCACCATTGCGCTCTACGTAGACGATGTTGAGGGTAAGAACGCCTTTGTTGAGGCGGCTAAGGCTAAGGGCTACGACATCCTCGAGATGAATGGTCAGCTCGACAGCCACTATATTCAGTACTACGAGTCGAAGAACGAGAAGGTGCGCTTCGTGCGTGTAGATAGCGATGTAGTGGAGAATCTCATTCGCAAGCAGGAGCGTGCGGCGATGTCGTTGTCGTCGGAGCAGCAGGATATCATGCGCCCCGTATTCGAGAGCCAGATGCCTACCGACGCAAAGATTCACTACCACGTCTCGTTTGAGGCTATGGCGAAGGATGCAGCACCCGTTGTCATCACGCAGAATGAGTTTATGCGCCGCATGAAGGATATGGCGGCGACAAGTGGTGGCGAGATGAGCCGCTTCTATGGCGAGATGCCCGACAACTTCACCATCACCGTGAATGGTAATCACCCCATCGTCCTCGACATCCTCGGCGAGGTGGAGCGCGAGTATGGCGATAAGCTACGCACTATGGGTAAGAAGATTACCGCGGCAGAGCAGGAGGAGCACCGCTTCGAGGAGACCATCAAGGGTAAGAAGCGCGATGAGCTCACGGCTGAGGAGCGCGAGATGCAGGAGACATTGTCGAAGCGCATCGTGGAGCTTCGCACCGAGCGTGACAACCGCCTCGAGGAGATAGGCAAGGCTAATAATAAGGTTCGCCAGATTATAGACCTCGCATTGCTCTCCAACGGCATGCTTAAGGGCAAAAACCTCACGGATTTTATCCAGCGCAGCATCTCGCTTATTGAGTAGGCGGGGTATAGTAACAAAGAAGGCTGACATTTCGGTGTCAGCCTTTCTTGTTTTTGGCGCGGTAGGGTACTACTTGCCCCAGAGGTTGTGGGGGTACTCACCCGCTGCGATAAGCTCCTCAATCTTTGCCACGAGCATAGGCTTATCCTCCTTGTAAGTCACACCAAACCAGTCGGATGTGGTCTTCAACACGCGCATAGAGGCTGTACCCTCGCTAATAACCTTGTTGACCATAAGAGGGATGAAGAACTCGGCCTTGAGGTTGTCGATGTTTGCTGGCAGGAACTCCTTGAAGTATGCCTCCGAGTGGCGGAAGTAGTCGGGAGTGAAGCCGAAGAGGTTCATCGATACGGGGGTGTCCTCAGCGAGTGGCTCGTCAGCACCACCATCGTGGAAGAGGATAGTGCCATCTACGCGCTCAATCTGTGTGCGCTCCACCATGCCGCGGAGGTTGCCCTCGTCATCTACGGTACATACACCGCGCGATACGGTGCCGTTCTCCGAGAGTGTTTTCGATACCTGGTAGCCCACCATGCAGTAGCGACCCTCGCTACCTGCCAACTCCTTGAGGTAGTTGCCAATAGTGGCGTATGCAGTGCGGCCGTAGAAGTCGTCGGCGTTGATAACGGCAAATGGCTCGTTGATGGCCTGTGCTGCCATCATAACAGCGTGGTTTGTGCCCCAAGGCTTTACGCGACCCTCGGGGAGAGTGAAGCCCTCGGGCAAGTAGTCGAGCTCCTGGAATACATACTCCACCTCTATCTTATGGCCGAAGCGCTCGGCGTTGAATACCTCCTTAAACTCAGCCTCGAAAGAGTGTCGGATGACGAATACCACCTTGCCGAAGCCTGCGCGTATAGCGTCGTACACAGAGTAGTCTATAATGGCCTCGCCGTTAGGGCCTACGCCATCCATCTGCTTGAGCGAACCGTAGCGAGAACCCATGCCCGCTGCCAATACCAAAAGTGTAGGTTTTACCATAGTGTTATGGGATGTTCTAAAAATTAGTTATAGTGTTTTCTATTTTTTTTCGTACGACAAAGGTAAAAAAATTATCTTATATGTACCAACTATCTCGCTATTTTCGTTATCTTTGCACGATTATGTGCACGTCGCGTGCGTCGCGTGTGCGTGCAAGACAGGACCTAAGACTAAGTTAAGACTCTATGAATAACGGATTTTGGAACTCGCTAACCAAGAAACATCAGATAGCGATGCGCGACCGCGATAGCAAGGAGGCGAATTGGAAGATAAACATCTCGCCCCTGGCTCTCGGAGCGGTGCTCTTTGCTGGCTTTGTGCTAATTGTGGCGGTACTTATGGTGCTCATGGCCTACACCTCGGTGCTCGACATCTTCCCCAGCTACCGCACAAAGTCGGAGCGCATGACCGATGAACTTACGGAGAGTATCATGCGCATAGATGCCATGGAGCGCACCATGGCCGACTCGTTGAAGTACAACGAGGTAGTAACGACCATCCTCATGGGTAACACCCCCACGCTACACTCTACGGTAATGACCGACACCATACGCTACGACAAGTCGACAATCATGCCTACGCGTGCCGACTCGCTTTTGCGCCGTGCATTGGAGAGCACCGATGGTGAGTACTCGTTGGCAAATACTAAGCCTCTGCGTACCGAGGCCGCGATGTTTAGCGCACCTATGCGTGGCAGCGTGATACGCTCGTTCGATGCTCCCGAGTCGAGCTACGACATGGCACTTGTTAGCCTCACGGGTGACGATTCGGTTATGGCGGTGGAGAATGGCACGGTAGTCGGCATCCAGCATAGCGCCGAGGGTGGGTCGTCCATCACTATGCAGCATGGCGAGGGCTACGTATCGGTATACAAGCAGTTGGGCGAAGTCTTGGTGCGCAAGGGTCAGCGCGTAAATGCTGGCACGGTCATCGGACGTCTACGTAGCGCCGAGGGGCAGGAGACGGATGCCTTGGAGTTGGCATTCGAGCTATGGCGCGATGGCACAGCCGTAGACCCCGAGCGATATATTTTGTTCTAACGCAAACTTACGGATGTCGAAGATGGAGAGACTAAGTATATTAGGTTCAACAGGCTCTATAGGTCTGCAGACCCTCGATATTGTTAGGCGCAACCCCGAGCGTTTCAGCGTCACCTCCCTTGTAGCACACAGCCGCTGGCAGGAGCTGGCAATCGAGGCGCGTGAGTTTGGCGTAGAGAGGGTGGTTATTGGCGATAAGAGCCACTATGCCGCACTCAAAGAGGCTCTTGCAGACACCTCAGTCGAGGTGTTGGCTGGTAGCGAGGCTATCGTAGATGTGGTACGCGACACGAATTGTGACACTGTAGTTAACGCCTTGGTTGGCTACTCTGGTCTGCACCCTACATATGCCGCGATAGAGGCTGGTAAGCGTATCGCTCTTGCTAATAAGGAGACGCTTGTCGTGGGTGGCGATGTCATCATGTCGGCAGCACGTCGCCGTGGCGTAGATATTCTACCTATCGACTCGGAGCACTCGGCAATCATGCAGTGCTTGGAGGGCGAGAAGCGCAAAAATGTGCGCAACCTTATCATTACGTGCAGTGGTGGTGCTCTGCGCGATATTCCCGCTGAGGAGCTTAAGAGTGTTACGGCAGAGCAGGCGCTGAAGCACCCGCAGTGGAGCATGGGCGCAAAGATTACGATAGACTCTGCAACGCTGGTAAATAAGGGTTTTGAGGTTATCGAGGCGCGCTGGTTGTTCGATGTTGAGCCCTCGAAAATCAAGGTCGTAATACACCCCCAGAGCATTGTGCACTCTATGGTGGAGTTCACCGACGGTTCGGTTAAGGCGCAGTTGGGTTCGGCCGATATGCACACGCCCATAAGCTATGCGCTTCTATACCCCGATCGTGCGAGTGAGCCTATGGAGCAGTTCTCGATATTGGATTACCCGACGCTGACGTTTGCAGCGCCCGATAGGGTGAAGTATCCCGCCCTCGATATAGCCTACGAGTGCTTGGAGCGTGGTGGTACGGCAGCATGTGTCATGAATGGCTCGAATGAGGTCGCCGTGGCAGCATTCCTTAAGGGTAAATGTGGCTACCTCGATATTGTCGATGCTATACGCTACGCCCTGGATAACGCTACCTTTGTTGCAAAGCCCACGTTGGAGGACTACACAGCCTCGAATGTTGAGGCGCGCAGGTTAGCCGAGCACTTCTTAAAGTTGAGATAGAGCGAAATTATAAAACGCAGAAAGATAATAGATAAAGTATATGAGTTCAGTATTGATTCAGGCATTGCAGTTTGTGCTTGCATTGTCGTTGTTGGTGACCATCCACGAGTTGGGTCACTTTTTGGCGGCGCGTATGTTCGGCATACGCGTTGATAAGTTCTACCTATTCTTCAACCCATGGTTCTCGCTCTACAAGCGTAAGATAGGCAATGTAGAGTTTGGTATCGGCTGGTTGCCCCTGGGTGGCTACGTCTCTATCTACGATAGCCGCGAGAAGCTATACAATGAGGAGAGCGCGCTTAAGGATAGGCTAAAGGAGGTGAAGTCGCAGTTGCGCAAGGCTAAGCGTAGTGGTAATGAGGCAGCGGTGTCAGAGTTTGCCGATGCTGTTGCTACTATCGAGGCGGACATCGAGCGCGTAAAGGATGCACAGCGCACGCTTGCTCCCGAGCCCGATGAGTTGCGCGCGAAGCCAGCATGGAAGCGCCTTATCGTTATGGTTGCGGGTGTATTTATGAACCTCGTAGCCGCAATGGTGATATACGCAGGCATCCTCTTTGTGTGGGGTGAGGACTATCTTCTGAACAATAACGTAGTGCATGGCTACACCTTTAGTGAGTCCGCCAAGGAGCTCGGCTTCGAGGATCGCGACTGCATCCTTAGCATCGACGGCGAGGAGATTGGCAATGCCGAGGAGATAGGTATGAAACTTCTTCTCTCGGATGGCGACCGCAACGTTACCGTATTGCGTAATCGCGACACCGTTACTTTCACCATCCCTATGGATAAGCTTATCGCTATGCGTGAGGCACGTAGCTTCGCGGGTATGTACTCACCTATTCACGCGCCATATGTCATCGAGGGTTACAACAACGAGAGTGTTGAGGCTCTTGGCTACAGAGTGGGTGACCAGATAGTTGCCGTAGACTCTGTTTCGGCATGCAGTGGCGAGGTTATTCGACCTATGCTTGAAGAGCGCAAGGGTCAGGTGGCTCATGTACGCGTATTGCGTTATGAGGTCGATAGCTTGAATGTTGAGCGCCCCGTATATGTGGATATTGCTACACCTATCAACGATGAGGGTATGATTGGCGTCACGCTCCAGGCGCAGCCCGCAGTTGTCTTCACGCATAACGATTATGGCTTCTTCGAGTCGATACCTCTCGGCATTAAGAGTGGCTTCAACCAGGTTAAGTCATATTGGGACCAGCTCGTTATGATGGTGAACCCCGACACGAAGCTCTACAAGGAGGTCGGAGGCTTTCTCTCTATTGGTAGTGTCTTCCCCAGCGACTGGAACTGGTTGGCATTCTGGAATATCACAGCCCTCATCTCTATTATGCTTGCTGTGATGAACCTATTGCCCATCCCTGTTCTCGATGGAGGTCATGTGCTCTTTGCGCTATATGAGATTATCACACGCCGCAAGCCTAGCGAGAAGTTCCTGGAGTGGGCACAGACTATAGGCTTCGCTTTGCTTATGTTCTTGCTCATCTACGCTAATGGCAACGACCTCTTCAACCTCTTCAAGTAGGGTAGTCGGTTATGGCAAAGTTGAAGCGTACGTTCTTTTGCACTTCGTGTGGCTACGAGACACCAAAGTGGTTGGGTAAGTGCCCCGCGTGTAGCGAGTGGAACACCATCACGGAGCACGTCGTGGCCAAGGAGTCCTCGTCGGTGGCCTCGCGCCTAACCTCCGTACCGAGGGTGGAGCCCCGCAAGGTGCAGGATATAGAGGAGCGCACCACGGTGCGTGTTGATGTCGGCATCGCGGAGGTCAACCGCGTGCTCGGAGGCGGCATGGTGCCCGGATCGCTCATCCTGTTGGGTGGCGAGCCTGGAATTGGCAAGTCGACACTATCGTTGCAGTTGGCACTTACGGAGAATGGTCTACGCACGCTCTACGTGTCGGGAGAGGAGTCTGCCGAGCAGATAAAGATGCGTGCTATGCGCCTCGGCATACGTAATCAGGAGTGTACGGTATTTACCGAGACCCTGTTGGAGAATATCGTGGCGCAGATTGAGGATATGCGCCCAGATGTCGTTATCATCGACTCCATTCAGACTATATCCACCGATCTTGTTGAGTCGTCGGCGGGTAGTGTGACACAGATACGCGAGTGTGCAGCAACGCTCCTAAAGGTGGCTAAGTCGCTCGGCATAGCGGTGTTTATCATCGGCCATATAACTAAGGAGGGCTCTATTGCGGGCCCCAAGATCTTGGAGCATATAGTGGATGTCGTCCTCCAGTTCGAGGGTGACGGCAACCACACCTACCGCATACTGCGCGGCATAAAGAACCGATTTGGCGCTACGTACGAGATTGGCGTCTTCGAGATGCGTGAGGAGGGACTACGCGAGGTGGCAAACCCCTCGGAGATACTTCTCTCGCACTATGACGAGCCCCTTGCGGGTAGTGCCGTGGGTGCTGCAGTCGATGGCATGCGCCCCTACCTTATTGAGGTGCAGGCCTTGGTTAGTGGCGCAGCATATGGCACGCCCCAGCGCTCGACGACGGGCTTCGACCAGCGCAGACTAAATATGCTCCTCGCGGTATTGGAGAAGCGCGTGGGCATGAAGATGTTCCAGAAGGATGTCTTCCTAAACTTCGCTGGAGGCTTCAAGATTGCTGATACGGGCATGGACTTGGCTGTGGTGGCAGCTATAATATCGTCGTACTACGACCGCGCACTCATGGAGGGTGTATGCTGTGCTGGTGAGATAGGTCTCTCGGGAGAGGTGCGCCCCGCGCCACGTACCGAGCAGCGCATCGCCGAGGCAGCACGCTTGGGCTTTAAGCGCATCGTGGTGTCGAGCTTCGTGGCTAAGAGCATTAAGAAGCACAAGGATATCGATGTGGTGTATATCTCGAGCATTGAGGAGCTGCCCAAGGCACTCTTTTAGTGCGTTTGAAACATTAACGGTATAGAATTTGAGACTCCCTACGATAAATGTGGGGAGTCTCCTTATTTATATATATGTACTTAAAAGCTGTAGTATGAAACGAGCCGATTTCGATAACCTTATCTCTTCCGAGGGCCTTGTGCTCATAGATTTCTATGCCGCATGGTGTGGTGCATGTGGGGCAATAGATGATGCGCTGGATCGTGTGGTGCTCTCCATGGGCGATGTTGTGACGCTTGTGCGCATAGATACCACCACGCCCACGAGTTTCGAACTTGTGCGACGATATAATGTCGTGGCACTACCCACGCTCATGCTCTTCTCGCGCGGTAGGGTGCTGTGGCGCGAGTGCGGGCTAATTACGTTCGAGCGCCTCTCGGGTATTGTCCGTCGCTTCCACTCTGCAAACGTATATTGATTTATGTGCAAATGCAGTGCGCTGATTGGTAGTGTGTTGTGTGAATCTATGAGCTATATATGGCACAGTTACTCAAAAAAAGAGGAGCAAAATTTTGCAAATTAAAAAAACTTGTGTACTTTTGTGCACTCTTTCATAGGAGTAGGGTTTATTATTGCTGTTGTAGCTCAGTGGTAGAGCACTTCCTTGGTAAGGAAGAGGTCGTCAGTTCAAGCCTGATCAACAGCTCAAAACGGGATGTTTGGCCATTAGGTTAAGCATCTCGTTTTGTTTTTATACTGTTTGAACAGACGACCTCTAAAGCCCTCCTTTTCAAAGGAGGACTTGGGAGGATTGTATGTGTAGTCCCGTACGGGTGCAAGAGCACCCGTCAGTTCAAGCCTGATCAACAGCTCAAAACGGGATGTTTGGCCATTAGGTTAAGCATCTCGTTTTGTTTTTATACTGTTTGAACGGACGACCTCTAAAGCCCTCCTCGTCATGTGACGTATTCAATAAGGTGGAAAGTAAACTTTTGTATCAAGGCATTTGCCAACCTAAAATAATATCACCTGCTATGTGCTTGATAATCCGTAATATATAACAGCGCTATTTTTATCCATCTATTTTGGTGGAAAACTTTTATAAAGTTATCTTTGTATTGTGAACAAACTTTTGGATATGAAACGACTACTTTTTATACTTGTTTTTGCTGCGACTTTTGTTGCTTGCGAACGCCACTCGGAGCATTGGAAGACTATAACCGATATGGAACGCATTATCGAGGAGCGTCCCGATAGTGTGCTTAATGTATTGCAGTCTATTGATACCGATGAATTGATTGGCGATGAAGAGCGAGCGAAACACGCCTTGCTCTACTCAATGGCATTAGATAAAAACTATATTGACCGAACCGACTTTGAGGTATTGCAACCCGCTATTGATTATTATAAGGAGAACGGCACTGCGACAGATAAACTTCGCACCTACTATTATCAAGGCCGCATCTATCAGAACGCAGGCAATGATGCTGCGGCGTTAGAGTGTTTTGCAAAAGCAATCGCGGATGGCGATGAGTCGGAGGATATATTAACAAAAGCACGCATATATTTTGCAAAGGGAAAAATTTATTACTCATTATACGAGTGGGATGTCTTTATAGAGGCTAATAAAAGTGCTGCTGAATACTTCAAACAGGCTGAAAAGTATGATAGTTATGTCAATTGTATGATTGGAATTATTAGCGGTTATACTTTAAACGATAATTTGAGTGCAGCGTTACCTTACATTGATGTATGTAAGCAGTATAAGGCGACTATGAGATTTTCTTTATTATGTAATTTCTACTCATCATATATAACATATCTCGCAGATTGTGGCACTGATGACGAAATTCAAGATGCAATAAATGAGTATCTCGATACCATTCCCGAAGAGAACATAGATTGGCTCACACTTGCTAATGCCTACATTAAATTCGGTCAATATGAAGAGGCACTACAAGCAATTGAGCAGTACAAGAATAGTACAAATACATCAGAGGAGATAAAGTATAAGGCGTTAAAATCTAAAATATACGAAAAATTAGGCAGATATGAAGAGTCTTTGAGGGCATATAAAGAGTATATGGTCGTATCAGATAGTACCACCTGGGCAGTAATGCAACAAGACACGAAGTTTGTCGAGGAGCGTCATAACTTGGAGATGGCAAAGGCAAGGGAGACCGAGGCAAAGAATAGACTTACAATCATTGTGTTAGGTTGTGCGGTTGCACTTATGGCATCACTCTATATCATTAATCTTATTCGTAAGCGACTTAAGAAGAGCAGAGTTGAGAACGCACAACTATTAAGCGAGAAGGCACTCTACGAACAGATGTATAATGAGGTAGTTGCAGAGCGTGATGCACTCAACGAGATGATTGCCAACAACACAATCAAGGAGGAGGCAATGGAGGTTATCAAGAAGCGACTTGGGGTATTGAACACTATCATCGTGTCGCACCTATCGGCAAAAGATACTGACATCAAGCGAGCAAATGAGGAGTTGGAGCACCTAATTGCCAACCGCAACGATTTTATAAAGTCAACTCGTCTAACATTGGAGGAGAACTATCCCCACTTCTTTGCTTATCTCCACGAGAAGGGTCTCGAAGAGTTTGAGATTGACTTCTGCTGTCTGTATGCTATCGGCTTAAAGGGCAAGGAGATTAAGGCATACACCAACCTTACACGCCACTACAAGGATAGCAGCGAGGTACGCCAGAAGCTCGGACTCTCGGAGAGCGACACCAATCTCTCGAACTTCTTGCAAAAGTTGCTTAAAAAGGAGGGTGAGTAAACTTTTTGCACTCCTACATCTCCAACAGGCAGTAAAAATTTTCTTATATATCAATTATTCAACGAGTTACAGGCGCAAGTTTGTAACTCGTTTATTTTGCAGAAAACTTTTCATAGGGTAACTTTGTGTTAGGATAAAGAAAAAAATACCCCTCCAAATGCATTTTTCTGCCCCAAAATTTGGAAAATTCAAGGGGGGGGTAAATTTGTAGTCGAATATTTAAAACGCTGTCAAAACAGACAAAACGGGCGAATAAGAACAACTATTAGAAGTGTAATAAGATAGTATTTACTAAATAAACTTTAGGATTATGAAAAACTTGATTTGCGGAATTAAGCAACGTGGTTTATCGGCGTGGGTACGTAAACCGCAACATTTCCTCCACGCACTTATTATGTGTGCTGTGATTCTATTTATTGGCTGTGATCAGTCGGAGGTTGACGGAATCAAAAAGCTTGGTGTAAAAATTGAGATTGAGGCAACAAGCGAATCTTCAATCTCTTTCAAAATTAGCTCAAGCAATGCAACCGAGGTGAGATATCTTGTTGCAAAGGCTTCCGAGGGTATGTGCGATGCTGAGGAGATATTGGCAGATGGACTCCCATCGAAGGTGAACCAGGAGTATATTGCAAAGGTGAATAACCTTGACCGCAACACCCCATACCTCATTGCAGTAGCTGCAAAGAACAACAATGGTATTGAAGTGGCTTACGATATTGTAACAACATCGTCAAAGAGGTACGATGAGGTGACACTCGACTTTAGCCTTGTGCGTCGCTTGTTGAATGAAAGCTACTCCGAAACTGAGTTTGCACTCCTTTTTACCGATGTAGACCCCGAGTGCGAGCTCACGTTGGTTTTCAATGCCGAACCAAACGAAATACTCCCCGAGGGTAACTATTCAACAGATGGAGGTTTCAATGCAACCATTGATGCCAAGAGGTCTTTCCTCAGCTCTACAAATGGCGATGAACCAATCTATTTTGATAAGATTGATGCAAAAGTGCAGATTCCACACAGAGATATTAGAGATAAGTATCTCATCACTGCAGATATGTACGCAGGCGATACGCTCTACACGGTTGTCATCTATGATTATGTGGGCAATATGCCTGTCTACGACACTTCAAATATGGTTTTTGGCTATCCAGTGATTCGTGAGAAAAATCAGGGCAAATGTGCTACGATAATTTTTAATACAGAGGATGAAAAGGCAACGCTTGTCCTTGAGGCATATCTTTACAATCCCAACAGAATGTATTTAATGCCTGGCGAGTATAAGATAAGCAGTGGTGAGAGTGATTTTGTCGCTGGAGACATTGATGCTCAAAGTTCGTGGTTTATTGCTAATGGCTATTATGGAGAGCTTGTAAGCGGTGTGGTTAATGTCTCGATAGACGATGATTATAACTATAACTTTGTCGTGGATGTCGAAGATGAGCTGGGCCGCATAGTAAAGTTCGAGTACTCAGGCTTTTTGCCCGAGATGTACTTTGTGGACCAATTTACGCTTAATTCAGCAGCTATCAGCGAGGTTGAGAGTGGCAGATACCGTATGGAGTTTGGTGGCAGCCACAACCTATCGTTTGAGGTTTGTGCAGAATCGCTTACGGAGGGTAGTTATCCTATTGCGGAGGCAAGTGAGGCTCAATCGCAATATATTGATAAGGCAACCTTTAGTTTCAGCTCACCGTTAGGCGATATAGCCATCAAGCGTGGTGAGATGCGTATTCTCGAAATAGAAGAGGATTTTGTTGAGTTTAGCTTTGAGCTACATTCGCAGGATGACTACTGCATCTGGAAAGGGAGATACCGCGGAGTTATTTAGTAGCATTAAACCTCCTAAGGCATATACCAACCTTACACGCCACTACAAGGATAGCAGCGAGGTACGCCAGAAGTTCGGACTCTCGGAGAGCGACACCAACCTCTCGATCTTCTTGCAGAAACTGCTTAAAAAGGAGGGTGAGTAAACTTTTTATACTACGACATTGAGAAAAGAAAACAAAAATTTTCTTATATATCAATTATTCAACGAGTTACATACGCAAGTTTGTAACTCGTTTATTTTGCAGAAAACTTTTCATAGGGTAATTTTGTGTAAAGCAAGTAACAAACTGAAAAATATTATTCACTAAAACGATGAATAATTAATATATGTCTTACTAACAAATTTCGTATTATGAAAAGGTATGCTAAATTGTTGTTGATGCTTGCGGTAGCAGGTGTGGCAGCGTCGTGCGAAAGGGAGTTTGTCAACGCGAATAACGAGACTGGCGGACAAACAAATTCAACAGTTGTAGAGGAAAACGATGCAGAAGAGGCCAAAAAATTCGTTGGATGCTGGACACTTACTGTTGAAGCAAACCCCAATAGTCAGATGAGTAGCCATTCAGACTATATGTACTACTTCGAGGAGAATGGTAGTGGCTATAGAACAATGGATGGTTATAATAAGGAGGAGGTTATTAACCACATATCTCGTGCATCACTCTCCTATTGGGTAAAGGGAGGAAATCTATGGATACAATATAGTGACAGTGAACCAGACGAGTGGGAGTATAAATTTAGTGACAATACCCTCTCGCTTCACCGCTGTGGGTCTGAGCCAGATAATATCAAGGTTTACACAAGGGTAGAAGAGTCAGATTCACGCTTTATAGGCGACTGGAGTACAACAACACAATATGGCGAATATTACTATGACGAACATATTAAATTTGTCACTCCAATGGATGGTTTTATGTATCATAGCAAATACGATAATCCAAATGCGGCACCAATTGAGGGCCCTTCGTATCCCCAATGGTTTAAGTACACTTTCGATGATGATGTTGTATACATATCACGTGTAGAAAATATGAATGCAACCCCATCGAAGAAGTATTATCGCTTTGGAGGTGATAAGCTCTACTTGAGCAACACGAAGAATGGCATTGAGACTTGCTACAGCACAATCAAGAAAGAATAGAAAATTTCTTATACCTATAATAAATGGCGACTACTTCGGTAGTCGCCATTGTCATATATTAATCCAATTAGGTGCAAGAGCACCCGCTTGTGCCATTGTCGGAGCAAACTATCGGTTTTCTCTTTGCACCTTTCCCTTTTTCTCTATTTGCTCATTCATCTTTTTTTACTATCTTTGCATATTATATCTATATGCTATGGAGAAGATAAAGACATTTTTTAAGTGGTTGCGCAGTTGTATCTCGCCCGTATATATCGTTATGCTTATTGCGGCATTCATATTGTGGTTCAGTACTAAGCTCGGCCATACATACACCACCGACCACGATGTCACCGTCATCATTGACGGCGAGTCGTATGACGTAAACTGCAAAATCAAGGGTAAGGGCACCGACCTTATCTACTACACCATATCGTCGAAGCGCAGTTGCTTCACCATACCTCTCTCGGACCTAACTATCGACCCCACAAGTGGTCACGTCACCGCAGAGTCTATGAAGCAGGCGCTCATCCAGCGCATGAGCAACATCGAGGTCGAGGCTGTAGGCTCTGTGCCCATCATAAAGGGTGTGGTGGTAGCAGGTGAGGAACATAAAAATGTCGAGTAGCTATGTATAAGGTAGGTCTCACTGGCGGCATAGGCTCGGGTAAGAGCAAGGTCGCCGAACTTCTGCATGACAGGGGCGTCGCTGTCTACGACTCCGATAGTCGTGCTAAAGAGCTTATGAATGGCGATGAGGCTCTACGTCAGGCTCTTATCGCGGAGTTTGGCGCTGAGTGCTACACTGCTGAGGGGCTTAATCGCCCATGGCTTGCCCAGCGCGTATTCAACAACGAGGCGGAGCTTCAGAGGCTCAATGCCATTGTTCATCCCGCCGTTATGCACGACTTCGAGGCGTGGGCCTCAGCCCAGGAGTGCGACTATGTAGTCTTGGAGTCTGCCATACTCCTGGAGGCGGGCTTGGAGAAGCATGTAGACGTTGTGGTTGCGGTCATGGCGCCCAAGGAGTTGCGCTTGGAGCGTGCTATGCTGCGTGATGGCGCTTCGCGCGAGCAGATAGAGGAGCGCATGCGTAACCAGATGAGCGACGACGAGCGCACGGATATGGCTAAGTATGCTATTGTAAATATAGACCTTGAAGAGTTGGAGGAGGATGTAGAGCAGCTACACCGCCGCTTGTGTTATGATTCTAAACCCCGCGACAATAGATATACGGAGTAGCCACGTCATGGCTATCGTAAACCTCACTCCCGACTCGTTCTATGCTTCGAGCCGTCATGCGTCGTATGAGGCGGTGAAGCAGAGCGTGGAGCGTGCTGTAATGGAGGGTGCCACAATCGTGGACCTTGGCGGTTACTCCTCGCGCCCAGGTGCTGAGGTGGTATCGGTAGATGAGGAGTGGCGACGTGTGGAAATGGGTCTCCAGGCGGTTAGGGATGCCGATGTTGAGGTGGTGGTCTCTATCGACACCTTCCGTTCCGAGATTGTGCGCCGAGCCTACACGTGCTACGGAGCGTTCATCGTCAACGACATATCGGCTGGCGAGGCCGATGCCACAATAATAGATACGGTTGCAGAACTTGGATTGCCCTATGTCGCCATGCACATGCGCGGCACGCCCGAGACCATGCAGGGTCTCACGGACTATAAGGAGGGTGTCACACGTGGTGTTGTCGACTACTTCAGGGAGCGAGTGAAGGTGTTGGAGGAGGCTGGCATTGCTCACGATAAAATCATCCTCGACCCAGGCTTTGGCTTTGCTAAAACATTGGAACAAAATCATGTACTTCTTGCCGAGTTGGACGAGTTGAGGGCATTGGGCTATCCTCTACTTATCGGTCTTTCGCGCAAGTCGATGATATATCGCGCCGTGGGCATCACCCCCGAGGAGTCGTTGCCGGGCTCGTTGGCTCTGGCATGGGAGGCGTTGCGTAGCGGTGAGGCGATAGTGCGTGTGCACGATGTTGCAGCCACGCATCAGGTTGTGGCGCTTGCAAAATACTATAAACAAGTATGTTATGATAAGGGTAGATAACGTAGTTAAGCGTTTCGGCTCGCTCGAGGTGTTGCATGGCGTAAGCATGCATGTCGAGCGTGGCGAGATAGTCTCGATTGTTGGTGCAAGTGGTGCGGGTAAGACCACACTCCTTCAGATTATCGGCACACTCATGGATGCCGATGCGGGTAGCGTGACCATCAACGGCGTATCGCCCAAGGGTCTCTCGGATACTAAGCTCTCGGAGTTCCGCAACAAGCATATAGGCTTCGTCTTTCAGTTCCACCACCTCCTTGCTGAGTTCACTGCCAAGGAGAATGTCATGATGCCCATGCTCATCGCCGGTGTGCCGAGGGGTGAGGCCTCGAAGCGCGCCTTGGAGCTACTGGACTTAGTTAGCATGTCGCACCGCACCGAGCATAAGCCCTCGGCACTCTCGGGTGGCGAGCAGCAGCGCGTAGCCATAGCACGTGCCTTGGCAAACAGCCCCTCTGTGGTTCTAGCTGACGAGCCTACGGGTAACCTCGATAGCGCCACACGCGAGGAGATACAATCCCTATTCTTCGACCTCCGCGACCGCTTGGGTCAGACCTTTATCATCGTTACACACGACGAGGCCCTCGCCGAGCACTCCGACCGCAAAATAGTAATGACCGATGGCAACATTCTCTGATATGAGCCGCGAGGAGATGCGTGATCTCCTTGAGCGACTGCACGATAGATATAATAACGAGAGTTTTATTGAGGCAGATCCCATCAGTGTGCCTCACAGCTTTACAAATACTGTAGATAGGGAGATTGCTGGCTTCCTTGCCGCTACCATCGCGTGGGGTAATCGTCGTGCCATAGTGCAGAGCGCCCACCGCATGATGCGATATATGGATAATGCTCCCGAGGATTTTGTGCGTAACGCTACGCAGAGCGATATGGAGTACCTACGCACATATGTACACCGCACATTTAACGGCGTTGACTTCCAGGACTTCGTGCGCGGTCTGCGCCATATCATCACCAAGTGGGGTAGTGTGGGTAACTACTTTGAGTCGCGCTATGAGGAGCATGGCGACCTACGCCCCGTATTCTCAGACTTTAGACGAGACTTCTTCGCAGTGGAGCACGATGCGCACTGCGAGAAGCACCTCTCATCAATAGATAAGGGTGCGGCATGTAAGCGCTTGTGTATGTATTTGCGCTGGTTCGTTCGCCACGATGATCGAGGCGTGGACTTCGGCCTATGGCGACGTATTCCCATGTCGGCACTATATATGCCTCTCGACATCCACACGGGACGCATGGGTCGCAACCTTGGCCTCCTTGGTCGCAAGCAGAGTGACTGGAAAGCTGTGGAGGAGCTAACAGCATCTCTACGTGAGCTCCATGTGGATGACCCCGTGCGATATGACTATTCGCTCTTCGGCCTTGGCATCTCGGGTGATGACATTTAATTATATGTGAGTCGCTTTTCAATTTATAGTCAGTTATTTCGTTAATTTGGGACGCATATCTCCCTGTGGTCGAAATGTTTAGGTTTAAGCAGTTTGAGATACACGACGAGTTCTCGGCGATGAAGATAGGCACCGATGGTGTCCTTTTAGGTGCGTGGGTAGATGTCGCACATGCCAAGCGCATCCTCGATGTCGGCACGGGCACGGGTCTTGTGGCTATCATGTGCGCCCAGCGTAATGCTTGTGCAAGGGTGCATGGCATCGATATAGTGGAGGCTGCAGCAACTGAGGCTCAACAGAATATGCTGCACACGGCGTGGCATAGTCGCCTTAGTGCCGAGTGTGCCGACCTGCGTAGCTACTGTCCCGAGGTGCGCTACGACCATGTCGTTAGCAACCCTCCCTTCTTCCTTACGACACTTCAATCCCCCGATGCGGCACGTGCCACGGCTCGTCATGCCGACACACTCACATACGACGACTTAGTCTCTGCTGCCGAGCAGCTTCTAACTCCAGGTGGAAGACTCAGCGTTGTGCTACCCACGGAGTGTGCCGCCACCTTCCGCCGTGTGGCCTTCGAGCGCCTATGGCTTAGTCGTATAATGGATGTTGTTACGCGCGAGGGCGAGTCTCCAAAACGCACGCTTATGGAGTTTCAACTATCGGATAAGCCCCTTATGCCCCGCGCTGAAACCCTCACCATCCAAACTAAAGATGGCTCCTACACCCCCGAATACCGCCACCTAACCGAAGAATTCTATCTCAATTTTTGATTGCTACGATAATTATAGTTATATTTGCACCTAACTAACTTTTTTGATCTATGAGAAAGATTTTTACTATACTTCTTGCGGCGGCATTTGTGTCGCTTGCGTGTGAGGCTTCGGCACAGCAGGTCGTAAAGCAGCGCATCGGTACATACACCGAGAATGGTAACGTCGTGGTTAGCGAGGCTACCACAACCCTTGTCGTAGACCTCACTGTAGAGTGCGAAGAGTTCGAGGCGGGAGTATATGCTCGCTATGCGCAGAAGTACTTCGGTAAGCGTGCCTCGCTCGTTAGCCGCACATCATATACACTTGTTGGTGCCGACGTTGCTGTGCTCAACGAGCCCAGCTACTATGCTGAGTCGCTTGGTGCTAAGGCTCAGAGCGTTGCTGTTGGTGACGACATTATGGTAGACCGCCTTGAGGCAGATGAGACTGCTCAGGAGAGTGCTGCAAAGATTGCTGCAGATCGCATCTTCGAACTTCGTGCCGCACGCCAGGATCTCATCCTCGGCGAGTATGGCGATGGCGTATATGGCGCTGGTCTCGAGGCTGCACTCAAGGAGATTGAGCGCTTGGAGAGTGCCTACCTCCAGCTCTTCTACGGCACACGCATCGTCACCACTACCACACACCGCCTCTACATGCCCGTTTCGGCAGATGCCCCCACAAGTGTCGTAGCGCGCTTCAACAGCGAGGAGGGTCTCCTTGCTAAGGATAATGTGGCTGGCGACATTGTCATGGTTGCTATCACTCCCTCGGATATGAAGTACCCTGCAAGCAATCCTAAGGGTAGTGTGGCATACCGCTATGCTAACAATGCTACCGTTGTAGTGAGCCTTGCTCAGGAGGTGCTTGCAACACGTGTATTGCCCATCTACGAGTTTGGCCAGACCATCTATTACGCAATGCCTAAGTAGTTAGCACTATGGATAATACGCAGAGGATGATATCCCTTTTGGGACGTGTGCGCAAGCAGATGAATGGCGCTGTGTCGGAGAGCATGGCAACAGATGGCGAGAACTATGGTCTAAACTATGGTGTCTCTATCGCTACGTTGCGCGAGATTGCCGCTACGGAGCAGCCCGACCACGACTTTGCGAAGTATCTCTATCAGCAGCAGGTGCGTGAGTTGCGCCTTCTCGCCTGCCACCTTGCTGAGCCCGCAATGGTCGATATTCACGACTTCCCCTTCTGGGCACGTGGCATACGCAATGCTGAGCTTGCCGAGGAGTTGGCCTTTGCCCTGCTCTCGAAGATATACGATATCAACTCACTTATGGGCATCTGGACCACCGAGAGCAACGAGCTTATCGCCTATGCAGCACTTATGGCTGCTGCACGCAACAAGCGCACAACCTCCGAGGTTGCCTTTATCGCTGCGGAGAAGTCCGTGCGTGCAAACCCCACCTCACGCAATATCGCACATGGCGTAGTGGCTCTGTTGTGCTATATCGCTGAGAATGATAAGTCTGTAAAGATAGGGCTACCCACACTTCTGGAGAGTATGCCCGACTGCCCAGTCAAGGCGTTTGTCGCCGAGGAGTTGAAGTGGCGACTCGAGGCCATCGAGTAAGAGTAAAATTATAGAGGCTATTCGGCCTCTATATTTTTTTGTATGCGTTTGAGTCCCGCGCGTGTCATTGCTGTGGTGCCCGCCATTGCCTTGAACTCCTCATCGCTCATTCTGAGCCATGCTGAGCTATCTAACGCCGTAGGGTCGTATAGCGGGTCAAACTTAGGATTTGTGTGCAGGGGTGCCCGCTTGTTGTAGGGGCACACAACCTGACAGCCGTCGCAACCAAATATCCAGCCGTCAAGATCAATCTTTGCCTCATTAGCTTCGCGCTCTATCGTACGACACGATATGCAGCGGCGTGTGTCTATGGTTCTGTTTTCCAATATTGCACCGTTGGGGCACGCCTCCACGCAGCGTCTACACTCTCCGCAGCCTACGCCATCCATAGGTGTGTTGTACTGATCAACCTCCTCGTTAATAACGAGTTCGCCGAGGTGTATCATCGAGCCATGCTCAGGTGTTACAAGCAGCGAGTTGCGACCTATCCACCCCAAGCCCGCACGCACGGCATAGCTCTTTTCTGCCAATGGCGCAGAGTCGGTAAAGGCACGAAAGCGAAGCGTAGGGTAGTGCTCTTTCAGGCGCTCGGCAATATCGGTAAGCATCTCCTTAATCGTGAGGTGGTAGTCGCGTGCTAAGGCATATGAAGCCACCTTTGTGCGCCACCCCTCCTTGTAGCCCCTGCTGTAGTGCGATAGGTACGAAATAGCACAAACGATCACGCTTCTCGCCCCATCGACCAAAATTGAGGCGTCAAAACGCTTATCAATGTTGCGTTTAAGGTAGTCGAGAGTCGAAGCATTTCCCTCTAACATCCACTCATTAAAGCGGTTATGTTCTGAACTTAGGTGCTCGGCGCGTGCTATACCCACAAGGTCGAAGCCCGCCTCCCTGGCTATATTTATTATAATTTTTCGGGAAATCATCGGAAATAATTTTTACAAAATTAGCAAAATTTTCAAAAAATATTGGTAACTTGCACCCGATTTGTTGAGATATAGAACAAATTTACATTTATTAATAACGTAAATCTCAAACAATGAAGACGTTCAGTACTATATACGAGATTGTTCGCCACAGCGTAGAGAACTTCTCATCACGTATTGCATTCTCGATGCTTGGCGGCGAGGATGTGTCGTACAAGGAGGTTGGCGAGCGCATTGAGCAGGTGCAGGAGATGCTCCTCGATGCGGGTGTCGGCGCTGGCGACAAGGTAGCAATCTTGAGCAGCAGCATGCCCAACTGGGGTGTTTCATACTTCGCTGTAACAACCGCTGGCATGATTGCAGTGCCCATCCTTCCTGACTTCACATCAAGCGAACTCGACCTTATCATCGAGCACTCTGAGGCTAAGGCCATCCTTGTTTCAGACAAATTGTATGCCAAACTCTCGAAGGAGGTCACCGAGAAGCTAAACATCGTTATCCGCACCAAGGGTCTCAAGGCCATCGTTAAGCATGTGTCGGAGCGCGCAGAGAAGCGTATTCCCCAGCCTGAGGATACCGCAGCTATCATCTACACATCTGGTACCACATCGAAGCCCAAGGGTGTGATGCTCACTCACCGAGCTATATCTATGCAGCTCACGGTCATCCCACCTCTTTTCGACTACAACCAGGACGATGTGCTTCTCTCAATTCTTCCCTTGTCGCACACATATGAGTGTACGCTCGGCATGATATACCCCTTCTCACGCGGTGCGCATATCTACTATATGGACCGCCCACCTGTAGCCTCGGCACTCATGCCCGCATTGCAGGAGGTGCGACCAACGGTCATCGCATCTGTGCCCCTTATCATGGAGAAGGTCTATCGCGGAAAGGTACGTCCTACATTCCAGAAGAGTGCCCTCCTGCGTGCGCTCTACGGCTGGGCTCCCACCCGTAAATTGCTTCACAAGGCTGCGGGCAAGAAGCTAATGAAACTCTTTGGTGGCCGCATGCGTTTCTTCGCTATCGGTGGTGCTAAGTTCGACAGCGAGGCAGAGCGCTTCCTCAAGGAGGCTGGGTTCCCCTATGGCATCGGCTATGGCCTTACGGAGACAGCGCCCCTTCTTGCTGGTGCTGTGGGCAATATGGTGCGCATTGGCTCTACAGGTCCTGCACTCGATGGTGTTGAACTTCGCCTCGACAATGTTAACCCCTCAACTGGTCAGGGCGAGATTGTAGCGAAGACACCATGCTGCATGTCGGGCTACTACAAGAATGAGCAGGCAACAAAGGATGCCTTCACCGCCGACGGCTGGTTCCGCACTGGCGACCTTGGCTACATCGCTAAGGATGGCTGGGTATTCATCAAGGGTCGCCTCAAGAATATGATTGTAGGTCCATCAGGTGAGAATATCTATCCCGAGGATATCGAGGAGGTACTAAATAGCAACCCCGTTGTTGCAGAGTCTGTTGTTACCGAGGAGAATGGTAAACTTGTCGCCCTCGTGCACTTCGATATGGCGGCGCTTGAGGCACGCTATGAGGAGCTTAAGAAACTCTTGGCAGATAGTAAGGATCAGCTTGGTCAGAAGTATGCCGAGAGCAAGGAGCAGCTCGAGAAGAAGATGGACGAGATCAAGCGCGAGCTTGTAGCATACGTTAACAACAAGGTAAACCGCTTCTCGCAGATTACCAAGGTTATTGATAATGGTTGTGAGTTTGAGAAGACTCCTACAAAGAAGATTCGCCGCTTTGTGTATGAGCAGCGTGCAAAGAATGGTTTCATCCCCGACAGTAATTTAGCGTGATAGTGGCGCGTTAGCGGCACATCCCTAAAAGTAAAACACCATAGGCTGTACGTCATGTACTATCCTATGGTGTTTTCTTTTATGATGCACCACTACCACACCACTCTGACGCTAAATTGGGTCTCGCGCTTTGGAAAGCACTCGGCACTTTTCTGACGCTAAATTTGTGTTGTGCTTGGGACTCTAAACACCCTAAACACCTTAAGCCCCCTAAACAACCTTAACTCCCCTAATCTTACTCCTCTCTAATCACCTTGCCCGTGCGGTCGATATATACCCACTTCTCCTTTCGGAAGAGACCTCCTGATTCTGTTACCCTCGCTGTGTGACCGTCCCACTCACTAATCTTTCTATAGCGGCAGGGGATGACAACCTCTCCATTCGTATCGATAAAGCCGAGGCGTTTGTTCCAGTCTTGCACCACGGCAAGTCCCGTCTTAAATGACCACGCCTCGCGCCACTTGCAGGGGATGACTACCTTGCCACTCTTGTCAATATATCCGCACTTACCACTATCATCTCTTACGCTTATAAGCCCCTCGTTCATCTCGCCCATAGCCCTCCATATGCATGGTGTCACATACTCGCCGCTATGGTTTATAAGTCCCAAGAGCCTATTATCCTGAACCTTTGCCACACCCTTACGGAATGGCCATGCCTCCTCCCACTTACATGGTATGGCGAGGTAGCCATTGACATCCACAAAGCCCACCTTGCGGTTAGTATTCTGGACGGCCGCCATATACTCACTAAAGTGGCCCACCGAGCGCCATTCGCAGCGCACAACTTCTCTGCCGTGCCTGTCCACATAGCCCCATAACCCCGTCTTTCTATCCTCAGCCATAGCTAAGCCGTAGTTGTAGTATTTGCCCACAAACTTATACCTCTCGTTGTCGAGTATCACGTTGCCAAATTGGTCGACAACAGATACAAACCCCAAGCCGCGGATATAGTCGAAGTCCTTGCGGTAGGTGGGGTGTATGCCGTGGCGCACAACCTCGTGCTGCTCCTTGTCGGCGTGTGCCTTAGATGCTTCGCAGAGATAGTAGGCGTGGTCGGGCTTAGGCTCGGCATAGGCGCAGTTTGAGCCAAGGATAGGCTCTGCCTCGCCCTTTGCACGCATCTTGCGGTGTTTTGCTGCCATCTCCTCCATCCACTTCTCGCGGTCGGGGCCACAGTAGCGTGGGTCGTAATCGTAGTACCAATGTGCAGGGTTACACTTGTCGTCAAGCTCAGATACGAAGCTGTTGCGGCTGAACAGCGCAGATGTTGCTCTCTTCTTACTCTCTTTTTTCTCTTTGCACGGAAATATCTCGTTGGCACTATAGAGGTTGCCCTCCTCGTCCTCCACGAGGCCCGACTCTCCCAGCACTTTGTACTTCATCTCCTTCTCGCCCATACTCACAGCAATTAATTGGTTGTTACTCATTTACAAAGTTAGTGAATTTCCACCAATCACGCAAGAGGGTAGCTCATAAAACAAACAGAGACCGCTCCAATGGAACAGTCTCTGTTATTGTTTGTTGAGTAGGGATTACTCCTCCTGACGGTAAGTGTGCTCAACATAGATTGCGCGCTGCATAGCCTCACGCTTTGCGATTGAAGGCTTTGTGAAGTACTGACGACGACGAAGCTCCT
>JAFYWG010000040.1 GCA_017558115.1 Alistipes sp.
CAAACAAAAAAAATTAAGAGAAATGACACGTACAGATTTTAATACATTGTTGGAGGCTGGCGTACACTTTGGTCACTTGAAGCGCAAGTGGAACCCCAAAATGGCTCCTTATATCTTCATGGAGAAGAACGGCATCCACATCATCGACCTCCACAAGACAGCTATCAAGCTTGATGAGGCTGCAGCTGCTTTGAAGCAGATCGTTAAGAGCGGTCGTCGCGTATTGTTCGTAGCAACAAAGAAGCAGGCTAAGGAGATCGTTGCAGAGAAGGTAGCAGCAGTTGGCATGCCTTACGTTACAGAGCGTTGGGCAGGCGGTATGCTTACAAACTTCCCTACAATCCGTAAGGCTGTTAAGAAGATGGCTACCATCGATAAGATGACCAACGACGGTACTTTCGACAATTTCTCAAAGCGCGAGAAGCTCCAGATTGCACGTCAGCGTGCAAAGCTCGAGAAGAACCTTGGTTCTATCGCTGACCTTAACCGTCTTCCTGCTGCATTGTTCGTTATCGACGTACAGAAGGAGCAGAACGCTGTTAAGGAGGCTAAGCGTTTGAGCATCCCCGTATTTGCAATGGTTGATACTTGTTGTGATCCTACAGACATCGATTACGTAATTCCTGCAAATGACGATGCTGCAAAGTCAATCGCTACTATCCTTGATGTAGTATGTGCAGCTATCGCTGAGGGTGCTGAGGAGCGCAAGCTCGAGAAGGAGAAGGAGGCTCAGGAGACTGAGGCTCAGGAGGGTGCAAAGCAGGCAAAGCCCCGCATCAAGAAGTCTGTAAAGGCTGCTGTTGATGCAGAGGAGGCTACTGTTGCTGAGGTTGTAGCTGCAACTGAGGCATAATCCTTAAAAGCTTCTCATGCCGCAAGGCAAAATATTACCGAGGCGGGTAGGCAATAGGCCCGCTCGCCCGGTTTTTTAATTTTCAATTAACGAATAAAAATTTATAGATATGGAAATCAAAGCAGCTGATGTAATGCAGCTCCGTAAGATGACCGGTGCTGGTATGATGGATTGCAAGAAGGCGCTTCAGGAGGCTGAGGGCGATTTCGAGCGCGCAAAGGACATCATCCGTGAGAAGGGTAAGCTCGTTGTAGCAAAGCGTTCTGATCGTACTGCTACTGAGGGTGTTGTTGTAACTAAGATCGTTGGCCAGAAGGCATATATCCTTTGCCTCGCTTGCGAGACTGACTTCGTTGCACAGAACGTAGAGTTCGGCGCATCTGCAGACGCTATCCTCGAGATCGCTGTTGCAGCTGACGCAGCAGATCGCGACGCTCTCATGGGCGTTAAGAACGCTGAGGGTCACACTGTAGAGGAGATGGTAACTGAGAAGTCAGGTCAGACTGGCGAGAAGGTTGAGATCGCTTACTACGCTCGTATCGAGGCTCCCTACTGCATGGCATACGTTCACTTCAACAAGAAGCTCGGTACTATTCTCGGCTTCAACAAGGCTATCGATGAGGAGACAGCTCGCAAGGTTGCTATGCAGGCTACTGCAATGGCTCCCCTCTCAATCGACGAGAACGACTGCCCTGCTGAGGTAGTTGAGAAGGAGAAGGCTATCCAGATGGAGATGATGAAGCAGGATCCTAAGAATGCTAACAAGCCCGATTCTATCCTTGAGAAGATCGCTGAGGGTAAGATGCGTAAGTTCTTCGAGGAGAACACACTTCTTAACCAGTGCGTTGTAGGTGAGAAGGAGTCTATCCGCGAGTTCATCCAGAAGGCAGACAAGGAGGCTACTGTTGTAGCTTACAAGCGTTTTGCTCTCGAGGCATAATTTCTCGATAAGGGTCATTCTCGACCTCTCAATTATTAGCCAGAATGGGAAATACGTCAAGTATGTCTCATTCTGGCTATTTTTATATCGAGGCCAAACCTACCCACTTCCGATTAAAATAGTGTAGAGGTGGGCTCTGGTCGATTTCGAGGTGCGTCTTCGTAATGCTCATAATGATTGCATGTCGTCTTAGCTCCACAAAAAAAGCAAAATAGGCTGTCCAAACTCTTTGGACAGCCTATTTCTTGGCTCCTTGCTCTGTACTATTTTTCGTTACTCGCACATCTCGAAAATGCGCTCTACATCCTTGGGGGTCAATGTCTTGAAGCCCTTGATGTCGCCATAGCGGCATGCCTTGGCGGCCATAACGGGGTAGTCCTCGCGCTTGATGCCTACCTCCGACAATGTGCGCTGCAATCCCAGGGTCTCGAACAAGAACTCTATTGTCATGCGGATACTCTCCTTGGCAATGGTCATCTTATCCATCTTTGCGTCGATGCCAAAGACATTCACACCATACTGCACATACTTATCCACTGTGGTCTCGTCCAAGCAGTACTCCATCCAGCGGGGGGTGAGTATAGCCAAGCCCAAGCCGTGGGTGATATCGTATATCGCCGAGAGCTCATGCTCCATGGGGTGGCAGCTCCACGCCTTGCGCTTACCTCCATTGATAAAGCCGTTGATAGCCCACGAAGATGTCCACATAAGGTTGGCGCGTGCCTCGTAGTTCTCTGGCTCTGCAAGGGCCACGGGGGCGTACTTAACGATAGTCTTGAGCATGCCCTCCATAAACGTATCGAGCATATATAGGTCCTCCTGGGTGTTGAAGTAGACCTCGAGGATGTGCGACATGATATCTGCCGAGCCACATGCTGTCTGGTACTTACTCACGGAGTAGGTGAGTGTGGGGTCTAGGAACGATACCTTAGGTAGGAGTGGCTGTGCAAGGCGGCCAAGTTTATCTCCCGTCTCGAGGTTTGAGATAACACCGGCGGTATCCATCTCCGAACCTGTGGCTGCGAGAGTAAGGATAGTCACGATGGGCAATGCTCGCTCAATGGGCTTGGCGTTAGCGCCGAAGAACTCCCATGCGTCGTGCTCAACGCATGCTCCTGCGGCCATAAACTTCGTAGCATCGATAGTTGAGCCACCACCTACAGCCAACAATACGTCGATGTTCTGCTCCTTGCATATCTTAACTCCCTCGCGCACTGACTCGATACGTGGGTTGGGCTCGATGCCCGAGAGCTCGAATACCTCCATGCCGGCATTGCGTAGTTCGGTCATAACTCTGTCGTAGAGACCTATGCGCTTGATTGAGCCACCGCCATAGGTAAGCAACACGCGCTTACCGAACTGCTGTAGCTCTTTGCCCAAATTGCCGAGTTGGTTCTCGCCAAAATATACCTTTGTGGGGATGTTATAGATAAATGAGTTCATAGCCTGATAGTTTTTGTTAATAAATATATGTACTGAATGCAAAGATAGGATTTTTTTTATATCTTTGCAACGCATTTTTGCATTTAACCGATTCAGTTCATTAGACTATGTTGAGTAGAAGATTGCTCCGAGTGAAGGTTGCTAAGAGCCTTTACGCACATCTCAAATCAGGCTCCGACAACCTCAAGGCCTCGGAGAAGAACCTCGTTGAATCTATTGATAAAGCATACGACCTCTATTTCCAGATGATGTCACTCATCGTGGAGGTATCGTGCTATGCAGAGAGCCGTCAGGAGTTGGCGAAGCAGAAGAAGCTCGCAACATATGAGGACCTCAACCCCAACCGTCGTTTCGTGGATAACCCCATCGTCGCGCTCATCGCTAATAGCGACTCTGTCAACGACGTGCTCGCATCGCGCAAGCTCACATGGGCAAACCACTACGACGCTGTAAAGGATGTCTACAACCGACTCGTGGAGGCGGAGTTTTACACTAAATACATGGCACTTGCGTCTACTACATTCAACGATGACCGCCGCTTTGTGGAGGACTTCTTCACGTGGCTCGAGGATGATGATGCGATGTTGGAGGTGTTGAACGAGATGTCGTTGCTCTGGTGCGATGACTATGGCTTTGCACTATACATGGCATTGCGCACTGTGCAGAATACCAAGCAGAGCCACGATATGCTTCGCGTGTTGCCCAAGTTCAAGAGCGACGAGGACCTCGACTTCGCGCGCACACTCTTCATCAAGTCGTTGGTGCAGTATGAGGATAACCAGGAGATTGTAGACCGCTACACTCAGAACTGGGATGTGGAGCGTGTGGTATTCATGGATAACCTCATCCTCTCTATCGCTATCACGGAGCTCGTTGTCTTTGACTCTATCCCCGTGAAGGTAACACTTGACGAGTGGATTGACATTGCAAAGTACTACTCGTCACCTTCGAGCAGCACCTTCGTGAATGGCGTCTTGGACAAGGTTGTTGCAGACCTCGTTGCTGAGGGTCGCATCGCTAAGAGTGGTCGCGGACTTCTATAATCTGCGTAACGATGTCTGCTATCTGCCGTATAACTGCACTTTTGGCACTCGTTTTGTGTGTTGTGGCCTGTGGCTCAAAGAGTGCAAAACAGAATGCTGAGTGTGAGGCGATGCCCGAGGTGCTCACCGCAGAGCTCGTGGAGGGTGCTACAAGTGAGGTTATGGCAGACTTCGGTGTCGTAGAGCCCCGTGCTGTGGTGGAGATGCCCATACGCGTTATTAACGCCACAGATGACCCCATCGTGCTTCTCGACTACTCTACAACATGCCGTTGCACCGCGCTCAACCTACCACGTAAGCCTATTGAGGTGGGTCAGGAGTGTGAGGTGGTGCTCAGCTTCGACTCGCGCGGCGAGTGGGGAAGCGTAGGTAACTTCCTCGAGATTGAGACCTCGAATCCCGAGTGTGGCTTTGTGATATGGATGGGTGCTACGATAGAGTAGCCATAGAGACTAAGATTTTGGCAAAGAGGAGAGAATATTTTGGTAATATGAGAATTATTCCTATCTTTGCGGATGTGCTTATAGTAAACAATTAACAATTAAAACAATAACTATTATGAATTTGCTTTTTATTCAGACTGAGAATGGCGAGCAGAGCACTGAGCGGGTAGATGTTAACCTCAACGCTGGTCAGGAGGATGCACCCGTTGCAAATGAGACAGTTACTGAGGATCCTCAGCCCGAGCCTACATTTATGCAGCAGTATGGTATGTGGTTCTTGATCCTTGGTATGATCGTTGTTATGTACCTCTTCATGTGGCGTCCCGAGCAGAAGCGTCGTAAGCAGATGCAGGAGTTCCGCGATAACCTCAAGAAGGGTGACAAGATTATCACCGCTGGTGGTATCTACGGCGTTATTAAGGAGGTTGATGGTGCTTCATTGCTTATCGAGGTAGACAGCAACGTAACTCTCCGCATCGCTAAGGAGATGGTTGTAGCTGATCCTACACAGCCTATCCAGAAGTAATATCACGACAACGCGCATTGGCGTTACTTCAAAAAAGAATCTCCCAAGGGTGACCTTGGGAGATTTCTTTGTTTACTACTAAACTCTAAAGCCGCCAGCGCCGTCATCGGTGAGTTGGTTATTATTGACCATTGCAACAAGCACGCGCATCGTGTCCATAAACTTCTCCCACTTCATGGGTTGAATGCTGTATGTAGCACCGCTCTTGCATATTACGACAATCTTCTTCGCAAAGCCATGCTTCTTGATTGTGACTGCTGCAATCTCTGTGTAGTAGTGTGCAAAGGATACGTCAACACCCTTGAAGAAAAATTCTGGCACAGGAGCCCAGAAGCGTGCAGCTTTTGATGGACGTGCAAATACAATACGTTCATTTGTCAAATAGAATGTACCTTGGTCTATGCTCATGATACCTCTCAAGTGTGAACCCTTCATCTCCAATACAATCTGCTCATTCTCTCTAAGTGAGAATATGTTAGGATTCTCCTCCTCTTTCTTCCTCTTTTCCTGTTGTGGTTCTGGTACTGCAACTTTTGGTGGCTCCATTACCTCGGGTGCAGGCTCTTTCTCTTCAGCTACGTTCTGCACATGGGCACTCTCCTCATTACGGCGAAACATATTGCCACACTTCATACAGAAGTTGGCTTCGGGGTCGGTAACTTGCGCACCGCACTTGCTGCAAAAATTAATTTCTGACATAGTAGTTTGGGTTTATTCGTTATCGTAGTTGTCTGCATTCTCCTCTTTCTCCTCCTTCTTGTGCTTATGCTTGGGGACTACGACAAGTGCGATGTCGGTTATGATGAATGCTACAAGGATGCTCGCAAAGATTACAAGCACACCGATGTAGCCGATGTTGTCGCCTTCGTCCAAGAACATGTCTATAGCGAGGCTTATTACCAAAGCACTTGATATGTACGCCAAGAGGTATTTCCAGTACTTACGTCCTGAGGCCTCCTCATCTTTGTATTGCTCCACGCTATTGGGGTCCTCCTTGCGTATCATCCTTATGATGTGGGGCACGCTGGTCATAGCTCCGATGTTGAGCATTATGAAGGGCCAGAGACCACTACCTGGGAACTTGATTGCAAGGTAGAGCGAAAGCAAGTAGATGGGTACAAAGATTACGTAGATTATTTTCTCCCAAGATCTCTTCATAGTAGTGATAGGTTGATGTTGTTAATATTTGCTGATACAAAAGCCGATTTGTATAACAAATATAGCACCTTTTTTCGCAACTTGCAAAAATATGGGCAGAAATATGTGCTTTGTGGTTGCTGCTGTGTGGCCTCTACGCCTTATCGAAGTGGTTGCGTATGGCTGTGGCACGCGATGTACCCACAACTGATGCCAACTCCTCGAGTGTCGCCTCCTTGATGCGGCGCACGCTCTTGAAGTGCTTGAGTAGTGCATTGCGGCTCTTCTCGCCTATGCCGTTGATGCTGTCTAATTCACTTGTTATAAGTGAGTTGTTGCGCTTCTGGCGGTGGAAGGTGATGCCGAAGCGGTGTGCCTCGTCGCGAATGTGGCAGACAACCTTTAGTGGCTCTCCCGTGCGCGATAAGTAGTAGGGTATGGGGTCGCAAGGGTAGAATACCTCCTCGAGGCGCTTGGCAAGGCCTACGATGGGCACTTGCTTATCTATGCCTAACTCCTTAAGTACGCCGTAGGCACTCGATAGCTGACCCTTGCCACCGTCGACGATGATGAGGTCCGGGAGCTCTGCACCCTCAGCCAAGAGGCGTGAGTAGCGTCGGTGTAGTATCTCGCGCATAGATGCAAAGTCGTCTGGCCCCTCCACGGTTTTGATGTTGAAGTGGCGGTACTCCTTGCGTGAGGGCTTGCCATCGCGGAATACTACGCACGAGGCCACGGGGTTAGTGCCCTGAAGATTGGAGTTGTCGAAGCACTCTATATGTCGTGGCTGGCGGTCGAGATGTAACTCGCGCTGCATGGCTGCCATAAGGCGCTCAGTATGTCGTTCGGGGTTCTTTATCTCGAGGTTCTTCATCAGTTCGGCGCGGTAGATGCGTGCGCTGCGGAGCGAGAATTCCAGCAACTCAGCCTTCTCGCCGCGCTTGGGTATGGTGAAGGTCACGCCATCGAAGAGCGTCGCCGCCGAGGGCATGAGGGGTACTATGACGTCGCGTGCGAGGCCTCCGTTTATATCCTCGGCAATGTGACGTATTGCCATCGAGAGCATATCCTCGTCGTTGTCATCTACACCCGTCGTCATGCGTAGGGTCTGTACCGCGACTATAGAGCCGTGTCGAATACATATGTGGTTGCAGTAGGCGATGTCGTCATCCTTAAGCAGGGAGAATACATCCGTGTCGACAATCTTCGAGCTCACGATAACGCTCTTACTCTGGTAGTTTTCGAGCGATAGGAGACGCTGCTTAAACTCCTCGGCTACCTCGAAGCGAAGTTCACGTGCCGCTGTCATCATCTCGCTCTCGAGCCACTGGCGCACGGGGCGTAAGTCGCCACGCAGAACCGAGCGCACAAGGGCAAGACTCTCGGCATATTCCGCATCGCTCTGCCTGCCCACACATGGGGCCTTGCAGTTGCCCAAATGGTACTGCAAACATAGCTGATGTTTACCTCTTGCGATGCTTTCGGTGGTGAGGTTTAACTTGCACGTGCGCAAGGGAATAACGCGACGTATAAACTCCAATAACGAGCGCTGCGTAGCTATAGAGCCATAGGGGCCGAAATACTCCGAGCCGTCGCGCACAAGTTGGCGTGTAGAGAGCACACGAGCGAAAGGCTCGCGGCGTATGACAATCCACGGATATGTCTTGTCGTCCTTAAGTAGGATGTTGTAGCGCGGTTGAAGACTCTTGATGAGGGAGTTCTCCAAAAGCAGGGCATCTTGCTCGCTATCCACCACGATATGGCGGATGTTGACAATCTGCTTTACGAGCACTATAATCTTTGCCGAGTGGTCGCGGTTTTCGACGAAATAGGAGGATACGCGCTTGCGCAAGTCCTTCGCCTTGCCGACGTAGATAATCTTGTCGTTGCGGTCGAGGAACTGGTAGACGCCCGGGGAGTGTGGCAGTGCCGCCACCTGCTCCTTGATATGTTCGCGCACAGTGCTCATAATGCAAATGTACGAAAAAAAATGTAACGGTGTTGCGCTGAAGGTTCTGGTGAACGATTTTTTTGTTTGTCATTTTCCAAAACATAGGGAAAATGAATGAATAATGAAAAATCGCTCCAACTGCCTCTTGTTGTCAGCAAGGGTAACACCATAATCTTTTGTATATTCACTTTTTTTTTGCTATCTTTACACGCTTACAATTATAATGCTTATTATGAGAACAGGTGAAATTCAAACACTTGAGGTGGCACGCATCTCTGACTTCGGTCTATATCTCGTTGACGATGAGGGTGTTGAGGTGTTGTTGCCCAACCGATTTGTGAAACTCGATATGAAGGTTGGCGACAAGGTCGAGGTATTCGTATACCACGACTCTGACGACCGACCCGTGGCTACTACCGAGACTCCACTTATCAAGGTGGGTCAGGTTGCGGCACTAAAGGTTGTAGACAAGAACTTGCACGGCGCATTCCTCGACTGGGGACTCTTCGGTAAGCACCTCTTCTTGCCCAACCGCAACCAGCAGGGTGGCGTAGTAGCGGGTCAGAAGACCGTGGTCTACATGTACGTAGACGACCGCACGGGTCGCTGCGTAGCTACCAACAAGATTAAGCCATACATCTACAACGAGGATCCTCTCACCGTGAAGGTGGGTGACGAGGTAGAGGTGCTGGTGGCATTTGCTACGCCCATTGGCTACCGCGTGGTCATCAACAACCGCCACTGGGGCATGATATACAAGAATCAACTCTTCCGCCCCATACATGTTGGCGATACTTGCCGTGGCTGGGTGCGTAAGATTACTGAGGACTTCCGCATCGACGTGAGCCTCCAGCAGCAGGGCTTGGCAGAGGTGGAGACCGCCGTTGTTAAGCTCGAGCAACTCATCGAGGATCATGGCGGCGTGCTCGCGGCGAACGACAAGACAGACCCTCAGGATGTTGCACGCCTAACGGGCATGAGCAAGAAGGTATTTAAGCGCGCACTCGGCATGTTGCTCAAAGCGGGTAAGGTGCGCCAGACAGAGTTCGGCATCGAACGCATCAAGCGATAGAGAGCGATGGCGCTAAATACGGCAGAGAGAGTTTCGCGCGAGGTCTCGGACAACTTCGTCTACCAGCGCTCGAGGTTGGCCTACTATGAGGCGGCCAAGAGGGTCGAGGGACGTGTGTTGGAGATAGGCACCGGCACGGGTTACGGCATAGAGGTTATAGCCCCCCATGCCGAGCGCTACGTTACGCTCGATAAGCACTGCGCCGTGGATGTGGTGTCGTTGCCCGCGAATGTGGAGTTCCGCGAGGCTAAAGTGCCCCCATTGCCTTTTGCCGATGGCGAGTTCGACTGCGTGGTATCGTTCCAGGTCATCGAGCATATAGCGCGAGATAGGGAGTTTGTGGCGGAGGTTATGCGCGTACTGCGTAAGGGTGGTCGATTTATTGTTAGCACCCCAAATAAGCCGATGTCGCTCACACGTAACCCTTGGCATGTGCGAGAGTATCGTGCCGAGGAGTTGAAGGCTTTGCTCTCGGGCTTCAAGCACGTAGAGTGTTATGGTGTGGGTGGCAACGAGCAGGTGTGGGCCTACTATGCAAAAAACAAGGAGGCCGTGCGCCGCATCATGCGCTTCGATATTCTGAAGATGCAGTGGTGGCTGCCACGCTGGGTATTGCAACTCCCCTACGACATAGCTAACAGACTCAACCGCCGTCGTCTGCATAGCCAGAACACGGCGCTCACGGAGTCTATAAAGATGGATGATTACGCCCTACAGGAGGTCAACGAAAGATGCTTCGACCTCTTCTATGTGGCAACGAAATAGTAAGCGATGAAACAGAGTGTAGCCATAGTACAACGCGATATAGCGTGGAGCGACTGGAAGGCCAATACAGCGAGTATTATGGCGCTGGTTTCCCAGTTGGCATCGGATATCCGTGAGGGTAGGAGACCCAAGGTCGACATCATCATCTTCTCGGAGATGTTCTTGACGGGTTTCGTTACCGACCCTGAGAGGATTGCCGATAGGAATGGCCGCAACATATCGTTTATGATAGACATAGCGCGCGAGTTGGATGCCGCTGTGGTGGGCTCTGTAGTTGTGGAGCGCGATAAGGAGTATCGCAATCGCATGTATCTCATCACGCCCGATGCCGAGGTTATGTGGTACGACAAGCACCACCTCTTCTCTATCGGTGGCGAGGCTGAGAAGTTCACGGCGGGCGACCAGCGTACCGTTGTCGAGTGGCGTGGTGTGCGCTACCTTATGGAGGTGTGCTACGACTTGCGCTTTCCCGTGTGGAGCCGTCAGCGTGGCGACTACGACGCTATCATCTACTCAGCACTATGGCCCAAGGCGCGCCGAGAGGTGTGGCGAACGCTACTTCGTGCGCGAGCTATGGAGAACCAGGCCTACGTCTTTGGCGTAAACCGCATAGGCGCAGAGCCAACGCTGGAGTATGCGGGCGACTCGATGGCTGTGGACTATCGTGGCGACATAATGGCAGATTGTGCAGGCGAGGCCACCATCGCCATTGTGGAGATTGACTTAGAGAAACGAACGGCATTCATGGAGCGCTTCGATGTGGCGCGCGATGCTGACAAATTTATAATTACATAACCTAAAAAAGATTATGATGGAGTGGTTGCAGAGTGTGGATTGGGTAGTGGTGACGTTGCTACTTGTCTCGGGTGTTGTGGTGGGCATCATCAACACTCTTGGCGGAGGCGGTTCGGTGATTACGATGGCGCTGTATATGGCTATGGGCATCCCCGTGGCAACAGCTAACGGCACAAATCGTATTGCCGTTGTTATGCAGAATTTCTCTGCAACGATAGCCTTTATGCGCAAGAACATGGTCGACATCAAGAATAGTTTGTTGCTCGGCCTCCCAACGGTGTTGGGTACTATTGTAGGCTCGCTCTGTGCTATAGATGTCAGCGAGAGCACCTTCAAGGTGTGTCTAAGTCTTGTGCTCGCCATCATCCTAATATACCTTATCCTCGACCGCGATAAGGTATCTAATAAGGAGGGACACAAGCTCCGTATTCGCTGGTGGCACTATCCCATCTTCTTCCTTGTGGGCTTCTACGGTGGATATATCTACATCGGCCTCGGCTTCTTGATTCTTGCGGTAACGGTGTGGACAATGAACCTCGACATCGTAACGGCAAACGTGCTTAAGGGCTGCGTCATCTTCATCTCTACGCCCTTTGCTTTGGCGGTATTTATGTATAAGGGTCAGGTGGAGTATGATGCTGGTCTTATCCACGGTGTGGGTAATATCCTCGGTGCTGTGTTGGCATCACACTGGGCTGTAAGTTGGGGTGTAAAATTTGTAAAGTGGTTTACGCTATTTATAATCATCATATCGTTTGTTGACCTTATCGGCATGATATCGTTGCAGGATATGTTGGAACCATTGCTTAAGTAATATATGGCAAAACGACAAATTGAGATAACTGGTGCGAGGGTGCATAACCTCAAAAACGTGGATGTGACCATCCCACGCGACTCGCTCGTTGTCATTACCGGACTCTCGGGTTCGGGTAAGTCGTCGTTGGCCTTCGATACCATCTACGCCGAGGGCCAACGCCGATATATGGAGACCCTATCGGCATATGCGCGCCAGTTTGTTGGTAACATGGAGCGCCCCGATGTCGACCATATCACGGGTCTAAGTCCCGTTGTCGCCATCGAGCAGAAGACAACCAACAAGAACCCTCGCTCTACCGTGGGCACGGTGACCGAGATTAACGACTTCTTGCGCCTACTCTATGCCCGCGCCTCGAGAGCCTACTCTCCACATACGGGAGAGCCCATGGTGCGCTATGGTGACCAGGAGATTATCAACCTCATGATAAATGGCTTCGATGGCCGCAGGGTAGCATTCCTTGCCCCAGTGGTTAAGGGACGTAAGGGTCACTACCGTGAGCTCTTCGAGACCATGTCGCGCAAGGGATATATCTACGCCCGCATCGATGGCGAGATTCGCGAGTTCTCGGCAGGCCTTAAGCTCGACCGCTACAAGACCCACACCATCGATATGGTTATCGACCGTTTGGTTGTTGGCGAGGCACACCGCGAGCGTATGGCTACATCGCTGAGCGAGGCTATGCGCCAGGGTCGTGGCACGATGATGCTCTACGACTATGCAACTGAGGGCATACGCTACTACTCGCGCAACCTTATGTGCCCCACTACGGGCATAGCCTTCGAGGAGCCAGAGCCTCACACCTTCTCCTTCAACTCGCCTAAGGGTGCCTGCCCCGAGTGCAATGGCTTGGGTGATAGGGCTGTCTTCGACATCGAAAAGATTATACCCGATGATAGTCTCTCACTCCGTGAGGGCGGTGTAGAGCCATTGGGTAAGTATCATAACAATATGCTCTTTGCCATGCTCGAGATGTTGGGCCATCGCCACGACTTCACGTTGGATGACCCCCTCGGCACTATCTCGCGTGAGGGCCTAAATGCCATCCTCTATGGCGACTCGGAGCCCGTTGCTGTCAATATGTCGGAGTTCTCGACGTTGTCGGGTACACGCCTTGTGCAGTGGATGGGTGTCTCGGAGTGGATTATGCGCAACGAGGATGAGGAGTCGGCACGTGGTAAGAAGTGGCGTGAGCAGTTTATGGCGAGAGAGGAGTGCCCCTGTTGTGGTGGCTCGCGCCTTAAGGCCGAGGCGCTACACTTCCGTGTGGGAGATAAGAACATTGCCGAGGTCTCGGCAATGTCTATCGTAGAGTTCCAGCAGTGGATTTCGCATATCGACGAGGTGCTCAACGACAAAGAGCGCACCATAGCCCGCGACATCATTAAGGAGATACGTGAGCGTGTAGGCTTCTTGGTCGATGTTGGCCTCGGCTACTTGTCGCTGTCGCGTGCTTCGCGCACCATATCGGGAGGTGAGGCACAGCGCATACGCCTTGCTACACAGATAGGCTCAAAGCTCGTAAACGTACTCTATATCCTCGATGAGCCAAGCATCGGTCTGCACCAGAGAGATAACCACCGACTTATTTCAAGCCTTAAGAGTCTGCGCGATGCTGGCAACTCGGTCATCGTAGTTGAGCACGACGAGGATATGATGCGTGCCGCAGACTACATTGTCGACGTAGGCCCCTTGGCGGGTCGTCGTGGTGGCCAGATTGTCGCTACCGGCACGTTCGAGGATATATGCAACAGCACGAGCATCACGGCCGACTATCTCACGGGTCGTAGACGTATAGAGCCACCCGCAGAGCTAAGAAAGGGTAGTGGTGAGTACCTCACACTGCGCGGTGCTACGGGCAATAACCTCAAAAATGTAGATGTGAGCATCCCGCTCGGTAAGTTGGTATGCATCACGGGTGTCTCGGGCTCGGGTAAGTCGTCGCTTATAAATGGCACGTTGCGCCCAGTGCTTGCGCGCCACTTGTACCGCTCGTTCGACCAGACGCTGCCCTACGAGGCGATTGAGGGCATGGAGCATATAGATAAGCTGGTTGTTGTGGACCAGTCGCCCATAGGCCGTACGCCACGAAGCAACCCCGCGACATATACCAATGTCTTTGCGGACATACGCAAGCTCTTTGAGCAGACGCCCGATGCCCAGATTAGAGGCTACAAGGCGGGTCGCTTCTCGTTCAACGTTAAGGGCGGACGCTGTGAGGCGTGCCGTGGCGCGGGACACGAGACCATAGAGATGAACTTCCTCCCCGATGTCTATGTGCGCTGCCGCCAGTGTGGTGGCAATCGCTACAATCGCGAGACGTTGGAGGTAAAATATAAGGGTAAGAGCATCAACGACGTGCTCAATATGACCATCAATATGGCTGTTGAGTTCTTCGAGCATATCCCTTCGATATATACCAAACTCAAGGCTATCCAGCAGGTGGGCCTCGGCTACCTCACGCTTGGTCAGCCATGCACAACTTTGTCAGGTGGCGAGTCGCAGCGCATTAAGCTCGCTACGGAGCTCTCGAAACGCGATACTGGTCGTACGCTCTACATCCTTGATGAGCCTACTACGGGTCTCCATTTTGAGGATATACGTCAGTTGCTCGACGTTATCAACCGCCTGGTGGATTGCGGAAATACGGCAATCGTCATTGAGCACAATCTCGATGTTGTGCGTGTGGCAGATTGGATTATCGACCTCGGTCCCGAGGGCGGTAAGGGTGGCGGTGAGATTGTCGCCGAGGGCACCCCAGAGGATATAAAACGCTCGGAGCGCAGTTACACGGGTAAGTACCTATAATGTAAATGGGATAAGGCGGTCAACCTTATCCCAATTCTCTATTTCCATAGTAGGAAGCCTATTGAAAGGCCTATCTTCGTGGGCAACCACTCCGCCGAGGCGTTGAACGGATCGGGGTATGCTGGTTGCTTGTGTTCGGGGCGATTGGGGTACATGTCTATCTCGCCATCCATAGAGTAGCCATTGTACATGCTGTGTAGGTAGCCAAAGCCCACGTAGGCATCGAGTAGCCAACGCTCGGCAAACCTCCACTCGTAGCCCACAATCACCGATCCCATACATCCGTAGCCTTTGCAGTAGCGGTTCTGGAATGTCAGTTTGCCGTGCGCGAACTGAGGCTTCGAGACATCGAAGAGCATGATGCCTGCCGCAGCACCAACGTAGAATCCATCGCTCACCTCGCGAAAGTAGTAGCGATACTCGTTCGAGAAGATGCCAAAGTGCATATGGTGCCCATCTATCGATTTCCATGGCGAGTAGACAAGTTCGCTCTGAAATGCCGAGTGCTTCGTAAGTCGCACCTCAAACTGCGGATTTACCACGCCTCCGAGAGCGTACAAGCCATTGAGCTTGATGTATCCCTGCGCATTTGCAGCCGACGTACAACACATCGCCACAATGCCTATAATTAAAGTTCTAAAAAATGGTTTCATCATCGGGTAGTTATTTCATGCAAAGGTAGTCCCTTGCGCAAGCAGACAAACAGACAAGCGGACAAGCGGACAAGTAGACGAGGGAGCGAACTGCATTTGGGAAGCGTGTTCGTATTTGTCGTTTTCGTCGTTTTCGTCGTTTTCGTCCCTATCAACGTTATTCCGAGCGAAGCGTGGGAATCTCCCATAGTTCGGACTGAGATTGCCACGGCTTTTCAAGCCTCGCAATGACGATTTGAGATTGCCACGTCGGACGATGTCCTCCTCGCAATGACGGAAGAACATTAGAGAATTTAGGGAATTTAGGGAGGGTTGTCCTTAAACCCTAAACTCCTTAAACTCCTTAAACTCCTTAATTCGATGGCCTACACAAAAGGGATATCCGCTGGATATCCCTTTTGTCATTGATTGTCGAGCTACTACTTAGCCTCTGACTCGCAGTAGACGCAGCGTACGATACCCTCCGAGTGCTCGAAGCGGGGACGTACGGGCTCCAAGTTAGAGATGCAGAGTGGGTTTGGACACTTGCACTCCATAGCCTCGCCACCATGGTCGAAGGTGCGGCTCTCGTCGTTCTGCCACTCCAATAGTTTCAAGATGAGTGCCATACGCACGAACTTGCCATTCTCCACCTGGCGGAAGTATGCCGCACGTGGATCGTCATCTACGTCGATAGCAATCTCGTTAACACGGGGTAGTGGGTGCAAAACTGCCATGCGCTCCTTTGCACCGCGCATCTTTGCAGCATCAAGAACGAAGCAGTCCTTTACGCGCTCATACTCCTCCAAGTCGGTGAAGCGCTCCTGCTGCACACGTGTCATGTAGAGTATGTCTACCTCGCCAATTACGCTCTCGATATCCGATACCTCGCGGTACTCGATGCCATTGCGGTCGCACACATCGCGCTTGATGTAGTCGGGTAGTGCCAACTCGGGAGGCGCAATGAGGATGAACTTAGTATTTGCGTAGCGTGTCATCGCCTTGATAAGCGAGTGCACGGTGCGGCCATACTTTAGGTCACCAACCAAACCGATGGTGAGGTTATCCAACGTGCCCAACTCTCGCTTGATGGTGAGAAGGTCGGTCATCGTCTGCGTGGGGTGGCTGTGTGAGCCGTCGCCAGCGTTGATGATAGGTGTGCGCGATACCTCCGTAGCGGCAAGGGGAGCACCCTCCACCTTGTGACGCATTGCGATGATGTCGGCAAAGCAGTTCATAACCCTTACGGTGTCCTGCACAGTCTCGCCCTTCGATACTGACGAAGACTTAGCATCGGCAAAGCCCAAGACGTTGCCGCCGAGCTCCATCATTGCTGCGGTGAAGCTAAGGCGTGTGCGTGTGCTTGGCTCGTAGAATAGCGTAGCGAGCTTCTTGCCGCGGCACACCTCGCTATACTTCGCACGATTGGCGATGATATCCTCGGCGAGGGCTATGATCTCGGCAATCTCCTGTACCGAAAGGTCGGTGGGATCTATCAAGTGTTTCATTACGCTCTTCCTCTATCTTAATTACTTAATCCAGCTCTCGTCAGAGGGGTTGTTGCGGAACTTAAGGATGCGCTCCTTGTCCTCAGCCTTGATGTAACCCTCCTCTGCTGCTACCTCTACCAAAGCGTCGAGGTTAGAGAGTGAGTAGTTCTTGGCCTCGGCAGCAGCCAAGCGGTCGAGACCCTTCTGCATCCCGTATGTGAAGATGCTCACGATACCCAAGACGTCAGCGCCAGCGTTGCGCAATGCCTCAACTACCTCGATGCAGCTGCCACCAGTAGAGATAAGGTCCTCCACAACAACTACCTTCTGTCCCTTCTCCAACTTACCCTCGATCTGGTTGCCACGGCCGTGGTCCTTAGAACCAGAGCGTACATAACCCATAGGGAGGTTAAGGATTGTAGCTGTGATAGCAGCGTGAGCGATACCTGCAGTTGAGGTACCCATCAACACCTCTACCTCGGGGTAGTGCTTGCGGATGAGCTCTGCAAGACCCTCCTCAACGTGGTTGCGCACCTCGGGAGCTGTGAGCGTGAGGCGGTTGTCACAGTAGATAGGGCTCTTGATGCCACTTGCCCATGTGAAGGGCTGCTCGGGACGCAAAAATACTGCGCCAATTGAAAGCAAATCTTTCGCAATCTTCTTTTCCATAGTCTATAGTCGTTTTAATTTTATCGTAATATTAGGTTGGTTTATGCTTCTGCGAACTCACGCATGCAACGCTCGTATGCTGCAACGGGGTCGTCAGCAGCAGTGATAGGACGGCCTACAACGATGAAGTCTGAGCCAATCTCGCGAGCACGCTCGGGAGTGGTTACGCGTACCTGATCGCCAACGTCGCCATCAGCAAAGCGTACACCGGGTGTAACAGTCATAAACTCCTTGCCACATGCCTCCTTAACCATCGCAGCCTCGAGGGGTGAACATACCACGCCATCCAAGCCAGCAGCCTTGGCGTTCTCGGCATACTTAACGATAGTGTCGTTGATAGAAGCACCGATGAGCAACTCCTTCTGCATGCGCTCCTCAGATGTTGAGGTGAGCTGTGTAACGGCGATAAGCAAGGGGCGTGTGCCATCCTCGCGTGTAAGGCCCTCGACGGCGGCCTTCATCATATCTATAGTGCCTGCTGCGTGTACGTTGGTCATGTCAACATCCAAGTTGCGCAATACTGACATAGCCTTCTTCACGGTGTTTGGAATGTCGTGCAACTTGAGGTCGAGGAAGATGCGGTGACCACGCTCCTTGATGGTGCGCACAATCTCAGGACCCTCTGCATAGAAGAGCTCCATACCAATCTTCACGAAGGGCTTACGGCCTGTGAACTTATCTAAGAAGTTAAGTGTCTGCTCCTTGCTGCTAAAGTCGCAAGCAATAATTACATCACGCTTACTCATAATAACTATTTGTGTTTTAATTTGTTACTTTACAATACCAATAATGTCGCTTAGGCGCTCGATGCCGAGGCGCTCCATCTCCTTGGGCAATGCCTCGATAATCTCCTTTGCGGCGTAGGGGTTCTTAAGGTTTGCTGCACCAACCTGCACGGCTGTAGCACCCGCCATCATCATCTCGATAACATCAGATGCCGTGCTTACGCCACCGCAACCCATAACTGGAATATTGCAGGCGTTAGCCACCTGATATACCATGCGCACAGCAACGGGGAAGATAGCGTCGCCAGAGAATCCACCCATCTTGTTGGCGATAACGGGCTTGCGACGCATGGTGTCGATGCGCATGCCGAGCAATGTGTTAATCAA
>JAFYWG010000041.1 GCA_017558115.1 Alistipes sp.
AAGAGCAGAGCCGCAGGCTTTTGTTTATTGCGGCAATGGCGGGTGCTTGCACACGACCATAGACACAAGAAACAAAAAGAGGACTTCAGTCCTCTGCTCTGCATCTCGTCCTCTGCTCTGCATCCCTAAAACGCACAAAACAAAAAAAGACGACTTCGAGTCGTCTTCATTCTCTGTGGGAGCAAAGGGATTCGAACTGCGAAGCAGTAGAGCCGATACCACTAAGCGCAGACACAATGTGTCGAGCAATAAACTCCTTCATATCGGCTCAACCCCACCCTACGTGAGCAATGCCTATGCTCGCAGCAAGATAGGCCGAAAGCGCAAAGATGAAGAGCAGAGCCGCAGGCTTTTGTTTATTGCGGCAATGGCGGGTGCTTGCACACGACCATAGACACAAGAAACAAAAAGAGGACTTCAGTCCTCTGCTCTGCATCCCTAAAACGCACAAAACAAAAAAGACGACTTCGAGTCGTCTTCATTCTCTGTGGGAGCAAAGGGATTCGAACCCCTGACCCTCTGCTTGTAAGGCAGATGCTCTGAACCAGCTGAGCTATGCTCCCGATTTGTAATGCTTGGGCGCTGCAAACTTAGCTTATTGCTTTTCTTGATAAGTTTTCCTTCAAAGAGTCTCGTCATCTTTCGAAGCTCGACCGCGTCTACTGCTTATCGTTGCTACTTTGCATTTTGTGCGACCCATGCACTTAGCGCCTGAACAAGGACTTGAACCTAGGACCCCATGATTAACAGTCATGTGCTCTAACCGACTGAGCTATTCAGGCATTTTGTAAGAACCGTTATCTTTCGATTGCGGTGCAAAGGTAGACATTATTTTTTATTCTGCAAATTTTTTCGCAAAAAAATTGCAAAAAAAATGCATTTTTCTTGAAAATCGCCTAAAATCACCCCTACACAAAATCTGGTCGACATGGGCATTTTCGACGTATATATCTATACATCAACACATTAAATACCATAATCGCTAAATCCGTAAAAATTGTGATTTTTAAGATGAATTTTCTCGAAAAATTAGGAGATTTGAGGGTACTTGTGCACGAATCCCCCAGCACCATGTAGATAATATTGGCACAGGCGAGGGCCTTCAGACCGAAAAAAAGCACTAAAAATATCGGATACCCCAACAAAAAAATCGCTCACCACACCCTCTTCACCCCACAAACCCCACAGATATACCCCACCATTTCGCCACCATCACCCCTCCAATTCACTCAATTAAGCCCCATCCCACGGGGTTTACTATATATATAATAGGATATACAACCAGCCAATCTATGCCCCCCCATATACAGAGTCCCGAAAGCCTAAGCCACCCGACAACCGCGCCCTCATCTATTATTAAAATATCGGTTTCTATGCTATCTGCATCAATAATTACCCATAGAAGTTTTGTTTTTATGTAATCTTTTTCTATATTTGTAAATAAATATCTCGTGCATAGTCCTTTTATCAGGGCTTTTATCTTTTTTACGTCTGTGGCCATGGGTGCAAAAAGGAGATAACACGGAGGTAAAATAACCTAGTAGTGTAGCGTAATACAGCGAAGAGAAGGGCGGGACTATGCGCTATGCAAATAAAACAGAAGACACAATTTTTTTACACACCTAAATTAATTAAACAATGAAGAGGATATTTTCTCTACTACTTCTTATTCTTGCAGGCACAGCCTTCGCCTTTGCGCAGGATGATCCAACCACTGCCACAAGCGACCGAAAGCCCGTAACCAGCAAGGTTGAGATTTTGTTGGGTAATGGTTCTTACGCGAGCCACTTCCTAAACACTCAAATGTACAAAGGCTCTATGAAGGGTATCGAGGCCACCTTTGGTCGCTTCTACACGAAGTCAGACAAGGTATCATGGGATCTATCCCTCGGTCACTGGCGCTCAAAAACTCTGGTTAACCCCGCAATAACATCTTCAATCTCGGCACAGACCTACGATGTTCACTATGGAGCTTACTACAATTGGATTATTAAAGATCGTTTGCAGATTCGCTTGGGTGGTTACTTAAACGCCAATGGTTGCCTCGTATATGGCGATTCTCACTTCGTAAACAATACTGCGACGTTATCAATTCACACCCATCTCTACGCAGCAGCACAGCTTCGCTACGGCTGGAACTTCAAGAAGTGGGGCTTAGACATCTACGCTAATGCCGCCACCCCCATCATTGGTGCTCGTACGGCTGACGGCACCTTCATGGACTTCACCCACAACAAAGTACCAGGCCAAGTAAAAGTGACTCCATACAAACATTTCGTATTCTCATCGATGCACAACACAGTAGGTGTTGACTGGGAGATGGGTATCGACTTCGCTATGCCACGCATATCGTTGACCCTCGCCTATGGTCAGAACGCGCTCTTTTGGCACGACTACGGCGTGCAGAACACCCGCAATAACAGCTTCTTCAAGTTGGGCGTCTCTGTAAACCTCGTGGGTATGCATAGAGGCAAGACAGCTAATCGCAACTTTTAATTAGAATAGAGCCATGAAAAAGATTATTATAACACTACTTTTTGTCTCTGCAGCCCTCTTCTCATGCGAGAAGTACGAGTCTATTAAGACACAAGACACAGACTACAAGAAAAACTTCGAGCACTTATGGACATTGGTTGACGAGCAGTATTGCTTCCTCGACTACAAAAATATCGACTGGGATCAGGTTAAGGAGGACTTCACACCTCGCGTAGAGGCTGCGCAGAATGAGTTTGAGTTCTTCCGTATCCTCTCTGAAACCCTTGACATACTCAAGGATGGTCACGTTTGGATGATCTCGGATTTCCAGGCATACTCATGCAAAACATTCCACTACGATGAGAATGGTGTGCGCTATCCTAAAAACTTCGATACCAGCCTTTTGCGCCAGTACATGAAGGACAAAGAGCTCTACACGCCTATCGACAGCGAAGTTCTTTACGGTCTTATTGAGGATGGTGACCGCACATATGTCTACATCCACTACTCTGAATTTGCAGGCGACTGGAGCAACAACACATACTACTATGTGGAGCAGGCACTTAAAGATGCAGATGGTATCATCTTCGATGTTCGCGACAACCCCGGTGGCGACGTTGAGCACTGTTTGAACTTGGCATCTCACTTCTTTACCTCAAAAGAACTCGTAGGTCACACCGCAACAAAGAGCGGTCCTGGCCACAACGACTTCACAGAGAAGAAGGCACTCTACGTTAAACCGACCAAACAACACGACTGGTCTAGCAAGCCCACTATTTTGCTTACAAACCGCGGTGTGTACTCTGCAGCCAACTTCTTCACCAGCATACTTCGATATGCACCTAACGTGACACAGGTTGGTGGCAAGTCGGGTGGTGGCGGCGCAATGCCTATGACTCACTACCTCCCTAACGGCTGGCTTGTGGTGTTCCCATCTAACACTCTCTACGACCGCGACGGTATAGACATCGAATGTGGTATCGACCCCGACATCCTTATCGATGCTGATGCAGAGATGGCAAACGGCAGAGATATCATCATCGAGCGCGCTATAGAGGAGCTCCGAAAGAAATAATCGACTCTTTCAACAACCTTGGGCTGTGTTAACACATGTTGGCACAGCCTTTTTTGTGCCGATAATTCTTTGAGTATCGCCCAAAAAACCTATCTTTGCGGTATGAAATCCCTATATAAGCATATATTTTTAGTAGCACTCGTGCTTCTCTGTTGCGGTGAAATTTTTGCTCAAGAGGGCACAAAAAGTGCACTTCATTTCGAAAAAGATACGCACAACTTCGGACATATCGACGAGGAGGGTGGCGTCGTTAGCCATATTTTCGAGGCAACGAACACCTCGAAAGCCACTATCGAAGTCGAAAAAATCGTCACCACATGCGGTTGCACCACTGCGGAGTACGACAAAAAGCCTATACCCGCGGGTGGAAAATTTAGTTTCAGGGTTGTTTTCAACCCCATCGCCCGCCCCGGCCGCATCGACAAGCAGATATATGTCCTTGCCTCGGACTCCCCCAGTGAGATTGTATTAAATATTATAGGATATGTGAACGCGCGCGAGCGCACGATAGAGGAGCTATACCCCTTCGACATGGGTGGGGGTCTGCGTCTGAAGAGCAACTTCCACGCCTTTGGCTACCTCGAGCACGGCAAGGAGCTCACGGAGCGCATCGGCTACGTGAATACCTCGAGCAAAGCCATAAGTCTCAACATCGCACCCACTATCAGTTCGGGGCTCCTCGATATTAGCTACCCTACCACCATCGCCGCAGGCGAGAAGGGCGACATAGTATTACACTATGCCATAGCTGCGGCAAGCGACATCTACGGCACCAAGCGCGACATTATGCAACTCATGGTGGATGGCACCACCTCCTACTACACTCTCAGTTCGCAGGCTATCGTAGTCGACAATTTCGATATTATGGACGATATTTCGGCGCCGATGCTCGTTATTTCGAAAAATATTATTAAATTTGGGGAGGTAAATTGCTCTAACGATGTATTGGAGCAGCGCGTGGTGCTCACCAACGAGGGGGCATCAACGCTCATTGTGCGAATTGTGGAGAGTAGCTCCTCGGCCGTGGAGTGCCTTACGGAGCGCGATATAGCCATAGCACCTGGGGCATCACACGAGATTGGCGTGCGCCTCTATGCTTCGCGCATTGAGGATGTGGACAACCCCTTTAGCGCGCGCGTATATGTTATAAGTAACGACCCACTGCGTCCCATGCAATCGGTGCGTGTGAATGCTCTACCCATGTAGAGGGCTGGATGAAGAAACACAAACAATAATATAAACTAAGGAGATTAAAATGTTTAAGATTGTCGAAAAACGCAAGATTGCGGAGAACATCTACGAGATGAAGATTGCCGCGGAGCGTGTTGCACGAGCTGCCCTTCCCGGACAGTTCGTCATTGTACGTGCTGACGAGGGTGGCGAGCGCATCCCTCTCACCATCGCCGACTACGACGTAGAGGCTGGCACAGTAACCATCGTAACCCAGACTATTGGCCACTCGACAAAGAAGATTTGCGCACTCGAGGCTGGCGACTCACTCGTTGACTTTGCTGGTCCATTGGGTCGTCCTTCGGAGTTTGTTCACATGCCTATGGAGGAGCTCAAGAGCCGCAAGTACCTCTTCGTGGCTGGTGGCGTGGGCACAGCCCCCGTCTACCCACAGGTCAAGTGGCTCAAGCAGCACGGCGTGGATTGTGACGTCATCATCGGCGCTAAGACTAAGGATATGCTCATCTACATCGACGAGATGAAGAAGGTGGGCAACGTACATATCGCCACTGACGATGGCTCGGAGGGCTACAAGGGAATGGTTACAGGTCTTATGAAGGAGTTGGTGGAGACCGAGGGTCGCAAGTATGACGAGTGCGTATGTATCGGTCCTATGATCATGATGAAGTTTGTCTGCCTCACCACCAAACCATGGAACATGCAGACTACCGTGTCGCTCAACGCGCTCATGGTTGATGGCACAGGTATGTGTGGTGCTTGCCGCGTTACTGTAGGTGGCAAGACGCTCTTCACATGCGTGGATGGTCCCGAGTTCGATGGCCACCAGGTAGACTTCGACGAGGCTATGCGTCGTCAGGCGATGTATAAGAACCAGGAGAGATTAGATAACGATAATCGCGAACACAAATGTAACTGCTATGGCAAATAAGATACCCCGCGTCGCTGTACGCGAACAAGATCCTAAGGTGCGTGCCACTAACTTTGAGGAGGTGTGCTACGGCTATAACCAAGAGGAGGCGTTGCTCGAGGCTACGCGCTGTTTGAACTGTAAGAACCCACGCTGCGTTGCTGCGTGTCCCGTAAATATCAATATCCCTGAGTTTGTGCACCACCTCACCGAGGGCGATATCCGTGCTGCTGCCGACACCATCCATGTCGATAGCTCGCTTCCCTCAATTTGTGGTCGCGTATGTCCCCAGGAGTCGCAGTGCGAGGGCTCATGCGTCTTGGGCATCAAGGGCGAGCCTGTTGCTATTGGCAAGCTCGAGCGCTTCGTTGGCGACTGGGCTTTGGATCATAGCGCCGAGGTAGAGGGCGTTGTTATTACACCTAACGGCCACCGTGTAGCCGTTGTGGGCAGTGGTCCTGCAGGCTTGGCTTGTGCGAGCGACCTCGCAAAGATGGGCTATAAGGTAGACGTGTTCGAGGCTTTGCACCGCTTGGGTGGTGTGTTGTCTTATGGCATCCCCGAGTTCCGCTTGCCTAAGGATAGAGTCGTTGCACGCGAGATCAACGAGGTTAAGAAGCTCGGCGTACACTTCGAGACCGACGTCATCGTAGGCCGCACCACCACTATCGACTCACTCCTCGACACCGAGGGTTACGATGCAGTCTTTGTGGGCTCTGGCGCAGGTCTTCCCCGCTTTATGGGCATCGAGGGCGAGAACCTCAATGGCGTGCTTTCGGCTAACGAGTTCTTGACACGTGTCAACCTCATGGGCGCATGGGATCCTCAGCATAACGACACTCCCGTGTACGTAGGCCGCAAGGTTGTTGTTGTGGGCGGAGGTAATGTTGCTATGGATGCTGTGCGTACTGCTAAGCGTCTTGGTGCCGAGGCCGTTATTGTCTATCGCCGTGGCGAGGCTGAGCTTCCCGCACGTAAGGAGGAGGTTCACCACGCTAAGGAGGAGGGCATCGAGTTCCGCATGCTTACTAACCCCACCCATATCCTCGGCACTGAGGATGGTTGGGTCAAGGGCATCAACTGCGTAGAGATGGAGCTTGGCGAGCCCGACGCAAGTGGTCGCCGCTCACCCGTCGAGAAGTCCGGCTCGGACTTCGTCATCGACTGCGACGTTGTTATTATGGCATTGGGCACATCGCCTAACCCCCTTATCGCCTCTACCACTGGTGGCTTGAACATCAACCGCCGCGGCTGCATCGAGGCTAACGATATGGGTGCTACCTCACGCGAGGGCGTCTTCGCTGGTGGCGATGCTGTTACTGGTGCTGCAACCGTTATTTTGGCTATGGGCGCAGGCCGTAAGGCCGCTAAGGCTATCGACGAGTACGTAAAGTCGAAGTAATACCTTATATAATATATAATAGGCGCGGGCACTCGTTGGGTGCCCGCGCTTTTGCTACACGAGACCGTGTGAGGCCTCCATCAATGCCATTCGCCACCTCGTTTCTGCCTCTGTTGTCCTCGGTCTTTATGCGCGCACCGCCCCCTTTTCACCCTAAAATTGAACGCAAAAAAGTGGTTTTAATCCATAAAAATATCTCCTCCACGGGGAAAGGAGGAGCAAATTTTCTCGAATTTTTTATTGAAAATATTTGGTCGCTCACCCAAAATTTACTACATTTGTGTAGTTGTAAAGCCCAAATTTATAAGCCAAAAGCGAGAATGTGATACTCGTAAACGGACTTACTATCTCCCTACCACCCAATAGGGGGGGGGTAATTTCAGCCTGTAAATCAACCAATTACAACGACGCGTGTCCCCAAAATATTTTATTTAGCATGACCCCACCGAGCAATTATTGGTGTTGGTCGCGCCGATGCTGTACGGGTGTATTATCTCCCTATGCAGCGCACATTTGCCTCACGTAGGCGCGTGCGAGGGCGTGCACGAGGGGATGCGATGGAGATATTGAAGATACAAACACAATATTTTTTTTTATTACAAACAACTAATTAATTTTTTAACACTATGAAAGCAAGATTTTTCGCTTTGGCTGCATTGGTGCTTGGTTTGGCATCATGTCAGCAGGAGTTCGATGGCGCTGCTACTCAGGTAGGTGGTGAGGTCGACTTCCAGCTTAAGGTCGACGCCAAGGAGCTCGCAACACGTGCTAATGATGGCGACTCACAGTATGGCTTTGATAGCGCATACGGTGCTATCGACTATTTGTGTGACGAGGCTGACCTTCTCCGTGTAGACTGGACAGATGTAGACCTTCGTTACTCTTTGGAGGTTTATGATGCTAATGGTTTGAACGCTGCTCCCGTTAAGGATCGTATGGTTCAGATTGTTGACAAGTACGAGCCCGTGACGTTCGACCTTCGTCTTGTACCTAACCGCGACTACCAGTTCGTAGTATTCGCTGACTTCGTACCACAGGATGCTTCGGATGAGGCAAATACTGAAGTTCAGAGTAAGCTTGGTTTGCACCACGACATCAATGGCACATTGCAGAACATCACCATCAAGGAGGATGCTATCAACGATGAGTGTACTGATGCTTACTTTGCAACTGAGCCTATCCGAATTTCTAACTCAGCTGCTCAGAGCATCGTTTTGAAGCGTCCTTATGGTAAGGTTCGTGTTATCGCTACTGACCTCGCTGAGTTGAACCTCAACGTAGAGCCTAAGTCTGTAAAGGTTACTTACGACGCTGCACACCGCGCTTCATTCAACGCTGTAACTGGCGCTATCGATACTGAGTACACAACTGTTGAGTACACTAACCGTTACAACGACGTGAAGAAGACTGACTTGAGCAACCACATCTACAATGCAGATTACGATGCTCGCAAGGCTGATGCTAACGCAAACGGTGTTGTTCGTCACACTCATATGACACTCTTCACTGACTATATCCTTGCTAACACTGACCAGGAGTCTATCCACTTCACAATGGAGGTATTCGACGAGCAGGGTAACACTATCAAGGCTACTCAGTTCAACACTGATATCCCAGTACAGCGTAACTACTTGACAACTATCGTTGGTAACGTATTGACTACTGCTACTGAGATCAACGTAACTATCGACGATAACTTCAAGGGTCTTCACGAGAGAGATTTCGTATTGGTTAACACAGCTAAGGAACTCAAAGAGGCTATCAACGATTACGAGAATGGCAAGATTATCCTCTTCGATGCTGACATCAAGGCAGAGGAGACTATCTTGATCAAGCAGAACGCTGACGTAAACGTTGTTATCGATGGTAACGGTTACAAGTTCGATGGTGGTTTCTATGTAGATGGTTTGAATCGCTACACTGGTGAGGAGACCCTTACATTCCAGAACATCAACTTCGAGACTACACGTGACGATCTTTACTTCATTGACTCAAACGTTGCTAAGGAGTACGCTCACAACGTAACTGTTAAGAACTGTACTTTCAAGGGTAACGAGACTGTTGTAGGTGCACGTCTTCGTCAGGCATTCGATATTAAGTTCGAGGGTTGTGAGGCTAATGACATCCACTCACTCGCTCAGTGCTACGGTGTAGCAGGTATCGTTGTTGACAATGTTAAGACTAACACTAAGAACGGTGTTTCATTTGGTACTTCAACTGACGCTGTTGTTAAGAACTCTACAATCGTAGCAACTGGTTACGGTCTTCGTGTTGACGCTGATGGCGCTCGCACTCTTGTTGTTGAGAACACATCTATCAAGGCATTCCTTCCTGTTGTAGCTCGCAAGGCTAAAGCTAACTACACTATCAACTTCGTGGGCGACAATAAGTTGGAGGCTCCAGGTTACGATGTAGTATTCACTACTGGTGACGACGAGGCTACCTTCGTAGCTCCTGCTGAGTACACTGTAACTGGTGCTGATAACTTCAAGGTATTCCCACGCGATAACTATAACTTCGTTTACACTGCTGACGACCTCAAGGCAGCTGTAGCTGCTGGTGGTGACCACCTCCTTATGCCTACAACAATCGAGGGTACATTCGCTGTAAACAAGCCCATTATCTTGAAGGGTGTTGAGGGCGCAACTATCAAGGGTCGCGTTAATGTAGGCTCTTATGGCGATGGTTCTCAGTTCAAGAACCTCAAGTTCGCTATCAACGATGCATCAAAGGCCAAGAACACATACTCTGGTGCTCAATACAAATACCCTGGTATCGTTGTAATTTACGCGGCTGCAACATCATTTGATGGTTGTGAGTTTGAGACTAATATCAATGCAGGTGTATGCGGTATCAACTATGGTACTCACGAGGCTGGCAAGAAGCTTGTTGTAAACAACTGTAAGTTTGAGGGTGATTTCTATCCTATCCGTACTCGTACTTTGGCTGAGATTACAAACAACAAGTTCGATGTTTATACTTCACAGGGTACTCTTTGCGCAGTTTGGACTTGGGGTAATAGTGACAGCGGTGCAAACTCTGTAGTGTTCGAAAACAACACCAATGTAAATAAGCATGGCATTTATGGTGTTCAGGTAACATCTACTACTTTCAAATATGATAACATTGCATTCGTAGTTAAGAACAATAATGGTTTTGTCAACGAGTTTGCGACAAATTCAGCTTGTGACTACACTAACTCAACTTTGAACAGTGCTGCGATTGCTGTTAACACAAATGCATTGAAGGCTGCTGTTAGCGAGGCTGGTGCAACTGTTAACGTTATGGCAGGTGAGTACACATTCCCATCATCTGTTGCTGAGGGTGTGACTATCGTTTGCGAGGAGGGTACAGTATTTACTGGTAACTCTAAACTCGACATCAAGGGTGCTACTGTAGTAGGTGCTACATTCTCTAACCCTTCAGGTAATGCTGTAGATCAGACTATCAACGGTAAGTTCGAGAACTGTACTTTCACTGGCTCTAACGCTCTTCGTTACTGCTACGTTGGCGAGACTTGTGAATTCGAGAACTGTGTATTCGATGGTAGCACTTATGGTATCCACTTCGATGGTGGTACTAACAAGAATGTAACTTTCCGCAACTGTACTATCTCTGGTTTCAATGCTTTTGCAGCAGCTATTAACATGGTAACATTCGAGGGTTGTACTTTCGTTGGCAACGACAAGAGCGGTTACAATGGTGCAAACCTTTGGGGTAGCGCAACATTGAAGAACTGTGAGTTCACATTCGATGGCACAACACAATACGAGTGGATTGACTGTATCAAGGCTGATGGCCAGTACTCTTTCAATAATTGTACTGTTAATGGTGTAGAATACACATCTGACAACTACACTTCATTCCCTGATATCTCCTCACGTAACAACGTTACTGTTAAGATTAACGATGTAGATTGCGCTTTGTAATTCTCATAGCAAGCAATAAATAGCAAAGCAGCATCCTTCGGGGTGCTGCTTTTCTTTTGCTTGGCTATAACGACAAGAGGACGAACAGACAAGAGGACAAGCGGACGACCGAGAGACCAAAAAGACCGAGAGACCATGAGAAGAAACTGACAAAGTTTGTCCGAGGTTCGTGTTGGTCTCATTGGTCCTTTTGGTCACATGGTCTCCACAATAAGATAGCGACCGAGAAAGGTAGCCCAGCTTGTCATGCTGAGCAGGGCGAAGCATCTCCTCGTAGCCGACAGCAATATTACTAATTCCTAATCACTCCCCTCTCTAAATAAAGATCTCCAGGTTTTCGCCAGACCACTGGTTTACCTCTACCCTTTTGCGGTAGGCCTGCTCCTCGCCGTACAACACCTCAACGACAATCTCGAAGGGCTTAGCCTCAGCAACGTCGGTAGTCATGGGTAGCGTGTGAGGCATAACATATATATATAAGGTAAGGTTTGTGGCATCTGTGGAGCGCAGCACAATGGTGCGGTCGGCACTATAGCCGCGGGGCACCTCGCCGAGCTCGGCACCCACGGGGGCAACCTCCGAGGAGTGCTTCAAGAACTCCACCTCCGCGCCATCGCGCAACACGCTGCACATAACAACGATATTATAGCGCCACAGCTCCGAAAAATCACTCTCCAATTTTATAGTATAAGGTTGCATAGTTATATTAGTTTAATATTCATTTACTGTTCTACGCTGTCATGCTGAGCAGGGCGAAGCATCTCGCAGTGTGTGCTAACTTAGACCGCCACGCAAACCCGTAGATCCTTCACTACGTTCAGGATGACATACAAAGGATGACTTTGCCCCGTTCTGTAATGACACTAAGGTAAGCATCATTAGGCACTAACCACAGCCAAAATCAAAATAATTTCACAAAAGTTTGCTACAAAAATAGTAATAATTTGCACATTTTAGTTTTTTATCGTAAATTTGCAGACTATTTGTGCTGAAATGGAGCAAATTGGACTATATACAATAGCCTTTAAGGGGCTTAAGAATGGTGAGCACACCTTTGATTTTCAGGTAGATAACAAGCTTTTCGATGCGTTCGAGACCGAGGAGATCAAGGGCGGTGACTGCAATGTGCGTGCGAACCTCGTGCGCAGCGAGTCGATGTTGGAGCTAAACATCACCATCGAGGGTGAGGTAATCTGCGAGTGCGACCGCTGCCTGGAGGATTGCCCAATAGCTATTGACTACGAGGGAGACCTCGTGGTGAAGTTCTCGGATGAGACTGACTACTACGATGGCGACGTGATGTGGATATCGCCCGCCGACGATGTGGTAGACCTCACACAGTACATCTACGAGAGCATCGTCCTCTCGCTACCCTACAGCCGCGTGCATGAGGAGGGTGAGTGCAACCCCGAAATGTTAGCTTCGTTCACCGAGATCTCGGAGGAGGAGCTCGAAAAACTCGAGGCACAGGCTGAAGAGAGCGACGTAGTGGGTCTCGACGACTACAACAAGTCGGTACTCGAGGCTCTCAAAGACCAAATGGAGAGGAACAAATAGAGAAAATAGGGTTCGCGTGGCGGCTTATCCGTCGGGTTGCTGCGAGAACAAAAGAAACATAAATACTTAAAAATTATATTGTAAAATGGCACATCCTAAACACAAAGTCTCTTCAACACGTCGAGACAAGAGAAGAACTCACTACAAGGCTGTTGTTCCTACTGTAGTAAACTGCTCAAACTGCGGTTCAGCAGTACTCTACCACCGCGTATGCCCCGAGTGCGGCTTCTACCGCGGTAAGCTCGCTATCGAGAAGAAGGTTGCTGAGTAGTCTTCAAAGTTCACAAAGAGCACACCGCGAAAGTGGTAGTGCTCTTTTTTTTCAGTCTGCCAAGGTCTATGCCCCATGCAGCTCCTAAAACTGGGACAGCTTGAGTCCCACAACACCTAAACACTATGATTAGAATCGGTATCGACGCCATGGGCGGTGACTTCGCACCCGAAGTAGCCATCGAGGGCGCTGTAATGTCGCTTAAGCTCCTCAACAAAGAGAGCCGCATCGTGCTATACGGCGACGAGAAGCGCATACGCGAGCTCATCAAGAAGCATGGCGCAGACGAGAGCAACTTCGACATCGTGGCAACAACACAGGTCATCGAGATGGGTGACCACCCCGCAAAGGCCTTCATCGCAAAGCGCGACTCGAGCATTACACGCGGCTTCAACGACCTCGCTGAGGGCAAGATTGACGGCTTCGCAAGTGCCGGCTCTACAGGCGCAATGATGGTGGGCTCGATGCAGGTGATCAAGCCCATAGAGGGTGTTATACGCCCCGTGCTCGCAACGCTCATCCCCACAGTATCTGCCGAGAAGGGTATTCAGCGCGCCGTGCTCATGGACGTGGGCCTCAACGTCGACGCTAAGCCCGAAGTATTGGCGCAGTATGGCCTCCTTGGCTCCATCTACGCCAAGTCGGCACTCAACATGGAGAACCCACGCGTAGCACTCCTCAACATCGGCGAGGAGGAGGGAAAGGGTAACGCCCAGGCTAAGGCTACATACGACCTCATGAAGGAGGATAAGCGTTACAACTTCGTGGGTAACGTCGAGGCTTCATACATCTTCACTGGTAAGATTGGCGACGTGGTGGTTGCCGATGCCTTCGTGGGCAACAGCCTCCTCAAGATGGCTGAGGCTCTATACCGCATCAACTTCCGCCTCGGTGGTGGCAAGCCACGCTTCAAACTAATGCTTCGCTCTATCCTCGGCCGCATCATTCCCAAGCTCTACTGGCAGTACGACTTCTGGGATAACATGAACGCCGAGAGCGTGGGTGGCCTTCAGGTTATGGGTATCAATGCCCCCGTTATGATTGGCCACGGCAGCTCCTCTGCACGCGCCATCTGCAGCATGATACTCTCTATGGAGCGCGACATCAAGAGTAACTTCCCCGCGAAGTTGCGCGAAGCACTCAAGGAGACTCAGGCAAACACCGAAGCATAATTTCTAACATAGAAAGACTATTGCCCTCGGGTGATAGTCTTTTTTCTAAATGTTATAACAATGAAAATCAAGAACTTATTTACGATGCTCCTCGCCCTTATGCTTGTAGCTACGGCGTGTGAGAATACCACTGACACTCCACAAACTCCCGATAACACCGAGGAGCCCGAGACTCCAAACGAGGACGAGAATAAGGATGACGAGGGTAGTAAGGAGGATGAGGATAACAAGAACGAGGAGGATAACTCGTGGATTGAAAATCCTACACCTATGCCCGAGGCGACGTACGTACTAAACGATCGCATTGCGGTATCAAGCATAGTCACTGTCGCTGACGGCATGCGTAACGACTACATGACCTTCCACCAGGAGAGCACAGGCTATGCTGTCTATTTCGACATCTACACCGCTGATAGTAACACTATGCTTCCTACAGGCAGATACATCCTATCGAACGAGCAGATGAACACCGTATATTACGAGTGGAGCTACTTTACGCCCTACACCGATAGCGACCTCTACCGCTTTACTGAAGGCTGGCTCGAGGTCATAGCAGATGCTGAGCACTCATCTGGCTACCCCTATCACAAGATTCGCGGCTACTTCGTAATGGAGAGCGAGGAGAGCGTATCTGTTGAGTGGGAGGGCACGATTGCAGATAAGTAGGTCTCTCGCAACATAAATAAGCGTAGTAGTTCGCACTACTACGCTTTTATTTTACTATGAGGCGATAACCCACGCCACGCAGAGATTGTATCTCTACGCGCGGGTCATCTTCGAGGTAGCCACGCAAGCGCGAGATAAAGACATTCAACGAGCGAAGGTTATAGTAGCTGTCATCGCCCCATATCTCCTTTAGTAGTCCCTCCGAGGCTACCACCTCGCCAGCACGTGCCGCAAGCATTGAGAGCACTGCCGACTCGCGTGCCGTAAGGCGGCGTGTGGTGCCATTGTGTGTAAGGGTCCAGAGGTTACTATCGAGGCGGTACTCACCTATGGTAACTATACCCGATGCCTCTACCTCCGCGGGGTGACGTGCCAGGAGTGCCGCAACACGTGCAAGCAACTCATTAATTGCAAATGGCTTACGCAGGTAGTCGTTACCACCACACTTAAAGCCCTCGCACACATCCTCTACCCCACTACGCGCCGATAGGAACAACACCTCGCATGCCCTATTGGTCTTGCGTATCTCGCGCACCATGGTCATACCATCCATATCTGGCATCATAACATCTGCAACAACAAGGTCGGGGTGCACGCGCTGAAACTCCGCGAGACCCTCCACACCATTTACCGCAGTATAGACCTCGTAGCCCGCACCACGCAGTGCATCGCCGAGAATACGGATAAGTACCGCCTCATCCTCAACCACAAGAATACGTTTACTTGCCATAGCGTAGAAGTTTTAGTGTGAAACATGAACCCTCGCCGAGTGTAGAACTAAGCGTGACGCTGCCGCCATGACGCTCAACAACGCTACGCACAAAGTATAGACCAATGCCGTAGCCAGATGTTGAGTACTTGTCACCTGAGGTAATGCGGTAAAACTTGTCGAAGATGCGCCTCTGCTCCCTGCGCGGTATGCCGATGCCACAATCCTCAACACTTATATAGGTATATCCATTGCGCACCGTGCTGCAAATCTTGACCTTAGGCCGCTCGCACGAGTACTTTATGGCATTATCAACAACTGCCGAGAGCGCACCCTCAAGGTAGAAGGCATCGGCAACAACAGCACAATCCTCCTCTACCTCTATGCTCCACTCGACACTACGCGAGGCGTAGCGCATATCGAGAGACTTTACCACGCGCTCTACCATCTCTGCCACGCTGCACTCTTCGAGGCGGAGTTCTGCCGTTGCGAACTTCTCGGTCGAGCTACGCAGTATCTCATCTACCATCGTGCCCAAGCGCTGCAACTCGCCATGTGCCATGTCGAGGTAGTCGTCGCGCTTCTGGTCCACAATCTCGGGCATAGTGCGCAGTGCGTCAACCGAGGCGTATGCCGCAGCTATGGGAGTCTTAAGCTCGTGTGTGATGTTGTGCGTGAGGTCACGGCGTATCTTCTCGATCTCCTTGGCACGAAAGAGCGTGCGTAGCATATACAAAAAGGCGGCGATAAGGAGCAAAACCGAGAGACCCTGCATCACGAGCATACGCTTCATGTCGCCGAGGATTGCAGAGTGCGGGTCGGTAACACTCAGGCGCAGAATTAGTGGCGTTAGCCTCTTATCTACCGATATAATATCCTCATCCTTAGATAGTTCACCCATTGTCATAATCACAATAGGCTCGTCATCTGTTGTCGAGAGCACCTCTACACGAAACTCCGTAGCTAAGCCCGCCGTGCGCAGACCCTCACCCACAAAGGCATGGAAGCGCGAGATATTACCTATGTTGATTGCCGCATCGCCATTCATGGAGTTTGTGGCATACTTCCATGCCGCCTCCTCCAGAACGCTACATATCTGCTGTTCGTAGCTCCTGCGCATGTCGCGGTAGGTGCGCACGCTCCACATAGCCTCGACGGCAACAAGGAGTGCCAAGGCAAGCACCACAACAACGGATACTATTTTGAAGTTCTGCTCTCTCATAACTGCGTTTCGCTTAGCACAAAGGTAACTAAAATATCGCACACCCCACACCCCTTAACACTTTTTAACATTTCCCTTAACACTCTTTAACCTTAAAAATTAGGCAGCACCGAATTATGCTCCTATCTTTGCAATAGAAAACAAGAGCTCTTAAAACCTATTACAGAACACTTAAAATCGAGAGAAATTATGAAACGCTTACTTATAACCATGGTAGTGCTCTTTGCTACCCTTGCGGCATACGCCAATGGCGAGGTACAAAAGCCCCTATATATTATTAATGGTAAGGTGGCAACTATCGAGGAGGTTAAGTACTTGGGTGACGACCTCGAGTCGATGACCGTGCTTAAGAACAAAAAGGATGTTAAGGAGTTTGAGCACCTCGGCGACACCTCGAATGGCGTTATTGTCATCACACTCAAGAATGCCGAAGAGGAGGATATGCCCTTTGTATATGCCGATGTTATGCCTCAGTTTATGGGCGGCGACCTCCTTGCGTTCCGCGAGTGGGTGATGCAGAATGTACGCTACCCCGATGCGGCAATGAAGGAGGGTAAAGAGGATATGGTTGTTGCAAACTTCATCGTTAACCGCCACGGATATATCGACTACGACCGCATCAATATTATCCAGTCGGAGTACCCCGAGATCTTTGGCGAGGAGGTGAAGCGCGTTATTAGCACCTCACCACGCTGGACACCAGGCTTTAACAATGGCCACGCGGTATCTGTGTCGTTTATGCTACCTATCGCCTTCAAGTTGGAGTCGAAGCAGAGCGAGATACCCGCAACAAAGGGCAGTATGGAGAACCAGATTGTTATTATGGCACTTGACGCCGGCAAGGAGAACGTGTCGGACAAGAACCCCGTCTATATTATTGATGGCGTGCCCTCTACCATGGAGCAGGTTAACGCCCTGAAACCCGAGGAGATTAAGGATGTGACTGTTTTTAAGGAGCCCGAGATGCTCTCCTACTATAAGGATTACGGCAATGTGGAGGATGGCGTGGTTATTATCCGCACAAACTCGCTCGACAAGAACATCGAGAATACTCCAGACACGCTGCCCATATTTATGAATACAAGCACCGAGGCCTTCAATAGTTGGTTGTATGAGAACCTACGCTACCCCGAGCAGCTACGCAATAAGAACCTCGCAGCACACTATGTCGTAAAGTTTAAGGTTGATAGCGCTGGCTATGTAGCAGTTATGGAGATAGAGTGCATCAAGGGCACAGCTCACAAGCTGTTCGAGGAGGAGATTACGCGCGTTATGTTGAGCTCTCCCCGCTGGACCCCCGGCATGAAGAATGGCAAGGCGGTATCGTGCCGATTGTCAATGCCTGTTATTTTCGGATCGATGGATATTTAGCATTAGGGAATTTAATGAAATTAGGGAGTTTAGTGTAGGCGCCCCCACCTCGCTAAACTCCTTAATTTCCCTAATTTCCTTAAGTGTCACTAACTCTCCCCACAACCCCAATTTCTTGTCAGAAGGCTGCAGATACAACGCTCGGCAAAAAAAATGCGGATAGGCTGTACTAAAGCGTACTGCCTATTCGCATTTATTTTTGTTAGCGGCAGTAGATGTCTGCCTTATCACAAGAAATTATGGGAGGGGAACTACGTTGGCAAAGCCCATGAATGCCATTGCCAAAAGTCCCGCGGTAATAAGTGCGATGGGCACACCACGGAAGGCTGCGGGGACATCCTCAACCTCGAGACGCTCGCGGATACCAGCAAAGAGCACAAGGGCGAGGGCAAAGCCGAGGGCTGTAGCCACAGAGTAGATGACACCCGTAAAGAGATCCATATCCTTCTGCACCATGAGGATAGCGACACCGAGCACGGCACAGTTAGTGGTGATAAGAGGCAAGAAGATACCGAGCGCCTGGTAGAGCGCGGGTGATACCTTCTTAAGCACGATCTCAACCATCTGCACAAGGGCTGCGATAACGAGGATGAAGACGATGGTCTGCATAAACTCTATGCCGAAGGGCACGAGGATATACCTCTGCAAGCACCATGTCACGATAGAGGCGAGTGCCATGACGAAGGTCACGGCCATACCCATGCCGAGCGATGTATTCACCTTTGAAGACACACCGAGGAAGGGGCAGATACCAAGGAACTGCGAGAGCACCACGTTATTAACGAAGATTGCGCCAATGACAATAGCGATGAGGCTAATCTCCTGAACGCTTACAGTACCCGTAGCAAAGGCGTTATATACCTCCTGTGAGATATTTCCAGATGTTAGGATAGACAAGATATTCATAGCTATTATCGTTTTGCAATTTTGTTAAACACAACCATAAGGTAGCCCAACACAAGGAAGCCACCAGGGGCAAGGATGAAGAGCAAGGGCATGACATCTGCAGCAAACGTAACGCCGAAGATAGCACCCGAGCCAAGCACCTCGCGCACAGCACCTATGATGGTGAGCGAGAGCGTGAAGCCAAGACCGATGCCCACGCCATCCAAAGCCGAGTCGACGATGCCATTCTTCGATGCGAAGGCCTCAGCACGACCAAGGATGATACAGTTAACCACGATAAGAGGAATGAAGACACCAAGCGACGCGTCGAGCGCGGGGAGGTAGGCCTTAATCAACATACCGATGATGGTTACGAAGCTTGCGATGACCACGATGAACGCGGGGATGCGCACCTTGCTGGGAATGAGGTTCTTGATGAGCGAAATCGCCATATTCGAGAGGATCAACACCGCCATTGTTGCCACACCCATACCCATACCATTGATGGCTGTAGAGGTGACACCAATTGTGGGACACATACCCAAGATGAGCGCAAAGGTGGGATTCTCCTTGAGAATACCCTTTGTTATAAGTTGAAGTTTACCCATTATTTCTCCTCCTCTTTTACGTCGTTATTCTCTGCACACTCCTCAGTTGCGGTAGCACCAGACATAGCGGTAGCACCCATTTTAGCGTCATCCTCCTCAGTTGCAGTAGCACCCGTAGGCGTGCTTGAGGCATCACCCTCATCGAGCCAGCCGCGCGCCTTGAGGTAGCCAGCATAGGCTGTCTCCACGGCATTTACATATGCTCGAGACGATATTGTAGAGCCGGTGAGTGAGTCGAACGAGCCTGAAGCATCATCCTTCTTAACCTTGAACTTCAGGGTCTGGGGATTCTTACCCAATATCGACTTCTCGAGGACGTTGCCAGGCACTGTCATGTTAGCACCAAGACCTGGAGTCTCGCTCTGCGCCAACACCTCAACGCCACTTATAGATGAGGTATTACCATCCTCCACGAAGCCTACCATAAGCTGTATACGGCCAGCATAGCCCGACTTAGTGATGCTTGTAGCATCTACGGCGTAGCCCAACACCTTGCTATTGTCGCTCTTATCAGCAACAGTGCTTACAATAATCTCGAACTTATCACCTATTGTGTATACGCTATCAGCAATCACCTCGGCCTCGCTTGCTGAGGTGCCAAGCACCTTGAACTTAGCCTCATTCTTAGCATTCTGCATGGTCTGAGCGATGGTATCCTTAGTGATATGGTCCACCAAGCCTACCAAGAGCGCCGAGACTGCGGTAATGGTGAAGAGCACCAATACCATATTTTTCAATGAACTCTTCATGCTTTCTCCTACTTTTTAGTACCGAAACGCTTCGGACGTAAATACTTATTGATGAGGGGCGTTGCAGCATTCATGATGAATATCGCAAACGACATACCCTCGGGGTAGGCACCCCACAAACGGATGATCATAGTCAAAAGACCTATGCCCACACCATAAAGCAACATGCCCTTATGTGTCATGGGCGATGTAGAGTAGTCGGTAGCCATGAAGATAGCGCCAAGCAATGCGCCACCCGCCAAGATGTGGAACAAGGGGAGCTCATAGCACAATGCGCCACCACCAATGCCCAAAGCCACGCAGAGAGCAAATACTGCCATAGTACCGAGCACAGCAACGGGGATGTGCCATGTGATAACCTTACGCCACAAGAGGTACAAGCCACCAAGGATAAGCGCCAACGAGGCGATCTCACCCAACGAGCCATTCATAGTACCACCGAACATGCCGAGGAAATCTACGCTCTCGAGGTTCATTCTGTCAAGCACGATGTTACCTGCAACGTCGTATGTCGAATACTTAACCTCAGCAAGTGCTGTAGAGCCAGAGATCGTATCGGGCACGTTTGTTGTCCAGTCGGTCATCTGCACGGGGTATGCTATAAGCAAGAAGATACGACCTGTGAGCGCAGGGTTGAAGGGATTGCAGCCCAAGCCGCCAAAGGTCATCTTACCCACGCCAATGGCTACAACGGCGCCGATGAGCACAATCCACCATGGAATACCCACGGGGAGGTTGAAGGCCAACAACATACCGGTAACGATAGCCGAAAGGTCGCCAATGGTAGAGCCACGCTTAAGCAAGAAACGGCTGATAATGTACTCGAACACCACGCAGCCTGCAACAGCCACACCCGTGATGAACAAGGCCCTCCAGCCCATCACGTATGTCGATACGGCGAGGGCGGGCACGAGCGCCAAGATCACGTCGAGCATTATTCGGCGTGTATTCTCACCACCGTGGATATGGGGTGAGGGCGCAGCAAAAAGTCTGGTTGCCATATATATCTATTCTATTTTTATTACTTCTTATTATTCGCTGCCGCGCGTGCACGCACGATAGTAGATACTGTCTGCTTACCGATGCGGATGTAGTCCAAAAGGGGCAAGTTCGAGGGACAAGTATATGAGCAGCAGCCACACTCGATGCAATCTACAGTGTTGTGCTCCTCGGCCATATCCCACTTCTGCATCTTGGCGAGCTTCGACAAGAGGTAGGGCTCGAGACCCATGGGGCATACGCTCACACACTTAGCACACTTGATGCACGAGAGCTCCTTGCCACGTGCTGCCTCAGCGCCAGTGATGACCGTGAGACCCGAACAACCCTTAATCAAGGGAGCGGTGATGTCCACTACCGAGCGACCCATCATAGGACCACCATTTAGGAGTTTAACATCGCCCTCGGGAATGCCCGCCAACTCGAAGAAGCGGCTTGCGGGGGTGCCAAAGCGAGCGAGATAGTTGTGTGTAGAGTTGAGGTGCTTGCCCGTAACTGTCACAACGCGCTCGATAAGAGGCTTATTCTTCTGTACAGCCTCGTAGATAGCAACACATGTCGAGACATTGCACACCACAGCACCCACAGAGATGGGGAGTGCTGGTGGAGGTGGCACCTCTCGACCCGTTACAGCTGCGATGAGCTGCTTCTCACCACCCTGAGGGTAGCGCATCTTGAGGGGCATAACCTCGATGCCGTGGTAGCCGTCGCGGGCGATAACCTCGCGCAAGTGCTTGATAGCATCGGGTTTGTTGTTCTCCACGCCAATAACAGCACGCTTAACGCCAACGGCACGCATAACAATCTCAGTACCTGTGAGTACCATCTCTGCGCGCTCGAGCATTGTGCGGTAGTCCGACGTGAGGTAGGGCTCACACTCCACGCCATTGATAACCACCACCTCGGCCTTTTGGCCATCGGGAATGGTGAGCTTGACGTGTGTGGGGAACTGCGCGCCACCGAGACCTACGATGCCGGCATCCTTAATCTTTGCTATAATCTCCTTAGGCTCGAGCGTGCACTCGCGCTTATGGTCGGGTGTGCGGTCGATAGTCTCGAGCCACTCGTCGCCCTCACGCTTGATGACAACCATCATGCGGCGCTGACCTTGACCATTGGGGAACATATCTACGTTTGTCACCGTACCCGAGATGGGAGAGTGTATATTTGCCGATACGAAACCTGTAGACTGGCCTATAACCTGACCAGTGAGCACCTTATCGCCCTTCTGTACTATGGGAGTTGCGGGAGATCCGATATGCTGCACCATGGGCAACTTCGCCTCGTCGGGAAGCTCCAATACCTCGATAGCCTTATCCTTGCTCCACTCTTTATTGTCGTGCGGATGAATACCGCCTATAGGGAATGTTCTCATACTCAACTTACTATTTCGCGGTTTCACTCTTTGCTACTGCGGGTGCCTCCGCCTTGGGTGCTGCGGGTTCCTTGGGCAAACGCTCCATGTTCTTGATGTTGATAGCGCCTGTAGGACACTCGTTCACACACTTACGACAGAGCTTGCACTTATCGGGGTTGATATAGGCAAGATAGCTGTCGATGGTGATAGCACCAAATGGACAAGCCTTAGCGCACTTGCCACAGCCGATACATCCCGCCTTGCAGACCTTCATAACCACCGAGCCACGATTCTTCGAGCGGCAAGCAACATAGATAGCGCGGTTCTTAGGCCACTTCTTACGCAACTCGATAAGGCCCTTCGGACATGTCTTAACACATGCGCCACACGCCGTACACTTATCGGGATCTATCTCCACGAGGCCAGTCTCGGGATTGAGTGCCATAGCACCAAACTTACACGCCTGCACGCAGTCGCCATAGCCGATACAGCCAAATGCACAACCCGTCTCACCGATGTAGAAGGTGTTTACAACGGCGCAGCTCAAAGCACCATCGTAGTGGTTAATCTTGGGGCGCTTCTGGCAAGTACCACCACAGAGCATAGTAGCCACCATAGGCGCCTTGTCTGCAGCACTCTTACCGAGATAGCCCGCTATAGACTTCATCACGTCGCCACCTGCCACGGGGCAGTATAGCGCGTCGATGTTATCGTTCTTAACCAACGCCTCCGACATAGCACGGCAACCTGCGAAGCCGCAACCACCACAGTTTGCACCAGGAAGCATCTTCTCCACCTCGTCGATGCGTGGGTCCTCTTCCACCTTGAACTTCTGTGCAACGAAATAGAGGATAACAGCCAACAACACACCCAACAAGCTGAGTGTAAGCACTGTCAATAGTAGATTCATAACTCTTTTATAATTGTAAATTTTATCTGTTTATCAAACATCTTGCGCATGAGGTACAACCCCACATAGTAGAGCGACATCGCTGCCATAGAGCTTAACGCCGCAACGCCATCGTTAGCACCAAAGGCTCTGGCGCCAAAGAGCACGCCTACTAAGATGACGAGGGGTAACACATAGCTCCAAACTACAGAGATAAGACCCATGCGGTTGTGCTCGAGTGCCACGGTTACGCGCTCACCAATCGCAAACTCCTTAGCGTATGGCGTCACCACGACAATCTCGCGCTTCTCGCCACGCTCGCCACAGACACTCTTAGCATGGCAACCAGCACACGCACTCTCGGGCATAACGCTCACGATAACCCTATCGTTAGCTATGCTCTCCACCACACCCTTATGTTGCAAGGAAGCACTCATCGCCAACGCAGCAGCTTAGTCGCAGTAGTGGTTTACCAAAGGCATCAACCACTCGTGACCAAAGGCACAGGGCGAAAGACGCAATACGGGAGGGAACTGATAGCGCTTCTTCTCGTTCTCCATAACCATCTTGTGAATCTTCTCCACAACGGCAGAGTCGAAGCCAACGTTGATAATCTCCTCGCGGTGCTGCTTCTTCTCAATCATACGGAAGAGGATAGCATCGATAACCTCGTAGTGGGGCAAGTGGTCGCTATCCTTTTGGTTGGGGCGCAACTCCGATGATGGCTCCTTGTCGATGATATTATCGGGGATGACATCGCCAAATGTTGCGTTGATATAGCGCGCCATATCGTAAATCTCACCCTTGTAGAGGTCGCCGGTGGGGCTGAATGTGCCCGCAGTATCGCCATAGAGCGTACACCAGCCGAGGGCATTCTCGCTCTTATTCGATGAGTTGAGAAGCATATAGCCAGTCTTATTCTGGAGCGCCATGAGCATAGTTGTACGGATACGTGTCTGGATGTTCTCCTCCGTAGCATCGAACTCCGTGCCACCGATAACGGGCTGGAGTGTGCCTACCATGGCGTTGTATGCCTCAATGATGGGCAATACGCTATACTCCACGCCGAGGTTTTCAGCCAAACGCTTTGCATCCTCCACGCTATCGTTAGGAGTAAAGGGCGAGGGCATGAGCAATACGCGTACGTTCTCCTTACCGAGAGCACCCACAGCGATGCAAGCCACAACGGCTGAATCGATACCACCCGAGAGACCTACGCAGGCCTTGGTGTAGCCATTCTTGTGGAAGTAGTCGCGAGTACCGAGACATGCTGCCTCGTAGACCATGCGCGTGCGGTCGTTGTATGTTGTCAAGGGCACCTCAAAGGGCTTATTCTCCGCCTCGGTGTCGAAGATGCGCATATCCTCCTTGAAGCTCTCGAGCATCATCACGAGGTGGCCATCCTTGTCGAGCACACCCGAAGTACCATCGTAGACAATGTCACCCGAGCCACCCACCTGGTTCATAAGGATGAGGCTTGTGCCCTCGGTGAACGCCAAGTGGCTCATCTTCTCGAAGCGACGTGTCATGATGCCCTTACCATAGCGGCGTGCGTTGATTGAGATGATAGCGTCGATATCCTCGTCAATCTCATGCATGCGACTGAGGTCGTCACCCACAACCACGCGGAGGTTACACTCCTTAACGCGGATGGTCTGGCAACCGACCTTCGAGCCAACGATGTAGCCCATCTCGCGGCGTGCTGTGACGTAGCGCTTGCCGATATACTCGATGTTACCCTCCGCGTCGATGTATGCTGCGGCGCTGATGGGGCCCTCAGCAGTGAGGTAGGGAGTACCCACAATCGCTGCGATACCCTGGCAGTGGCAAGCGATATCCTCGACAGCCTCCTCGCAGAGTGTGAGGAATGTTGTCTTAGTGAGCAGACCATATGCGGGAGTTCCCGACACTGCGAACTCAGCGAAGACAACAAGGTCGGCACCCTGCTGCTTAGCCTCGTTGATGGCTGCAATAATCTTTGATGCGTTGGCCTTAATATCACCAACGGTGAAGTTGAGCTGTGCTAATGCAATCTTCATATCTTGATGTCTAATATTTTCTCTCGAAAAAATCACCTCTATACCATAGGTATAGTAACTCGGGCGCAAAGGTAGTAAAAAAATATCGATTTGTTGCAGTTTTCAGAAAAATTTATTATCTTAATGCGCACCGCTAAAATAGACCCCCATAAAAGCAAATCGAGCCGCGCAAAATTACACGACTCAACACCCAAAATCTTCTCACATCCAATAGCTCTACACACCCCTTAGAAGGCCTCGGTGTAGCCCACGATAAAGGCATGCGAGTGGCGACCAAAGCCGCAGTCGAAGCGCACCAACGATGTAGGGTTAAAGTACCAGCGTATGCCACCGCCATAGGTGGGCAACACCCTGCTCCATGCCGCAGAATCGTCCTTAGAGAATGCCGTACCGCAGCCACCCCAGCCCACTACGACAAGACCCTCCCAGACCCTCTGTCGCAACTCTAACTGCGCTGTAGCCAGAGTATTACCGCTATAGCGTCCATAGTAATAGCCACGCATGCGGTCGTCACCACCCAGCATTGCGCGACACATCCATGGGGTATTCGCAGAGTGGTACTCGCCATAGACATCGAGAGCCAAAAGACCACCACGCCATAGCGGCTGATACCAATCCAACAATAGGCTCACCTCGTGCAACTCCTCGCCAACGCTATTTAGCACACCTGGCGATATGCTATACTCTGCCGCCACCACTACTCCGCGCATTAGGTTAATATCCTCCGTGTGTCGCGACGAATATCTTATGCCGATGCCAATATCGAAAGCCGAGAATATATGCCCCCTGCCCGCTATCATATCGCACACAAAGGCATCAGCACCGACCACCTTACACATCTGATACTCACTTCGTAGTCCGAGAGTTAGGAGCGGCACAACCTCAAAGTCGTAGCTGAGATATGCCCCATAACTACGCAATCTATACTCTCCCCTATCGTCCGAGAGCGCAGTAGTGTAGTCGAGGCCATAGAGGTAGCGCCTATCGAGCGCAAAGGAGCCCCCATAGCCTATCGTGTGACGCTCGGCAAAGTGATTTATGCCATCAATCGAGGCACCAAAGCAGCCGCGCAACGATGCCATACCACCAAACCTAACACTATGATGCAAGGGCGAGACCTTCGTGCGGTAGTAGAGCGTCGCGAGGACAGACAAACGCCACCCCGTACTTTCGGAGTAGGCAGGACCGCCAATCGCCATAAACTTCTCTTCGCGAGGGTCATCCTCCGCAAAACCGAGGTAGTCGTTAAGACGAAGACCAAACCTCTCGATGCCCGTCTGAGCACGAGAGGTTTGGTCTATCGGTGTGTATCTGTATGTCACGGTGTCCGAAGCGACAACCATCTGCTCAGGACTCTGCGCCGAGAGCGTGCCCACGGCCAATGCCGCAACAATGGTCACCACAAGACCACGCAACATAGTCTATGCTATTAGCGCAACTTGTCTGCTGCCTCGATGAAGCGCTCCTGCTCCTCCTTCGACATCTCACCCTTAGAGATGTAGACAAGCTCACCAGCCTTGTTTACGAGCATGATGACGAACTTGTCGTTGCAGTCACCCAAACGCCATGCGCTTGAGACCCAGTGATCGGGGTCGCAGAGGATGGTAGCACCATTCTTCGCTGTGCGTGACTCAGCAATCTGACGGATAACAGAGTCGGGCACAGGATACCATGAGTCCTTAAGGTTGATGATACCGAAGCCCTCGATGTTGGGACCTGCGAGGCGCTTAGTCTTCTCAATCTGAGTGATAAACTCATCGTTCTGCTTGGGCACATCGGGGTCTACATAGAAGATCATCAAGTTCTTCTCACCCCACCAAGGCAAACGTACCTTCTTTGCGCTGAGATCCTGCACCTCAACGTTGCGAACGCGGCGAGGCAATGACTGAGCCTCGGCGCTGAACGAGAAGAGCATAGAGGCTGCTAAAACAAGAAGCAATGCTTTAATTTTCATAATATTATTTGATTATATTTTAACTATATTCCAGCGTTTAGCCTTGCAAAGATAGGAAAAATATTGTTATATCACTACATCTCCCATATAACAATTTGACCATCTATTGTCCGAATAGTCCATTAATGGCAGAATGATTCAACCAACGCTAACTTTTACTAAATGAATAGCAAGGCAATAATTCTCAAAATTTCGTATATTTGCAAAAAATATTCCGAAACGATGAAACAAAGAATCCTTTTTGTCTGCCTCGGAAACATCTGTCGCTCACCCGCGGCCGAGGCAATGATGCAGGTATTGGTCGAGCGCAATGGCCTTGCCGATAGTGTGGTGTTGGACTCAGCAGGAACATATGGAGGTCATAGCGGCGAACGCTCCGACCCACGCATGCGTCGCGCTGCCGAGGCGCGTGGCATACCCATGACACACCGCGCGCGCCAAGTTCGCGAGGAGGACTTCGAGCGCTTCGACATGATTATAGCCATGGACGACAGCAATTATGAAAACCTCTTCCGCCTCGCCCCCAACCGCGACTACCACGTCAAAATCTATCGTTTTCGCGAGTTTCTGCGCCAACACAAGGAGTGGTCACACATTCCCGATCCCTACTACGAGGGTCACGAGGGTTTTGAGCTTGTACTCGACCTCTTGGAGGATGGATGCAGCACCCTTATCGAGCAACTTAAGAGTAGCAAGGGGGAGTAAAGAGGTCACTACAGACAACGAAGACACAAAAAAAGTAGAGCTATTCAACGTATGCTGAATAGCTCTATACTTTTTTACAACGATCTGTCGAAAGCTATCGACTAGTTGTACTTGAATGTTGCCTCGTCTGATACAGTCAACTTCTTGCGACCCTTTGCGCGACGTGCAGCCAATACCTTACGGCCATTGGCAGTAGCCATTCTCTGACGGAAACCGTGCTTGTTGATGCGCTTAC
>JAFYWG010000042.1 GCA_017558115.1 Alistipes sp.
ATTAATTTTTTTTGAGACCATGAGACCATGGGACCATGAGACCGCAGGGAAGTCGCTATCAACAGAAAGGTCCGAGTCATCCCTTCTGTCTCTTGAGTCCCTATCACACAATAACCCCTTACTGTCCCGCTGTCCCAAAACATAGGGAAATGGGACAGTGGGACAAGGGACACTACATTGTCACATGCCAGCCTCGTTGTTGTGGGTATATAAAAGTATACCCGTGATGTTGTGGGTCCTCGCGCAAGAAGATAAAAGAGACAAAAGAGACTTAAGAGACAGAAGGGACTTAATGGAGGTCGCTATCAGCGTCGTAGGTCACTCAGAAAAAAAACTAACACACAATAAAATTGCCACGGCAGCGTTATCGTAGCGTGCAACCATAAACAAATTGTATGGATATTACGCTTTCGATTATAGCGCTTGTACTGGGCATCATTGGCTTGGTGGGTGTTTTCGTGTCGGGATTGCCTGGCACACTATTCTCCTACGCAGGCTTCCTATGCGTATATTTCAACAGCAACTCTACGATATCTACGCTGCACCTCATCATCTGCGGCGTGCTATCGGTCGTCGTCATCGTATTAGACTACATACTGCCAGGTTATTTCGGCAAGCTCTTTGGCGGCACGAAATATGGCATGTGGGGAGCGACGATAGGCACATTCATAGGCATGTTCTACGGCATATTGGGCATCATCTTCGGCCCATTTATCGGGGCTGTAGTCGGTGAGCTTGTCGGTGGCAAGATAAAGTTTACCCAAGCCCTGAAGGTAGGTTTCGGCTCCATGCTCGCATTCTTCGCCACCACGGGCATAAAGCTCGTTATGGGCGTATACCTCTTCTACTTTATAGTAAAGGAGTTAATATTAGTAATATTCAACTAATTAGAAATCAAGGAGTTTGTATTTACTACGTACTGTGCTCATTGATATAATCTCCTCGTAGTGCCACCACTCACGACGATAGGGATAAAGTCCTGCTTCGTGCATAATCTCTACCAATAATATGCGATTGGCAGCAGCCTTGTAGCTTATAATACCGCGGTTAGCCAAACCATTAATATAATCCTTATATACCTTAAGTGTGCGCGTTGAAGCGTCGGCATTGTCGGACGTGCCCTTTACTGATGCAGCCTCGGTAAAGTCATCAAAGCCAGCACCCATATCTATAGGTTTGCCGTCGAGCGTAGCAATAGTAAGGTCCACGCCCACGCCATAGTTGTGTCTGCCGCCTCGTGTGCCATCAGCCACAAAATCCTGGAACTCTGTACCCTCAACAATCTTACGCATAGCACGTTGAACACTTATAGGGCGCGCAGCATCATAGATGAGAAGCGTATACTCGGGGTGTCGCTCCTGGAGTATGCGTTGAGCCTCTACTACCCTATTGGCAAAGCTACGCTCGAGGTATGCTGTTTCAAGGTCGCCATACATATCCACGCCCACGAAGTTGTCTGTAGTAGAATACTTTAGCTCGACAAGGATGTCGCTATTGAGTGTGCGGATGTCGACGAGGTTGTACTCCTGCATCTTAGCGTCGAAGCCGTCAGGAGACTGGGCACATGCGGCACAGCAGAGTATGGAGATTAAAAGTTCTATCATTACATTATATTTTTTGCAAATATAAGACAAAAAAGTTACCTTTGCATAGAAATTTTAAATTAAACTAAAATATACAATGAAAAAGTTTTTTGCTCTTTGTGGTATTGTCGCTACCCTACTCGTGGCGTGTGAGGCCGTAGATAACAAGACTAACACACCCGAGGAGACATCCTCATTCACCATCACGTCAAAGACCGATATTAGCATCAATGCTGGTAGCACCATGGGCTTTATCACCTATACTATCAACACCCCCGTGGAGGGCGCTACTATCGAGGCTACAGCCGATGCAGAGTGGATTGGCTCATTCGACTACAGCCAGATGGGTAAGATTGGCTACAAGGTCGAGGCTAACACTTCGTACGACGCTCGCGAGGGTAAGGTTACCGTAAGCTACAATGGCACAAGCGTCGTTATCGCCCTTACGCAGGCGGGTAAGGCGCGCCCTGAGGAGATTACCGTAAATGTAGACTACGCCCTCGGCCACTACTTTGGCGACTACGCTAACATCAACTACAACTACTATCTTGTATTGTCTACAAGCGACTACGATGCTAATGGCTCGTTCTATGCTGCTGGCGAGAAGTTCTTCCTCGACATCTACGCCGAGGAGCGCCCCGAGGACTACAACAACATCCGCGTGCCCAATGGCGTATACACCTTCAACCCCAACAATGACGGCAAGGCTGGCACATTCTTGCAGTCGTATAGCTTGTACAAGAAGTACGATATTAGCGGTGCCGAGGTGGATGAAAGAGCCTATAGCGAGGGTACTCTCACCGTTACCGACGATATGATTAAGCTCGAGGTGGTATTCGATGACGAGATCAACTTGTATGTCGTGACATATAACGGCGACCACACAATGATAGATAAGCGTAGCGAGTGCGGCGCTATCTACTAATCGTTGCGGACGATAAAATATGAGGGGCTATCCATAGTGGATAACCCCTCAATTTGTTTTATAGGTGTCACAGTCTAAATATCTGACAACGAGACGATGTTGTTGAGCACTGCATATATCGTCAGACGACCCAACGAGCGCGTCTTAAGCTTCTCGGAGATGTTGTTGCGGTGGAAGATGGCAGTCGTGAGCGATATGTTTAGCTTGTCGGCTATCTCCTTGTTTATGTAACCCTTGACAAGGAGTGCCAACACCTCCTTCTCGCGCTGCGAGAGTAGCGACACCTCATCTGAGTTTTTTCTCTCCGCCCCATCCTTGTGCATGTCGTGTGGATGACGCCCTGTGGGGTGTCCTGCCTGGTGGATGAGGAGTATCTGGCGTACTATCGCCGACTCCGAGGCCGTGGCATCTATAGTGCGTATGCCCGACTGGGCAAAGGGTGTGTTGTCACCCTCGGTAATCACCATTGTGCGCCTTAGTAGCGGGCGAAACAGCTCCATATTCTCGAAGAGCACCTTCGCCGAGACGAAGAGGTGTGCCACAACAGGTGCTGCTGCCGTATACTCCTCGATGGTGTGGTAGCAGACAACATCGACACCTGGCGTAATGTCCGAAAGGAGGCTACGAAGTGTCATAGCCTCTAATGTATTTGCCGATATTATTGCTATCTGTGGTACCATGCTACCCTACGCCTACTTGCCGATATATACCTCCATCACACGGCCCGTACCCTCGATACGGATATCGCCCATCTCGGCGGGAATAAGCACCACCTCGCCCTCCTTGAGCGTCTCGCTTACGCCATCCGCCACGATGTTCATGTCGCCCTTGATGGCGATGTAGATGAGAAACGAATCGAGCATAGCGCGGTCGAGAACCTTCTCGCCAGCCACGTCGTGCATCACCATGGTAAAGTATGGAGACTCAATGACTTTAGCCTCGCCACCTGAAGCGAGGTCATAGCGACGATGTAGTAGCTCTGCATCAGCCTCGAAGTCTATGGCGTCGACAGCCAATGCCGTGTGCAACTCGCGCCCCTTACCCTCGGCGTCTACTCTGTCCCAGTCGTAGATACGGTATGTGACATCCGATGTCTGCTGAACCTCTACAACCTCCATGCCAGCACCGAGTGCATGCACCGTACCCGCAGGGATGAAGAATACATCGCCAGGGTGTACCTCTACGCGGTTGAGTAGTGGCTCGAGACGTGACTCCGCTACTGCGGCAATATACTCCTCGCGCGAGATATTTAGATCCTTGAAGCCGAGATATATTGCAGCACCGGGCTTGCAGCCTACGACATACCACGCCTCGGTCTTGCCGAAGCTATCGTGGCGCTCCATAGCCAGCTCATCATCGGGGTGTACCTGCACCGAGAGCTTGTCGTTGCAGTCGAGATACTTAATCAATAGGGGAAACTCCTCGCCATAGCGCTCGAAGTTCTCCTCGCCGATAAGCTCACCCATATAGACCTCAATGATTTCATTGAGGTTGTTACCCTTGAGCATGCCGTTTGCTACGACCGACACATCGCCCTTTACGGACGAAAGGTCCCAGCTCTCGCCATAGAGTTTATCCTTTGCGAGTCGTGCTGCGGCACTACCCTTCTTCTTAAGAATGGTCTGACCGCCCCAAATACGCTCCTTAATGCGTGGCTTAAATTTTATTGGATATAACATAGTTTCAATAGTTTAGAAGAGTGACTCAACGTATTCTACCACCTCGTCAATGGTTGCAGTAAGAGGGAATACCTTGCTTGGCTTGAGATACCACATCTCGCGACCACGCTTAGCATCCTGCTCACCCGCACCGGTAATGTTGAGCATGATGCAGGCATCCTTCTCTATCTCACCCGCCTCGACCATCTTGATGAGCGAAGCGACAGCAACGCCAGGTGCTGGGTAGATGTCTACGCCCTCGAGCTCCTTGAAGAGCTTGCATGCGCGCTTCGACTGCGCATTTGTAGCCACCATGATATTGCCGTTTGTAGCCGTCAAAGCGTCGTAAAGACCACCCGCAATGGCGTATGGGGGCTTACGATTAGAGAGCACCTTAGCGTCGATAAGTTCGGCATCGCGGCGCGCCTTCTTCACATCGTAGGGCAACATCTCGCGCGACTCGTGGCGCCATGCGTCATACATGGGCACGAAGGGTGCGTTCTGCGATACGATGAGCTTCATGAGATTGTTGCCATAGCGGCCATCCTCAATAAGACGGAGGTTCGCCTCCCATGCGGCAATAGCACCCGTACCGCTGCCTACGGCCTGAAAGTAGTAGTCGGGGATGCGACCAATGGTGGTTGCTGCAGAGAGCACGGTTGTGCCCATGCCATCGCGGCGTGCGATGTTCTTCGCGCCACCTTCAGCGTAGAACTTCTGCGACTTAAGTGCATAGAGCGAGAGGTTGATAGCATCGAAGTAGTCGCCACCCTTCTCGCAAGCGATAAGCTTTACGCAGTCGTTCAAGGGCTCTGCAAACCACAAAGCATCGAGGTTGTCGTGGGGAACGGCGAGCAAGAGCTTGATGTTGTTCTCCGAGCACACCTTAGCGAAGGCACGTGCAGTATTACCTGCAGATGCTACGACCAATACGCGCTCCTCGTTCTCGTCGATACGTGCGCAGACGCTGTATGCCTCAGTCTCCTTGAATGAGCATGTCGACATGCGTACGCCGCGCTTTGGTGCATATCCACTAAGTGTAATCCACAAGTTCTCCAAGCCGAGGTGCTTAGCCAAGCCCTCACTCTTGTATGTCACGGGTGCTGACGAACCCTGTAGCGTGCGCTTTATGGGTAGCCAGTCGCAGAACTTATAGAAGCCATAGCTCTCAGGCTTTACCTCGAGCTGCTGAGATGCGTAGTTTGCACGTACCAATGATGGTGTCTTAAGCTCTGGGTCATCCAAAATCCAACCTGTGTCGTCGAACTCGCGACCAGTTGCTACACACATCATCTTGTACTTTGTGGGCTTAAAATTTTCCATATTTTAAGTTTAGAATTAATCGTTTGCCACTCGTTGCTTAATAAATCGTGCAAATTTACGTTATTATTTTGAAACAATCAATAAGTAGTGTTACCTATCGATGATAGATTTTTGCGTTAAAACCCCGTTTGTTCGAAAAATATTACTACCTTTGTCTTAGTATTTTCGAGGTACTACGAAGTGCATTGTTGGTACGTATATAAATTAGAAGAGATAGAGATTATGAAAAGAAGAGTATTATTCGCAGTTATGGTTGCCGTGGCACTCCTCGGTGGCCTATTCACCTCTTGCTCAGAGGCGGCTAAGTCTACACCTGAAGAATCGGTGGAGAGACTTGATAAGACCTATGTATTCTACTCCAACTGGGGGCAGGTAGGCGATAAAAGTGCACTCGACGAGATTTTCACCGAGGGTAATCGTAGCCTCATAGCTACTATGATTGCAGCAAATAGCGGTAGCTTCGAGACTATGGACTACACTAAGCAGTTGTTGCGTGATCTCGGAACAACAGGTTTGGATACATCTACCCCGATATATGGCTATGTCGAGAAGAGTGGCGAGTTTGTGGAGTACACACTCGTGGCATCGGTAGCAGATGCCGAGAAGATTGATAACTTCATTGAGTATTTCTCTACCATGATAGATGAGAAAATCGATGTTAAAAAGGATGGCAACACTCGTAAGTTTGCTATATCATCATTTAACTTCGCATATGACAGCGATCGCTTTGTAATGGTCATTGGTGCTAACCCCGAGAGATTACTCGATGCAGCACTTAATAGCCCTGCGGCAGACCTTACAGCCTTTAGCAAGTACGATGGAGCATGCTCTCTAAACATCGATAAGGTTATGGAGTACCTTTGCGCTGATGTAGAGCAGAAGATTGACGCGTCTAACGCCTACATGGAGCGCTGCACTAATAGCTGGGAGCGTGAGTGGGAGGCAGCGAATATTGCGAAATTGGAGAACAACCTCAAGACTTACGAGACTATTAAAGGCATGTTCGAGGAGAACTCATCACTTGTCTATGGCATTACATACGAGGCTGGCCGCATAGTTGCCGAGATGTCATTCGATGGTCTTAAGAGCGAGTATCAGTTCGTTCAGCAGGTCTCTAACGACTACCTTGCAAATGTCGACAATAAGGCCTTGGCTGTGCTCAACCTCGGTATAGATGGCGAGAAGGTTTCAGACCTCCTCTCGGAGTTTGTTACAGCCGATTATGCTGAAACGTTTGGCCTTGGCCGCAATGAGTTTAATATCTACTTTGGTATTCTCTGCGACGCTGTGAAGTCTATCAATGGCGACGCAACTATCGCCCTGCTCGACCTCAAGGGTACTCAGTATGGCGTAAGTGGTGCAAATGCTATGCTTGCGGTGGATGTGACAGACGACTATATCATGTCTAACGTATCGAACTTCGGTGCTGGCTTCCTCCAGAACTATGGTAACAACACCTATGGCTTGACATACTACAACAACAATATCAAGATTGGCCAGCAGGAGGATACCCTCTTCGTTACGCTTAACGCCGAGCTTAAGGAGCAGGTGTCACCCATCACAAATAAGGCATGGTGGGCAGAGCTTAGCGACAGCTACGGCTACCTTGTTGTGGATGTTGATAACTTGATGCAGAATAGCTTTATATCTTCATCATATCGCACTATGTTAAATAATATGAATAGCAATAGTGCAACATATCTCAACAACCTTGTTGACTCTATTAGCTATGCATATCTCAACATCAATACTCCAACATCGCTTCAGATGGTAATAGCATTCGATGATCAGCAGACCAACTCACTCGAACAGATCATGCGACAGCTGGCGCCTCTTGCACTTAATGAGATTACAAGCGATGTATTCTAATTCAAAGTAGACAACGTGAAAGAGATTAGACTTCAGAGTGTCGTGCCTGAGATATTTGCCGAGCGCAACGACATTTCGTCGGATATATGGCTTACAGATGCCATTTTAGAGCGAGGTAAGAGCTACCTCATCGAGGCGGCATCGGGTACAGGTAAGTCGTCGTTGTGTAGCTACCTCTATGGTCAGCGTGGCGACTATCGCGGCCTTATATCATTTGATGGCGAGGATGTTAAGGGCTACAACATAAACCATTGGTGCGACATCCGTCAGCACAATATAAGCATCCTCTTCCAGGATTTGCGTCTCTTTGGCGAGCTCACAGCATTGGAGAATGTCGAGATTAAGAATCGCATCACCAAGCACCGCTCCGCAAAGCAGATTGAAGCGTGGTTCGAGGAGTTGGGCATTAGCGATAAGCTCCATTCCCGCATCGACCGCATGTCGTACGGACAGCAGCAGCGTGTTGCCCTCATACGTGCCTTGTGTCAGTCCTACGACTTTCTGTTCCTCGATGAGCCAATCTCGCACCTCGACGACAGAAATAGCGACATCATGCGCGACATTGTATTGCGCGAGGCGAGAGCTCAGGGGGCTGCCGTGGTGGCCACATCTATTGGTAAGCATATGAATATTGACTACGATAAAACATTGCGCTTATGAGACTTATATGGAAGCTACTGCGTAAGCATATCAGCGTGTTTGAGTTAGCCGTATTCTTCGTTGCTAACCTTATAGGCATGGCTGTGATATTGGCTGGTATACAGATATACAGCGACCTCAGCCCCATGCTTACGGGTGAGAAGTCGCTTATCGGCAACGACTATATGATCATCTCGCGCCCCATTGAGCGTGTGGGTGGTGAGACTCCCAAGATTAGCGAGGAGGAGATTGAGGCATTACGTGGCGAGGCTTTCGTCGAGAACCTCGGCATCTTTGCATCGTCGAAGTTTAGAGTCGACGGTGGCATCGAGTTTAAGGGCAAGCAGCTCTCAACCATGATGTTCTTCGAGTCTGTGCCCAACGAGTTTATCGATGTGGATAGTGAGGAGTGGAACTACGAGGAGGGTGATAACATAGTGCCTATCATCCTACCTCGCAACTACCTGAACCTCTATAATTTTGGTTTTAGCCAGACTCAGGGTCTGCCCAACATCACCGAGGAGATGATTAAGCGCGTGGAGATTAGCCTGCGCATAATGGGTAATGGTCACACAGACTACTACTCGGGATATGTTGTCGGATTCTCAGACCGCCTGAACACGATTCTTGTTCCAATGTCCTTTATGACATGGGCAAATGACTACTATTCGGAGGATTATAGCGGCGATGCTACGCGCCTAATCCTCGAGGTGCAGAACCCCAGTGCTCCCGAGGTTGTAGAGTATATGGCGGAGCATAACTTCGTGGCTGAGGACAAACCATCAGAGAGCAATAAGGCTCTGTTTCTACTTCAAGTATGCGTTGCAGTAATCGTATGTATCGGTGCAGTATTCAGCCTGTTGTCTATCATCATCCTCACGCTTAGCATCTATCTTCTCTTGCAGAAGAATGTCACAAAGCTCGAGAACTTGGTACTTATAGGCTACAAGCCATCGTACGTCGCTATACCCTACATCCTTATGACAATGATACTCAATGTGAGCATCTATCTTATAAGCATCGTGCTGGTGTCGTATGGTCAGGGTATGTATATGGGGTATATAGGAAAGTTGTTCGGTGTAACGCTCGAGGCATCGCCCGCAACGGCTATCGTTGCAGGCCTTATGCTTACGGCAGCCATTACGTTATTCAACTTCTTCATCATCTATCGCAAGATAGCAGAAATTTCGCGTAAGAGATGCTAATACGCCTTGCAACACCCCAAGACATTAAATCGATATTGAGCATTGTTCGCAGTGCTCAATTGTCGTTATTGGAGCTCGGCATCGACCAGTGGCAAGATGGCTACCCTTCGGAGGATGTTATTATGGAGGACATCACGAATGGCGTTGGCTATGTTGCGTGCACGGAGGATGATACTATTGTGGGCTATGAGGCCGTTGTGCTTACGGGCGAGGAGGCATACAACCAAATCGCGGCAGAAAGGTGGCATACGTCTAATAACTATGTAGTTGTTCACCGCTTATGTGTGCTTGGCGATTCGCGTCGCAGAGGTGTAGCAATGGAGCTGATTAACTTCGCGGGGAAGTTTGCCCTGCAGCATAACATCACGGACTTCCGCATCGACACACATGAGGGTAATGTACGCATGCTTGCCCTACTGCGTAAGTTGGGCTTTGAGCATGTGGGCACTATACGCTACGATAGTGGTCTGCGCGAAGCATTTGACATAAAGTTAAACTAAAAATAATAGAATATAACTACCAATAATATGGCAAGTTATCTACAAGTAGAGAATATATCAAAGTCCTATGGCGATAGAGTGTTATTTAGCAATATCAGCTTCAATATAAACGAGGGTGATAAGATTGCTTTGGTTGCACCCAACGGCACGGGTAAGTCGTCACTATTGAAGATATTGGCCGGCATCGAGCACTCCGATCGTGGTGGCGAAGTTAAGTTTATGCGCGATATTCACGTGGCATTCCTCGATCAGAACACTGCGTTCAACCCCGATAACACCATCTTCGAGGAGGTGTATGCCCGCATGAGCGACCTCTCGCCCGCTATTGTTGAGTATGAGCAGGCGGTGGAGAGTGGCGATGCTAAGCGCTTGGAGCGCGCCATAGCCGCTATGGATGCTACGGATGGCTGGTCCATTGAGCAGAATATACGTCAAGTGCTGACATCGTTGAAGTTAACGCGCTTAAATCAACCGATGCGTGAGCTATCGGGTGGCGAGGCAAAGCGTGTGGCCTTGGCGTGCATGATGCTTCAGAATGCCGACTTCCTCATTATGGATGAGCCCACCAACCACCTCGATATCGACATTATCGAGTACCTCGAGAGCTACCTACAGCGTTCGCGATGCACGCTACTCATGGTTACCCACGATCGCTACTTCCTCGACCGCGTCTGCAACACCATCATGGAGATTGACCGCGGTGGTCTCTACACCTATCGTGGCAACTACACCCAGTACCTTGAGAAGCGTGAGGAGCGCTATACGAATATGCAGGCCGAGATAGACAAGTCGCGCAACCTTATGCGCAGAGAGTTGGAATGGATACGCAGCACCCCCCAGGCACGTACGGGTAAGGCGCGCTATCGTGTAAACGCCTTCTACGACCTCAAGGAGAGGGCATCGGTGAACCTCGCGACATCAAACGTGGAGATTGATGTTGCAACATCGCGCCTCGGACGTAAGGTTATCGACTGCATGGACGTAAATCTTTCGTTTGAGGGTCGCAAGATGCTCGATAACTTCTCCTATAAGTTCACACGTGGTGAGCGCATCGGCATTGTAGGCTCTAATGGCGTGGGTAAGACCACGTTCCTTAATCTTATGGCTCAGGCTATTGCTCCTGACTCGGGCGTCATTGAGCATGGAGAGACCCTTCGCATTGGCTACTACTCGCAGCGCGGCATCACCTTTAAGCCCGGCCAGACAGTGCTGGAGTGCGTGCAGGATATTGCGGATCTTGTCAAGGCATCGGATGGTCACGCCATATCGGCTACGACATATCTCAACCGCTTCCTATTCCCGCATGAGACATTTAATAAGCGCGTGGATATATTGAGTGGTGGCGAGCAGCGTCGCTTGTATCTCTTGATGGTGCTTATGCGCAACCCCAATATGCTTATCCTCGATGAGCCAACTAACGATCTTGATATCATGACGTTGAACGTCTTGGAGGAGTATCTTCAGGAGTTTAAGGGTTGCCTATTGATTGTGTCGCACGACCGTTACTTCCTCGATAAGAGTGTCGACCACATCTTCGTCTTCGAGGGCGAGGGGCGCATCAAGGACTTCGTAGGTAAGTACAGCGAGTATCGTGAGTATATGAAAGAGAAGGAGGATGAGGAGCGTGCCAAGCAGCGTGTTGCGACACCTGCAAAGCCTCAGCAACGCACACACGACACCTCGAAGCGCAAACTCACGTATAAGGAGCAGCGCGAGTTGGAACAGATTGAGGCCGACCTCGCAACGCACAGCGCAGAGCGTGCAGAGCTTGAAGCAGAACTATCATCAGGCACACTACCCTACGACCGCATCACCGCAATCTCAAAACGTATTGAAGAACTCGTCTCGCTAATCGACGAAAAGGAGATGCGCTGGTTAGAACTTAATGAATAGTTTAGGTTACATCATCTAACACCCTATAAAACAAATGCCGTCGAGATCGACGGCATTGTTTATTCTCTAAGCCTGCAACCACTTATGCTTGGCTACGCTGTAGATGGGGATGAGTGGGATAAGGATGGGTGTGCGCTTGATGTAGGCCTGGAACTCGGGATCGCTGCCGTAGACCTCTGCCTGGCGCAACTCTAAGCGGCGCGCACCACTAAACATTACATAGACGATGCCGATATATCCCAATGCGGCAACTACCCACTGCCATGCGCTACAGCATGAACCAATGCAGACAACGAAGCTACCTGTCCACATCAACACCTCGCCGAAGTAGTTGGGGCAACGCACAATGCGATACAAGCCGTGGCTAACAAAGCGGTTAGGGTTGCGCTTCTTTGCAGCACTCTTCTCGGCATCGGCAATCATCTCTATAACTACGCCCAGCGCGGCGGTGATAGCACCACCCCACATCCACCACTCGTTAATGGCCTCACCCTCAGCAAGGTTTGCGAGGTAGAACGTAGCGGGGCTAATCTGACCTACATAGAGCAGAGCGCACGATATCCAAATCATCATCATAACGAAGAAAGGCTTGCGCTGCGATATCTCGGGCTGGTATAGTATCTTCTTGTACGACGCAGACTTACGCTCCCTTATTAGAAGGTATGCTGAAAGTCGTATGCCATAGACAAAGAGCACTCCGAGGAGGATTGCCGAGGGTATGTCGAGGCTATTGTGGAAGATGATGGCCGTAGCCGCAGCGAGAGCCGAGATAGATAGGCCATAGCCAATGCTAAAGAAGTAGACGAAGTAGATCCAGCCTACTGCTGATACGACAAATGATATTGCCAAGAGTATCCATAGATGTTCCATAATGGGTAAAGGTTTTATTGTTTTATATTCTTACATATTCTAAGCCACACCTAACA
>JAFYWG010000043.1 GCA_017558115.1 Alistipes sp.
AACAAGAGCTAATTTTAGGCTTGCGAAGCTCGAAAAAGCGGAGTTTACTCGACGTAAATGAGCATTTTGAGAGCGAGCGTAACGACAAAGTAGCCTTGTTAGACAGCTTCAACAAACTTATATTCTAAGCCTTATGCTACAGGGTTATTAGATGTACCAGTGTAGTGTACGCCGTTGATGTAGCAGTCGAGCACGATGTAGTAACTGTTATTAGAGCTCATATCTACGGTGCCTGATGCATCGGTAGTCTCAACGCCATTTACGACAACCTTAGTGATGTTCAATACGCCATTGTCAAAGATGTAGAACTTACCGCCACCAACTTGGTTCAATGTAAACTCAACGGTGTGAGAGCCATCAGTTACGGTGATGATACCTGCGCCCATGTTAAGTGATGCGTCGAATACCCAGTTCTCGAAGCTCTCGCCGCCAGTGTTACCACCACCCTCGCCACCGCCAGGGTTAGCCTCGGTTGTGAATGTTGCTGTGCCGGGGTCAGACGCTGTGTTTACAGCAGTATCTGCGGGGTTAGCAACAACCGATACTGAGTATGTTGTCTCCCAATCGAGGTTCTGGTATGTGATGTAGGCAGTCTCCACGGTCTTTGCGTTGCCGCCGTTGAGAGTTACGGTGTAGTTCTTAGCACCTGCGATCTCCTGCCAGCTGATAGTAGCTGCATTGCCCGATACGATGCCTGAAACAGAAGGTGTTGCGAGCTTAGTAACCTCGCCACCAGTGTTCTCCTGACCAATCTTACCAGCGAATGAGAACTCGCGTGATGTGCCGTTAGTGAAGTTGAGAGTCATGGTGAAGCTGATAGTGCCAGCACCATCAGACGAGAGGTTCATAGCGCCGCTGATAGCGTCGTAGCTCATGCCGTTAACCACGATGCCATGTGTTGAGAAGTCACCAGCGTAGTAGCAGTAGTCGCGAGTAGTCCAGATGAATGAGTCATCAGTATAGATGTTGGTCTCGTTACCCTGAGTGTCGTTGATGTAGAGGGTCATGGTGTCGCCCTTCTCATTTGTAAGCTCATACTGGTAGCACCAGAAAGATGAAGTGTAAGTACCCTTAGACATGTATGTGAATGCTACGGGTGAGTTGTCGTCCACTACCTCGCCCTTGTCGTCGAGCTTACCGTCATACTGAATCATATATACGAAGCCATCGCGACCCTCGAGTGTGAGCTCGATGTGATACTCGTCGCCAGTAGCTGTTACAACTGCTGCACCGCCATCTACAGCCACATCTGTGCCATCAACCTTGAATGAGCGTGTTGTGAACTCATTCTCGAAGTCGTTGTAGCCAAACCATGTTGTAGATGTCCAAATGTATGTCTGCTGCTCGAGGTATGTCTGTGTAGCATACTTAGCGGGGAAGTGTACGTCGATAGAGAAGTTATCGCCCATCACTGCGTACTTGTTACCATAGCTTGATGAACCACCCCAAAGCCACTTTGTAGCAGTGTGTGTAGCCTCGAAATCCTGTGCAGGAGGGTTAGGTGTGTCGCCACCCTCGCCAAAGTAGAGGCTACCCTCGTAGGTAATCTGGTGCTTCTGACCATCCTCCATAGTGATTGTAGCAACGATCTTGTTATCCGATACCACTACCTCGCCAGCAGCATAGATGTAGTAAGTGGGCACGCCCTCAACGATGCTGAGACCTGCGCCGTAGTCACCAAGGCCGAATGTACCAGCAGCAGATGTCGAATCTGCCTTGTATGTGCCGTTGGGCACGGTGAAGTTGTTATTCTCAGCAGCATCTGTAGCGTAGAGGTCGATGAGGTAGTAAGTGCTATTATCCTTGAAATCGATGTCATTTTCTGTCAACTCCACGCCATTGTCTGAGAGGACTATATAATAGTTGTATGCCGCAGAATACATATCTCCGTAGTATGCGACGTAAGCATCCTGAGCTGTGAACTCCACATCGAACTCGCCAGGTGTGGGAGGTACGGGCTCCTCGCCATTACCCTTAGTTGCCATCTTAGCCTCAGCCTTAACAACAGCCTTAGAGTTCTTAGCAGCAGCTACGATGGTGTACTCGGTCTCTGCCTCGAGCTCATCGATGTAGCAGCCTGCCTCGGTATTAGCCTCAACAGCAGCACCATTTGTCAACACCTCGGTAGCTGTGGGTGTAGCCTCTGTAGACTCCACAACGAGGTACTTAACCTCATCGGCATCGGTAGATGTGATGGTGAAGGTGATAGATGTCTCGGTAGCCTCGCCAACAGTGATAGCCACTGTGGGGTTCTTAACCTCGTCCACAATCTGCTCGCTCTCCTTACAAGAAACGAATGCCAATGGCAACGCCATAAGCAAGAAAAGTAGATGTTTGATTCTCATAATTATTAGTTTTAGTATGTTTGTAATTGATTGTCAACCTAACAGATTACAAATATATAATGAATTTTGCAAAGTTGCAAATTTGGGGAGTGGGTAGTTGAGGTGTGGGGTCTTGTGGGGTCTGTGGGGGGGTAGGTGGGTTGTGTGCTTGCCTTCAAGTCCCTCCCCATAGAACTCATAGACCCCATCGACCCCAGTCCGCAACAACGCCATTACTAATTACTAATTAAAAAAAGGGCTCTCCCGAAGGAAAACCCTTAAAGTCATAGTGATATGTAGATTACTTAGTAGTGATAGGACCTACATAAGTACCCTTCCATTCAGTGCCATTCTTGTCTGTTACGTCGAACGCAAATTTGTAGCCCTCGGCAACCTCTGAAATAGTAATAGTACCACCATTCTGAAGATTCACGTTGTTAATCTTCGACGTGTTCTCAATGTAGTCACGAGTAGTCTCGTACTCCCAGTCGCCAACAGTATAAGTGCCTGCTGCGATAGCGTCCGATGCCGAGCCACCCAACTTATGTAGATAGAACTCTACCTTCACGCCACTTGCCTCACCTACGATATACTTACAATCGCTCCACTGGCTGTATATGTAGAAGTCCGACCAGTTGGTGATACCTGCGTCGCCAAGGTCCTCATACATGAAGCCATCTACCGCACCATTCCACTCGAAGGTGTACTCGCCATCAGCGGTGTTGAACTTCCCGTAGAAGTGTGCCTTCTCGTTCTCCTTGTCGATGTTCATTGTAAGAGTTGCATCAGTTATTGCTGCACCCGAACCATTGTAGCGATAGTAGCTATTGCCTGTTGTCTCTACGTTAGAGTTGTTGCGCAAGATTGAGCCATCAGCCATAGAGTATGTGCCCTCAGTGATGTAGAAGCCGTTTGCCTCGGGGAGCTTCACACTAATGCGTGTGAACATCTCGCCAAGAATAGGATCCTCCTCGAAGAGGATAAGGTCCCATGTGTTGCTCGATGTTGCAGTAGCACGCACCTCGATGATGTTGAATGTAGCATATGTTACATTTGGGTCGTAGCCCTTGAAGTACTGCTTAATCTTTACCTCCTGCTTGAGGTCACCGTAAACGATGTCGATAGAAGCCTCGCGCATTGCCTCAACATCGTTAAGGGCAACTGTGTATGCAACAATGCCATTAGAGCATGAATCAATCTTAATCCACTCAGCTGCAGTTGATGCAGTAGCCTCAACACCCTCTACTGCGTTCTTTACGTGGAATTCGATCTCGCCGTTACCACCCTCATACTCGAACTCGTTGTTTGCAGAGTCGATGATAAGCTCAGGAGCAGGAGCTACGTACTCGGCCTGCTTTACAGTAACCATGAACTCCAACATGCCGTATGTAGCAGTAATCTCAGCCTCACGAGCAGCACCTGTGTTAGCCTCTACCTCGAAAGCGATCTCGCCGTTAGCCTGACGTACTGCGAAGTTCTTAACCCATGCAGAGTTAGACTTTGCCGTTACACTTGCACCAGCAACAGGGTTTACAATCTCGAAAGTGATAAGACCGTAAGCGTTGTCCTGTGTGAACTCCATAACCTCGTCAGAAGTGAGGTTGAACTCAGGGGCCTTAGGAGCATCGTTCTTACCAGCCTGCTTTACTGCAACCTCGAATGAGAGCTCGCCATAAGCAACAACTACCTTTGACTCGCGTGCCTCAGTAGCCTCGTTCTCAGGAACGGTGAACGTAACAGTCTCAGCAACAGCAAGGTCCAACACCCAGTCAGCCTCGCATGTAGCTGTGAGCTCAGTGCCCTCAACTGCGTTCTCCAAAGTGTAGGTGATAACGCCCTCGCCACCGATAGCAGTAAACTCCATAGTAGCGTCAGAGGTAAGAGTCAACTTAGTCTTAGGCTCGTCACCGGGCTGTGGGTTAACGGGCTCGTCAACAGGCTCGTCACATGCTGCAAATACCAAAGGCAATGCGAGCAACATGTAGAATAAATTTTTAAGTTTCATAGTTTTTGATAGTTGTTTTATTTAATTTTGTATATTTCGAAAAATCAAAAACAAAATTACAACAAATTTCTCGAATATCCCACACTAACACGAAAAAAAGGGCCGCCCTTGCAGGCAGCCCCTCCTATTATTATCCCTTGGAATACGTTATGCTGGGTTTGTAGCACCCTCGATAGGACCCTCGATAACACCAGTAAACTGGCGACCGAGCTTGTCGATAACATTGTAAGTGATCTTGTAGCCACCAGCAATGTGCTCTACAGTTGCAGTACCCTCAGCGAGCTGGCTCTCCACGTTGTTGTATGTGAAGTATGAGCTTGCACGCAAGTGTGCGCCGATACCATCATAGTATGCAGAAACTGGGTATGCACCCTCAGCAAGGCTCTTAGCGCTGTCGTAATCGTAGAAGTCGAATACAGCCTTCAATGAACCATCAGCAGATGTTGCAGTGAAGAGAAGCTCCTTGTTCTCGTGCCAGTTCTTAACAACTGAAGCCCACTCAGTGTGGTTGATAGCACCTGAAACTGCCTCGCCAAGATCCATACCACGCATCTCACCGTTGAAGTTCAATGTTACAACAGCGTTACCAGCCTGGAATGTACCGTTGATAGCGATAACCTTAGCGTCAGTGTCAGTTGCTACGGTGAACTCAGCAGCAGTGATGTCAGCTGCGAGTGAAGCGTTAGTGCGGTATGATGAGTAGCCGTTGAAGTTAGCAGAGTTAATGAGGATACCACCGTTCTCTACAGAGTATGTACCATCAGAAACACGCTGTGTGTTAGCCTCAGCCAAAGAGAAGCTGATACGTGTCTGCATATCGCCAAGATTGGTGTCGTGCTCAACGAATGTTACATCCCACTGCTTACCGTCGTTCTTCATAGAGGCCCAAACCTCAACAACGCTGAATACTGAGTACTCCATACCTGGGTTGTAACCCTCGAAGTACTGCTTAATCTTAACATCCTGAGAGATCTCGCCGTAAGCAAGAGTGATAACGCCCTCACGAACAGCCTCTGTTTCGTTTGCAGCAACAGTGAATGATACTACGCCTTCAGTAATAGAGTCGATAGTAATCCACTCTGCAACAGTTGTAGCAGTAGCCTCAACGCCCTCAACAGCGTTCTTAACGTGGAACTCGATAACGCCAGTGTTACCAGCAGCCTGGAACTCCTCGTCAGCACCGTCGATGATGAGCTCAGGAGCTGGAGCAACATACTCAACCTGCTTTACAGTAACCTTAAACTCCAACATACCGTAAGTAGCAGTGATCTTTGCCTCACGTGCAGCACCTGTGTTAGCCTCTACCTCGAAAGCGATCTCGCCGTTAGCCTGACGTACAGTGACGTTCTTAACCCAAGACTGGTTAGACTTAGCCTCAACATTAACGCCATCGATTGGGTTTACAATCTCGAAAGTGATAGTGCCAATTGTGCTATCCTGACCGAACTCCATAACCTCATCAGATGTAAGGTTGAACTCAGGAGTCTTAGGAGCATCGGGCTCATCACCTGGATCCTGATCTACGATCTCACCATTATAAGTGAAGCGGTAGTTATCGCCCTCTGCAGTAACGAATGTACCAACAAAGTCGTATACATCGCCCTCAACAGCTACAACAACAGTTGCCTCTACGAACTGGATAGGCTCATAATCCTCGCTATCGTCATCGGTAACGTATGAATATGATGTGAGAGCCTTATCTACATTCTCATCCTCGATAGTGTAAGTACCAGCCTGGAGAGTTGTATCCTCAAGATCACCAATGAGGAAAACAGTGAAAGTGTGGTTTGCATTCTCGTCAGCAAAAGCAAGCAAGAACTGGTTGTCGGGAGAAACCCAATCGCCAACCTCAATCTCGCGAACGCGCATAGCCTGAGCCATCTCAGCATCTACAACATACTCTACCTCAGGCTCTTTACCTGGATCCTCTGGAGTTTCGGGACCGGGCTTAACCTCCTCAGTAGTCTTGCTACATGCTGCAAATACCATAGGTACTGCAAGCATCAAATAGAACAAATTCTTTAGTTTCATAAATGGTTATTTTTTAGTGTTAAAAGTTTATTTCGCATTATAAAACTCCTTTACAAGGTACAAATGTAACACTTTTTTTCAAAAACTCCAATTCGCACAACTTTTTTCGATAATACAAATCTGATTTATACACATTAGGCTTGCACGTTAAAAGATGTGAGATTCCCACACATTTGTTTTGGTCGTCATTGCGAGGAGTGTAGCGACGTGGCAATCTCAAAACAAATGCTCGGAATGAACGTGTTGTTTCACACCTAAAGCATATAATTCCGATACAAATTAAGGGGTGTTTCATACCAAATGAAGAATCTCCTCGAAGCCTATTGCCAACGAGGAGATTCTTCATTTGGTTCAGGATGAACGCGTGATGCCCACCTAAAGTGCTTAAATGCCCTTTACCGAGCCTGTGATGCTGTTGCCAGCATCATCCTTACAGCTATAGTTGATAGTGATTACATCACCCTCGGTCTGAATCTGAATCATACCCTCAACCATAGGAGCCATAGCTTCACCCCTAATAACGCCATCGCTAAGCTTAGCATACCATGTACCAACCAAGCCATCGCTACCAATCAAGCCAGGGATAAACTTGTTTGCATAGTCGGTAACACCAGAAGAGGCAAGTGCCGAGTAGATGCCATCGAACTTCTCAGCAGATGGCGCCATAATCTCTACGCAAAAATAGTCGTCACCCTTAACAACCTCGATAAACCATGTCTGCTGACCCTTCTCATAGGTGTCGCCATAGCAAGTAGCTACAACATCTGCACCCTCAATAGCGAACTCTACATCCTCAGTGAATGTTGAGAAGTAGGTTGTTGCAACCATGTTACCCTCGTATGTTACGAAGTGTGTTGTGCCATCCTTCATCACGATATTAGCAGTAAACTTACCATTCTTAACGGTTACAGTTGCACTCTCAAATTCTGCAGCCTTTACATAGTCGCTATTTGCATCTGTAACGCCATACCAGCTACCCTCGCCAGAGAAGGTGTTAGCTGCGAATGAGTTGTCTGCATCGAACTTATACTCGCCATCGGGCAATACAGGGTTTGCCTCATCTGCAGCAACATTGCTATAGAGGTCAAAGTAGTAGTATGTACCATTAGCCCTAGCCGCAGCATTAGACTTTACACCCTTATCCGAGATAATGATGTAGTAGTTGTACGTTGTAGTGTTTTCATTGCCAAAGTAGATACCCTCGCAGCGCTTCGCCTCAAATACTACATCGTACTCGCTTGCACTCTGCTTAACAGTAACCTTCTTAGTATCTGTGCTATAGCGGAGTGTTACCTCTGCCTCGCGTGCCTCATTAGTTTCGTTAGCCTTGGCTGTGAGCTTAATGACGTTGCCCTCCTGCTTTGCATCAAGCCATGTGGCAGACTCGCTGATGTTTACCTTAGTGTCGTTGCTATTAGCAAGAGTGAAGGTAATCTCCTTCTGGCCACCCTCGCCGCCGAACTCTACAACATCGCCAGAGGTAATAGTGATAGTGGGCTTTGCAGCCTCCTCATTACCCTTCTCGCACGCCACCATCACGAGTGCCGCCAAGAACAAAATTGAAAAAATCTTCTTCATAAAGTCTATTTGATTTTTAGTTAAATGCAAAAATACGTGCAAATGTATATCAAATTTCTGAATTATACAATAACAAAGGCGACCGCCACATGTGGACAGCCGCCTTTGCGCACTTATATTATTATGGATTGTTCTACTTTGTGAGTGCTCGCCAGAGCATATCCTTGAGCTGCGTGATGTTCATGTTCGCAACTGATGAGATAAAGATAGACTCGATGCCCTCGGGCAAGTGTGCCTTCATCTGCTCGATAAGCTCGTCGTCGAGCATATCGCACTTCGTGATAGCCAAGAAGCGCTCCTTGTCCAATAGCTCGGGGTTGTACTGCGTGAGCTCACCCAACAAGATGTCGTAGTCGGCAGCGATGTCGTCACTATCGGCAGGAATCATAAAGAGCAACACCGAGTTACGCTCGATGTGGCGCAAGAAGCGTGTACCGAGACCGCGACCCTCGTGCGCACCCTCAATGATACCTGGAATGTCGGCCATAACGAATGAGTGGTCGTCACGCACCGATACGATGCCAAGGTTAGGCTCGAGCGTCGTAAAGGCATAGTTCGCAATCTTGGGCTTAGCGGCAGAAACTACCGAAAGGAGTGTCGACTTACCAGCGTTGGGGAAGCCTACAAGACCTACATCGGCAAGCACCTTAAGCTCGAGGATGAAAGCACCCTCCTCGCCCTCCTCGCCAGGCTGTGCATAGCGTGGAGTCTGGTTTGTTGCAGTGCGGAAGTGCCAGTTACCCAAGCCGCCACGGCCACCCTTGAGCAATACGAGCTGCTCGCCATGCTCCGTAACCTCACCTACGACCTCGGTATAAGTCTCGCCTGTCTCCTCGTCGGTGAATACGCGCTTTGCAACAGTGCCGAGGGGTACGGGGATGATGATATCCTTGGCGTCGGCACCTGTAGAGCGTGCGCCATGACCATTCTCGCCATCCTCAGCAAACTGGTGGCGCTTATATTTGAGGTGGATAAGTGTCCAATACTGGCTGTCGCCCTGAAGAATGATGCTACCGCCCTTACCGCCATCACCGCCATCGGGGCCTCCGAAGGCTACGAACTTCTCACGACGGAAGTGGCATGAGCCAGCGCCACCGTGACCTGAGCGTGCAAAAATCTTAACGTAATCGACAAAGTTACTTCCTGCCATAATTGCTAAATATTCGTTGTCATGGAGTTTCTATTTTGCTATAACTAATTCATAGAACCTCCTTTATCTGTAAATTCGGCCGCAAAGATACAAAAAATTTTTAATATATATTACGGTTTTAGGGAATTTAGGGAATTGTAAGGAGTTTAGGGCGTTAGGGGCATTATGGTTGCAGACGAACAGACAAACGACGAACAGACAAACAGACAAACAACGAACGAGAGGCGTACTCTGATCAGCACGGTATTTCAAGTTAGAAGTGTGTTGCGAACTTCATTAGCACCACGACCTTATTTGGAGTCAAAGTACGGTATTTCAAGTTAGAAGTGTGTCGAGTGCAACACTCGGCAAAAATGGCAGCGATGGATAGTACTAAAACGTACATTCCATTGCTGCCATTTTTTGCTAGGGGCCGCAATCGACACACTTATCACTTGAAATGGGGGGTTATTGAGAGGAATATCTCAAAATTAATACCCGGCATGGGGCGGGAGAGGACGGATAGATACTCCTCGTTAAATAGGTTATTTATAGCACCTTTGATAGAGAGATCCGCCCACTTAAAGGTAAAGCCCTTCTCGAGAGATATGTTTGACATAAAGTAGGGAGGGAGCTTACCGGTAAGCGATATGTCGTTAGAGGACATGGTAAATCGCTCGGAGTAGTAGCACCACTTATAAAGGAAGCTCCATGAGCGCCATGTGAGGCGACCAGTTACAGATGAGGAGAGCTTAGGAACATATGGTAGCTGCTTACCTACAGACTGATCTGCGGGAGTGCGTGGCTCACCGACATTTATGGATGGTGTCCACGAGAATGTGCCATTTAGGCCGAGCTGCCACTCCTTGGCCAAGGCTACATTGAGGTCGCCCTTGAGTTCGATGCCGTAGGCGTGCACATCCTTAATATTCTCGGGCGAGAAGAAACCCTTAGGCGTGGGTAGCCATATAATCCAATCCTTGATGAAGGACTCGAACCAACTCGCCGAGCCCGTGAGCGAGTATACACCCTCCTTGCCAACGGCAAAGGATAGGCCTGTGTCGTATGTCCAGCCCGACTCCTTACGAAGGTCGGGGTTGCCACCAGGAAGAAAGTAGAGGTCGTTGAGCGTGGGGAAGCGGAAGTTTCGCGACACTGAGGCCTTAGCGATGACGTTACCTCTTTCGGATATCACGCCGTCGACAAAGAGTGCAGGGATGATGGGTGTCCACTCCCTACCGAACATCTCCTCGCGTAGTACAATAGAGACGCCGAAGCGGTCTATGGGGCGCCACTTAGCCGATATAGAGCCCGAGAGCTCAGGGCGGCCCTTGCGATAACCCACCACAGCCTTGTTACCATCCTGGCGCACGATGTTCTTATCCTCGCTCTCGACAATGTGCTGATGCAGCGAGAGGTTGGCAGTAAAGAGCCACTGGCTACCGATGTAGTACTCACCCTCCACCTGACCGTAGAAGGTGTTAATCTGGCTACGTGAGCGCGTCATATGTGCCATAGTGCCATTGCCCACATCGCGCTTATAGTCGTAAGCCATCCACGTGTAGATATAACCCGCCTTAGCGCCGAGCTTCCAGTTGCTACGCACATGGTCCCACGAGAAGACACCACGGAAGGTCTGCTCACGCTGGCGATTCTCGAAGTCGGTGGCATCGCCATGGTCTACCGTGAGCATCGCAAGTTCGCGATTAGAGTTTATGTACCAGGCATTTAGGCCGAGGCGGTCGCCCTTCCCCGTATTGTAGTATACCTCCTGCAGGATGTGCAGATCCTTATACGAGCCACTGCGGTTTCGCTCGACGGGATAGTACTGGTCTATAATGTTCATATCCTCATCGTAGACATTGACCTTCTTGTCGTGGTTGCGGTATTTATAGTCGTTGGGCGAGGATGAGTATACGGCACGCGTAGAGACCTGCCAGTGGTCGTTGCCATAGGTTAGGCGTAGGAACTCATCGAAGGTCTTGAACGAGCCTATGCCCTGCACATACTGCAAGCCGAAGCCGCGCGACTGTGCGGGCTTGGTGGATAGTTTAACAGAACCTCCGAGGCCACCTCCCGTCTCGTTAACCGAGGATGTACCATGCAGGAGTGAGGCATCGTCGATGAAATATGAGGGTATCATCGAGAAGTCGGTCATACCGAGCATCGGGTTGTTTATCTTCATGCCATTCCACGACACCTGCGTATGCGAGGGCGAAGTACCACGAAAGGCGACGGTAGAGAGCGTAGCACGGCCATAGCTCTTGACGAAGATTGCCGAGTTGAAGGTAAGCACATCGGCCATAGAGAGCGATATATTCTCCTTGAGCGCCAACGTGTCGAACTTGGTCTGCTGCGTGCCTATCTCCTTGATGGGGCGGTTGCCATAGACTGCAACCTCGGGGATATGCAAGCCTTTACGCGCCCAATCCTTAGTGTCGTATTCCTCCTGAGCCACAGCAAGATATGGCACAAGCAATATAGAAAATATGAGTAGTAGTTGTCGCATAGTTCGCAGGGTTATTTCCAGCAGAAGGCGCCAGGGATGATACCAACATAGAAGCTATCGAGGAGCTCCTTATCCTTCGAGTAGCGATATACCATGCCCTGCTGCACATAGTCTATGGCATCGGCGATATATACATCGCCTGTGCGAGGACATATGGTAAGGCCGTAGTAGAGCGTGCCGTTGTAGGGCAAAAAGGGGCGCACGGGGACGCGGTCTGCCGTAACATCCATCTCCCACACGTCGTCGTTGAGCCAATAAATCTTATCCTTCGTGCCATTAAGCTGCACCTCCGAGGGCCAATCGCCAAAGTCGAACTTAAACTGCTTCTCTATGGTGAAGGTCTCGGCATCGATGCGGTAGAGCGAGGGTGCCTCATGGCCATAGGGCGAGCCCTCGTAGCCACCATCTGTAACGGTCCATAGTTTGTTGTTGCAGTCCATAACGAGCGAGGTGGGCTGGATGCCTACCTCAAGCTCATCAACAACGGTATCTGTCTCGGTGTCAATCTTTATAATGCGATTCTGATACGACCAGCAGTTGACATATAGATACTTACCATACTGCACCATCTGCTCCGTAGAGCCACTCTCCATGGTCATGTTCGGAATCTCGATGTAGCCCGTAATTTCGTAGCGCTTGGGGTTGACGATAAATATGCGGTTATCCCATATCTGCGTGATGTAGGCCTTCTCATCCGAGAGGAAGTGTATGTAGCGTGGCGAAGTGAGGTTTGTGATGCGTCCCACCTCCTTGAAGGTGTTGATGTCGATGGCAAATACCACGTGAGAGTTGTTCACCACCACCCAGCCTATGCCGTCGCGAATAATCATCGACTGAGCTACGTCGCCCAACTTCATGGCATTTGCACGATAGAAGACCTCGTTCTGCACCGTCTTAGTCGCGGGATCGTAGTACGAGAGTGTGGCATTGCCATACTGGAAGTTACCCTCGTTGCATATGAAGAGACCCTCGCCCGAGGCCGAGGTGTCAAACTCCTCCTCAATGCCATACTCCCACTTCATGCACGAAGTGGTAAGTATGAGCACAAGGGCACACGTTAACCTAATATATTTCGCCATAATAGACTATCTCTTCATATTATAATCATAGAAACCAAAGACCTCGGTTGAGAGTTCTCCCAACCAGCCACTCTTGGCATTTACGGCGCACTGCACCTTCACAAAGTCGACATATTTGAGGTCAATAGGCTCGCCGTCGCAATCTATGGCATTCTCAATCTTGAAGTAGTTGATATTAGCCAAAGCATTACTATTATCGCCCTCGCCAATACGATCTACGGGGCTGAAGTTATCGACATAACCCCAATCGTACTCGGCATTTACCCAATATGAGCCATTACCCGAGGCGTCGTAGTTGCGGGGCTCAAGGCATGTACCTGTGAGAGTATAACTATCCTCCTCAATCCAAAGAGGATAGTAGAAGTCCTGGCGATGGAACTGCTTGAGGTAGTCTACCTCACCGCTGTTGCCGAGGTTATCGGTCCACTGCACGGGCATGCCTGCACCGCTTGGGCGGTAGTACGTAACGGCGTAGTTCTGAATGGTCGAGGCCTTGCCCGTCTCCGAGCCAGCCAACTCGTACCATGTATCATCGGGTTCGCCATTTCCATTCTCATCCTGCATAACCCACACTACGCCAGGCTCCGATGAGCCGCTAAAGGAGTTACCAAGGATACCGAGATCGTAGTCGCCAGAGTTGTCGATGCTGTGGTCAAAGCCCACAACGATATAGCCACCAAAGCCACCCAACGATACCCAGTTAGGATAGGGGTTACCATCTCTATCAACCTCTCCCATACGCGCCTCAGCATAGGCTATTGCAGCCTCGCGCGTTGTCTGCGTGCCATCGAAGCCTCCTGTCTTTAGCTCATTGATAAACTGACCAGGGGCAGGGGTATAGTCAAACACCTTGTTCCAATCGGCTTTAGATGAACCACTTGCAGTGCGATAGAAGGCGCCCTCTTCGTAGACCGTAATGACAAAGTCGTGGCTGATAGTTACATCTTCGCCACCACGCTCTGCAGTAGCGGTAGCAGTGATGTGGTATTCGCCAGCAGTATCTGCAACAAACACAAACTGCTCAGCATCACCCTCCTGACCACTCTCCGCGACTAACCAATTGTAATTTACACTCTCCTCCAGCTCAACGGTTTTAGAGGGCTTTATTAAGAGTTTTCGTCCCGCAACGGTATGGTACGCCTCGCGCTCAAACTCCCACTCAAAGGGCATGTCCTCGGGGTTGACAACATCCACAACGATAGTATCGCTATGCTCACCATCCTCATTTGAGGCGCTTGCGGTAATCTCATATCTACCCACCTCATAAGCGTTGAAGGTGTAGGTCAAATCCTCAGCTACCCTCTCGCCATTGACACTCCAGTAGAATAATGTCTCGAGCGATGTCTCACGAATGGTGGCATTAAGGCTTAGTTCGCCACCCACAGCCATCATGATCGACTCCTTGCCGGCGATAGAGACGGTTGGCACCTCCAACTCCACAACATCCACACGTAACTCCTCACTATCCGTTCCCGCATCTGTAGTAACCGTAAGGATAATATAGTATTCACCCAATTTCTCGCGCGAGAAGGTTAAGGAGGCCTCATTGCCAAGCAAACGGCCATCCATAGTCCAGCGATATGTAGCGTTCTCAGCAGACTCGTAGGATGGTGCAATAATCACCTCGCGGCCCTGCTTCACGGTATAGACACCAGAGTCGCTATCGAGGTATATCTTTGGAGGCAAAGAGGCCGTAATCTCCTCGTCGATATTGCACGACGAGGCGACTACAACCATCACACATAAAAACAAAAATTCTAAAACTCTTCTCATTATCTGTTATTTATCAAAGCGTACAGCTACGTCATCGTAGGCGAAATAGCCAGGGATAGTAAAGCCATAGCGGCCACCCATCTCCTCGGAGTAGAGGAAGTTGAAGCGTACTTTAGCCACCGCACCCAACGATGACAAATCCCACTTCTGCCAATCCTCAACCACGTTGAGACCATTTACGAGGTAGAACTCCACCTCCGATACAGGCTCGGCATAGGCATCTGCAGCGACATCATCGAAGCCCTGCGCCACAATCTTCAGCCACGCATCCTCGGTCAAGCCTGTCCAGTTGCCACCGAAGCTATTACCCGCCTCGCTCTTAACACCCATATAGAACTGATTGAGCGTGTAGTTGGTGTTTGTGATGTACATATGGTCTATAACGCGAGCCTCGCCATCGGCAAAGATAAGCTCGGGCAGGTTCTCCACATACGAGTAGAAGTCTTTGTAGCCATAGTGCACCACGAAGTTGTCGCCCGAGTGTGGTGCTACAGGGATCATCATCTGGAGGTTGAACCAGCCGAGCATAGTGTCGTTGCCTGCATTATCCGCGACATAGTCCTCACCATAGTACTTTGCAATATGCTTGTCTCTATCCTCATCGGTAAAGCCCTCGCCCCAGTAGTTCGAGATGGCGTGGCCACCACCCCAGTAGCAGTATGCGTAGTTGTCGGGAAAGATGTGCATAAGCTCCGTATTGGCCTCATCCCACCATGTGTACATCGCCGACATATAGTCGCCATACGTTAGCGGACCACCATACTGTGGGTCATCCACAAGGTCGCTCCATGTTGTAATATCCACACCTGCGTAGTCCAGGGTGTATGGCTCAAAACGTGCATCCTCATCCTCAAAGGTCAATATGCGCAACTCGTAGGGAAGCTCATCCTCGGCCTCAACGGCCACCACACGAAGCTTCACGATAAGGCTCTTACCCTCCTCTGAAACCACAGTAATGGCAATCACGCCCTCCACATCGTAGTGACACATATCCTCTGCGGGGGCGGTCACAGCAAGAATATTCTCGGCATAGGCAGCTCTCCATCCCTCGGGCGTATTAACCACATAATCAGCGATATTGTCAGCATCAACCACAAACTCTGCGGTTGTACCAAAGGCCACCTCTGCAACCTCATGGGCATCGACAATTATAAACTTGGGTGCGCGCTCATCGTAGCGTGCAAGGCGCAACTCTGTGCCATCCGCCAATGTTATAACCACATAGTCGGGATGCGAGGTGTCAACGGACTTAAATAACAAGTCGCCATTTGCACCATCCTTACCCTCGGCTACGACACCTGTCGAAACCCATGTCATGCCGCCATCAGTAGAGATTTCCCACTCCTTGGTCAAGCCGTTAATACGCACCTGTGGAGCTACAGCATCCTCGCCATCGATACCATTCTCGCCATTAGCACCATCCTTGCCATCGATACCATTTGCTCTAACGCGCTCACCATCAACCAACAACCACTCTCCATCCATGGTCCAATAGTAGTTACCATCAGCATCCTGCTTCACGGAGATAACGGGGGCATTTGCGCCATTCGCGCCATCCTTGCCGTTCTTAATCTCGGCAGTGGTACCATCCGAGAATACAATAGTGTATCCCTCTGCGGTAGGAGTCACCGACACAACATAGAGGCTCTTCTGCAGCGCATTGACGATAGTCTGCAGAGCAGCGATATCCTCGTTGGTCTTGATTACCGACTCTTCGAGCGTCTCAACTCGATCCTTCACATTCTCAATCTCGTTCCAGATTGCCTCATCGTCGTAGGAGCATCCTACCATTGCTGCGAGCATAGCCACTACGCCCACTGCCAAAAGAATAGTCTTTCTCATAATGTTGTTGTTAAAAGGTCATTCTCCGTAAACTTTAACACTACGAGATGGCTTAATGTGGCGGTGGGGCTTGGGTGCTATTATGGCTTATGTGAGCATACACCAATATCGGACCTATTGCCCAAAAGTATGTAAACCTGAAAAACTCAAGTCGCAGACCAGCCCATTCGCCGCAGGCACAATCTCGTAAAAAATTGCTTTGGCAGGTCTTCTGACTTGTCTCGCTCTACGATGCCTTCCCAAGGTAAACGCCTCAGTGACAATATGATGTCGTAGAGCTCTGTGAGACTCACAGCAGCGGGAACTGTCCGGGATTTTCACCCGATTCCCTTTTAATCTCTGTTGGGCCGTGTGCCCAAGAGAACCAATGCTGGTGCAAAGATATAAAAAAAGTTGGCACGCTGCTCATTTCGCGCCAACTTTTTTTTTTGAGAGACGGGGATACTATATATAAATAGTAAAGCTGTTTGTCGTAAAGAATCTTCGACAAAACGAGGAACTGACGAACGGACGAAGCGATAGCAAGCATTGATTGCGGAAGATAGGGAAGATAGGGAAGATAGGGAAGATAGGGAGTTTAGGGAGTTTAGGGTGACTGTGCCTAATGCACTAAATTCCTTAAACTCTCTAAACTCTTTAAATGGTACAACTGCTCCAAGCCCCACGACCGATATTTCGCGTCAGAAGGGCGCCGAGTGCTACACTCGGCAAAAATGCCGTCGATGGGTAGTTTCCAAGCTTCACAACCGGAATTTTCTTGTCAGAGTGGTGCAGATGTGGCGCTGACATGAAAAAGCCCTGGATGGGTAGTACTTTGATGTACGTCCCATTCAGGGCTTTGATTGAAGCGTCGCAGATGCGCCGCTATCACAAGAAAATTATGCGCCGAAGTTATCAAACAAGATATTCTCCTCAGGCACTCCGAGGCTGTCGAGAAGGTTTACTACCGACTGTGCCATCATTGGAGGACCGCACATGAGGTAGATGATGCCCTCTGGCTCGTCGTGGTTCTTGAGATATGTCTCGTAAAGAACGTTGTGTACGAAGCCTGCAACATAAGGTACACCAGCCTCGTCTGCCACGGGATCGGGACGGTCGAGGGCGAGGTGGAACTTGAAGTTGGGGAACTCCTTCTCAATCTGGTAGTAGTCATCGAGGTAGAAGGCCTCCTTGAGTGAACGTGCACCGTAGAAGAAGTTAACCTTACGGCCAGTCTTGAGGGTCTTGAAGAGGTGCATGATGTGTGAACGCATAGGCGCCATACCTGCACCACCACCGATGAATACGAGTTCCTGATCATCTGAGAGGTTGTCGGGGAGGAAGAACTCACCGAAAGGACCTGACATGATGATCTTATCGCCGGGCTTGAGTGAGTAGATGTATGAAGAACATACACCAGGGTTCACTGGCATCCAATCGTTCTTAGCGCGGTCGAATGGAGGAGTTGCAATACGTACGTTGAGCTTGATGATATCGCCCTCAGCGGGGTATGTAGCACATGAGTATGCACGTACCTGAGGCTCGGGGTTAACCATCTTAAGGTTGAAGACACCCATCTTCTCCCAGTCCTCGCGGTACTCGGGATCTACGTCGATGTCCTTATAGTCAACAGTGATTGCAGGAACGTCGATCTGGATGTAACCACCACTACGGAAGTTGAGGTGCTCGCCCTCGGGGAGCTTAACCACGAACTCCTTGATGAAGGTAGCCACGTTGTTGTTAGATACAACCTCGCACTCCCACTTCTTGATGCTCAATACAGATGCAGGAACCTTAATCTGCATATCCTCCTTAACCTTTACCTGACAACCAAGGCGCCAGCCCTCGTTGATCTCGCGGCGGTTGAAGAAGCCACGCTCGGTGGGCAAAATCTCGCCACCGCCAGCTACAACCTGGCACTTGCACTGACCGCAAGCACCCTTACCACCACATGCTGAGGGAAGGAAGATACCCTGCTCAGAGAGTGTGTTGAGCAATGTTGAGCCCGAAGCAACCTCGAGCACCTTGCCACCCTCGTTGATGTCGATCTTAACGGCACCCGACGAGGTGAGCTTTGCCTTTGCAAAGAGGAGTAGCGCCACCAACACGAGTGTCACCACCAAAAAGGCAACTACTGCATAGATAATAATTTCCATATTATATACTCTTTTTAAAGGTTATTCACGTCTGTATCAAATGGCTCAGCCTCCTGGTCCTCTGCCATATCAATATCATATTCTGAGTCTACAGTCTCAACAACTGTCTCAACTACAGCCTCATTAACTGGCTCTGCGGCCTTTGGCTTGAGGTCACCCAACTTATCCAAGTTAATACCTGAGAAGATCATGAAGGCGATACCCATCAAACCAGTGATGATAAATGCGATACCGGGGCCCTTCATCGCTGCAGGAACGTGTGAGTACTCAATCTTCTCGCGGATAGCAGCCATCATAACGATAGCCAACCACCAACCAATACCAGAACCGAGACCATAGACGATAGAGTCACCAACGTTGTTAATCTCAGTGCCCACCATCTGCTGCATAAAGAGTGAGCCACCCATGATGGCACAGTTTACAGCGATAAGGGGCAAGAAGATACCCAACTGGTTGTACAACGAAGGAGAGAACTTCTCGACAATCATCTCCACCAACTGCACGAATGCAGCGATAACGGCGATGAAGAGGATGAACGACAAGAAGCTCAAGTCGATACCTTCGCCCAACACATTGGGAGAGAGCACATACTGATTAAGCAAGTAGTTCAAGGGCACAGTCATAACCTGTACGAAGGTAACAGCAGCACCCAAGCCCAACGCGGTCTTTACGCTCTTAGAAACGGCGATATATGAACACATACCAAAGAAGTATGCGAAGACCATGTTCTCAATTAACGCCGAATTAATAAACAAATTTAACATATGCTACCCTCCTATTTTTCCTGAAGATCCTTGTTAATAGTACGATGAATCCAGATGATGCAACCTACGATGATAAGTGCCATCGGTGGGAAGAGCATCAAACCTGTATTCGAGTAGAAACCACCATTTGCGATGTACCAGTCCTCGGGAATAATAGTCATACCGAAGAGAGTACCAGAGCCCAAGAGCTCACGGAAGAATGCTACGATAACCAAGATGATGGTGTAGCCCAAACCGTTTGCGACACCATCAACGAACGACGCCCAAGGCTTGTTACCCAAAGCGAAGGCCTCGACACGACCCATCACAATACAGTTGGTGATGATAAGACCAACGTATACAGAGAGCTGCTTTGAGACATCATACATATAGGCACGCAAGAACTGGTCTACAACGATAACCAATGTTGCGATTACAACCAACTGAACGATGATACGAATACGCGATGGCACACCATTACGCAACAAAGACATCAAAAGGTTAGAGAATGCTGTTACGAAGGTTACAGAGAGACCCATAACAAATGCAGGCTCCAACTTTACAGTTACGGCCAAAGCCGAGCAAATACCCAAGATCTGAACGATAACGGGATTGTTGGCTGCCAAAGGATTAGTAAAATTCTTACTCAATTTCATAGCTTACTCCTCCTCACCTTTAATAGATTCAACATTCTTATCCTCACATGAGCTACAGCACTGCTTGTCACACTGCTTCTCACACTCTGTGCACTCGTCACACTGCTTCTCGCATGTCTCACGCTCGGGGCATGAAGCACACTTCTCACACTCAACGTCAGACTCAGCCTCAACAGCTACACCGAGGAGGAACGACTCATACTTACCGATAGATGTCTCCAACATAGCGTTTACACCATCACAAGTCTTAGTACCACCAGTGATAGCATCTACCTGATACTCATTCTGAGCACCACCCTTCTGCATGCGAACTGCAAAAACACCAGCCTCATCATAGAGAGTCTTACCATTAAACTTCTGCTGCCACTTCTCGGTTGCAATCTCAGCACCAAGACCTGGAGTCTCGCCCGCATGGTCCATAACGATACCAGTGATAACGGCATTATTCTCAGTCTGCTGCAAAGCAACAAAACCCCAAATGTCGCCCCAAAGACCCTTACCTACGATAGGGAGTACATACTTAACAACACCATCCTTCTCCATCTTGAAGATAGGGAGGTTGTCCTTAGCATCAGCCAATTTCTTACGGTCGCTAATCAACTCAAAAGTTGCTGCGCCATCCTCAACTGCCACGAACTGACCATTGGTAATGCTACCGATAGTCACAACCTCGTTGAAGTCTGCATCGGGCTCACCAAAGGCCTTCAAAATAGAGTTCTGCTGCTCGTTAAGAACGTTCTGAGCCTGCTTATCCTTGAGCGACGTAGCCAAGAACGCGAGCAAAGCACCCACGATAACCACCATCACAACTGTGTAGATGATGATATATGCATTTGAATTCTTATTAATTGCCATAGCTTCTCAGATTATTTAACGTTCTTGATTAGCTTCTTACGACGTGCAATGTTACGCTCAACAACGAAGTAGTCGATAAGCGGAGCCAAAGCATTCATAAAGAGGATTGAAAGCATCATACCCTCGGGGTAAGCGGGGTTAATAACGCGGATGAGGACTGCCAAAGCACCAACCATCAAACCGTAAATCCACTTACCAGTGTTTGTCTGAGCCGATGTAACGGGATCAGTAGCCATGAACACAGCACCGAACGCGAAGCCACCAACGATGAGGTGGTAGTATGCTGGGTAGTCAGTCATGCCAACTGCCTGGAATACATAACCCATAGCCAAACCACCAGCAAATACAGTCAACATAATGCGCCATGAAGCTACGCCCGTAAAGAGCAAGATAGCTGCACCGATAAGGATAGCAAATGTTGAAGTCTCGCCGATAGAACCGGGGATAAAGCCGAAGAATGCGTCAGAAACAGAGATATTCTGGAGCATAGGAGCTACCACCTGATCTGTAGCAACATCTGAGAGCTGGCCGTGGTCAGCAAGATTTGCCAATGGAGTAGCACCGGTTGAGGTTGCTACGGGAGCAACATCCATACCCAAGAACTTGTGGATTGAGCTGCTTGAGAACCATGTATTCTCACCAGACATCTGGGGAGTGTATGCAAAGAATGCAAAGGCACGAGCCAACAACGCGGGGTTGAAGACGTTCATACCTGTACCACCGAATACCTCCTTACCGATGATAACGGCAAAAGCAGTAGCCACAGCAACCATCCAAAGGGGTACACCAATAGGCATAACCATAGGGATGAGAAGACCAGAAACGAGGAAGCCCTCGTATACCTCGTGCTTACGACGCTCTGCAAAGATAAACTCGATAGCGAGACCTGTACCGTATGATACAACGATCATGGGCAACATCTCGATCAAACCATAGAGGAATGCGTCGAACACACCCTCTACGCCAGCCAAACGGCCGAGGTTGTACATGCCAAACAACAAAGCGGGGATAAGAGCCACAACAACGGTGATCATCACACGCTTGATGTCGTTACAGTCGCGGATGTGAGCACCGCGCTTAGTCACGATGTTTGGAGCATAAAGGAAAGTCTCAAAACCGCCAAATGTCGAGTGCAAGAAACTTAGCTTACCACCCTCAGAGAAGGTGGGCTTAATCTTATCTACAAATTTACGCAATCCCATAATTAGCTCTCCTTAATCATTAAGTTAATACCATCGCGCAAAATCTGCTGCATGTCAATCTTAGAAGGATCAACAAACTCACAAAGCGCCAAATCCTCGGGCAATACCTCATACAAACCAAGGTTCTCCATCTTGTCGAGATCCTTGCAGAGACACGCCTTCAACAAGTAGGCTACATATACATCCATAGGC